>CAYUXV010000001.1:0-18697 GCA_964448875.1 uncultured Verrucomicrobiota bacterium
GATGCCAAGAGGAGCCACCTGATGTATTTCGAGGCAGAAGATAAGGGTAATTCCTTCTACTGGTTTATCTTTGGCCCTGCGGAAAAAGCACCAATCAAAGCCAGTTATTCCGAGGGATATCTGATCTCGGATAAAAAGAACGGGAAAATACTAATGTCCGCTAAACTGAGAAATTTCTTGGAACAATTGCTCCACGATGGAACGCCTAAGCCGATATTTGAGTTAAGTTCCAATTGGCTTAATGGAAAGTCTCAAAGCAAGTTCTATCCGTTGCCCGTGGATATAAATGCAGTGAGGAAAGATTTGGGGAACAAGTCAAAAAAGAGGGGTAATCATAAAATATTCAAATCCGGTGAAGAATTAACCGAGGAATTTGACAAAACCGATGAAGGTTTTAGGACCTTGTACAAGCAGTACTCTGCACTGGAGAAAAAGTTGAAACTTAACTTGAGTCAATTCGATAAAATAACGGATTCAATTATAAAGCCCTGGCCTGAAGGTGAACAAAAACGCCTTAAAGAAATACGTGACCCGCGTGAGAGGATCAAAAATATTAAAGAATCGAATTCAAAACCAAAAAAACCAGAAGAAGTAAATCAAGCGGACGACATTCTTGGTGGGTTAACCCTATTTTTAGAGAAATGGGATAAAGTAAAGGATCATAAATACCACAAACTTAGGGAGAAATTAATAAAACAATTGGATGAATCGAATTTGGAGGAAAAAGGTAAAAATGTATTCCGCGATAGAATTCACAAGATGGAGAATGGCGGGAACGATCCCAAAGCCGCGTTAAATGAAGCACAAAAATTTTTCAAAGAAAAAATACATGACCTGAAATCTGACCAGAAGAATACGAATGAGATCTGGGTGAACCTTGAAAAAGGCGGGTTTAAGTTGTGGCTGAGGTCGGGCAATAATCGCATGCCGCTCATCGAAATCAAATGAACACGACTGGCTACATATGCGCCTGTCAGATAATTTATAGAATTCACGATCAGTTTTTACCGGGAATCGCGTGACGCCAAATACAATAAACTAAGTATATCACAATCATGAATTTGAGGAAAATGAACCGCCTGGTGCAGAAGCTCAAGGAAGAGGTGCACAGCGGCAAGCACAAGGCGCAAGCTGCCAGGCTAGCAAGAGAGTTTCATGAATTATGCGAGGTTAATGTCCACCGTCTTGAGCAATCAGCCGCCATGATGGAAAACAATAACCTCGTGGGCGCTGTGCAATTAGCCAATACGTCGCCGCCTCTAATGGAGGTAATGGCAATATTGAATTTCGATCAAGTTGCATCATGGTGCGATTATTGCAGCAAAAACGATTTACCACAGCCCCCCAGATTTGATGAGAACTCTATAAAGGTACTAACCCATGCATTAAGGAATGAGGATGAAATTGGGGCCGGGCATCCACTGTCGAAGGAATTTGCCAGGCTGATGATGGATCGCAAACGTGTTGAGGCATACGACGTGTTGCGAACTATCCTGGAAAAGGATCCTGGAAACCAAGCCGCTACCCAAGCAAAACCGGGCTTGGAACGAGGCATCCTAGAATTAAAATCAAGGCAATTATACGAGGCACTCAGTGAATCCAATAATGAGCAAGCAATCCAAATCGTTGAGGAAGTGGAAGATTTTCCGTTCTTTAACGCACAACACCTCGATCATTGGGATAAGGCCAAGACTTTGCAGGTTGAAGACTGGCTAAGGAAAGCATCTACATCAATCAGTGGGAATGATTGGCAGACTTGTTCAGCCTTACTGGATAATGTCAGCCAGGCACGCAGCGAAGTTACAGACTTATCACTCTCAGAGAGACAAGAGATCTTTGTCAGGCAGGCAACAGAATGGACGAAAGAAAAAGAGGCAGAGTGGCTGCTGGAACAGGATTATCGTAATGCCCTGAAACAACTGGAAATGCTTCTCGGAAACAGGGAAAATGACCGAGGCATGAACACGAGTCTCAGCTTGGAAATGCTACGTGAGGCGTCCAGGGAGTTGAACACACGTTGGCAAGCTGTGCAAGATCTCGAAAAACCGGTGCCCAATGGAATACAAGCCCGGGTTGACAGGGAGCGCTCTTCCCTGCTCTGGGATATTCAGGAAAAAGAAAAAAGTCGAATGCGGGTAATGGTGTCAGCTGCTGCTGCATTTGTCGTACTTTGCTCCATTCTGGTTTTATGCATGGCCTCCTACAGCTCAGGCAAGACGTTGCGTGCGAATCTAAAAGATTCGATAAAGGAGCGAAAAGTTCAGATTGCCGATCAATATATGGACGGAGTCATGCTGGCAGGACTCAAGAAACTCCTTGTAGCAGGCTTGGGAGAAACCATGAAGGAAGCAAGGAGTTTCATTGAAAACGAAAAAGAGGAGCGCGGAGCTGTTGCTGAATTAGTGGGCAAACTCACCAAAGATATGGATGGGAAGTTCACGTCTATCAACCTCTCACAGGCTCTCGCAGTTAAGCAGTTTGGCGAGAAACTCTCAAGTGGCACCAATAAGGTGGAGGCGTTGGCTCCAGAATACCGGCCGGAGTTTCAGGACAAGCTGGCGATCGTTCAGAATGCGTGGGAGTCACACATCGAGATAAAACGAGTGGAAATACACGGAGGATACCACGATCAGTTGGCAAAGATGGAAAAAATCAGGACAGAAAAACTACAATCATTTCAAGGCGCTGAACCAGTCCGGAAGGGTCTGGATGAAATAAAGCCTCTGTTGGCAAAATGGAAGAAAGATACGACAACGTGGGGCATTTCAGTATTAAAGCCTAGCCCGACTCATTTACAGAGATTGACCGATATCGAACGGGTAACAACACAATTCGGAAGTCATTTAAATGCATGGGATATTACCCTCAATGAGGTGGAAGCGAAAGCAGCCGGCGCGATGTTGCCGGAATACCTTGCGGCACTGGGAAGGCTACAAAGCAATCAACTGCTCCAGAGGACAATTGAGGCTAACCTGAAAACGATCAATAATTTACCAATTGACCTTAATTTCGTGCAGCGCAACCTCCTGATCCCTTCACAACTCAATAATCCGAGAATATTTGACTTATTTGATAAACTGAAGACGCCCTTTGCCCTGCGGCCTAGTGTTCCGGTTAGCCAGGCGGTATTATTTCTGGAAGACACGATCACCAAAAATGAAGAGGTCAATTGTGATCTGTATTATATCTTCAGTGCGCCTATCGCTGATTCTAGCACCAAAACTTATCTGCACAAGAGTTGGAAGGACAACTGGAAAGTTTACATGAAGTCCACCGAACCAAAATTCCAGTTTAACAAGGAAATGGAAATGCACGTCTGGAGGAAGGCGGGGGGCGAGAAGATGCTAAAATATCAAAAAATTACAATTCCAGCCTCCCAGCCGGTGGGGAATATTCCACATGTCACTATCGTTGACGAAGAATCTTCAAGGTATCTCGGTCAGAAAAGATTGATCAGACAGTCTGGCATCGAAGACTTGTTCGGAGGTAGGACTTGGGATGAGGATGCATTGGCTTGCCTAGATAAACTCAACAAGCTGGTTGCGGACGATGTTAAGGATGGATATATAAAAAAGGATATTAAACTACAACCCAACGGGCCGGTTGTCCCAACCTCAATAAAGAGAACGCTTAACGTGGGGTTGGTCGCGTATTTGGCAAACAACCTGTATGAGCTGATGGATAAACAAAAGGGGGAATGGGGGCTTGAGTGGTCGCCTCAAGCCCAGAAAGATCGCGCGACCCTGAAAAAACTTAGGGCTGATAAAATAAAAAGTGGCGACTGGATGGTCTATGAATTGCAAGACGCCGATGAATACAAGGCTTTCCGGGAGCATTTCGACAAGGCCTCACAGATTTCCTATGTGGAGGAGGCAAAGGAATATCACGCTCTCCTGCGAGCTGTCTACAACAACGGCAGGGGAATTAAATTTGTGGGATACCAGAGGGTTGAACCGGGCGAGACAGAGGCGTGGCTGAAGACGGCGGGGCTTGGTCCGTATATATGGGGAATTACTCCAAAAAAGAAGATTGCAATTATGTATAAGAGGGACATGAGTGGAAATTATGTTCGGATTAATATGGAGGCCTCCCTGGGGTACAATCCTCTTTTCAGCCCAACAGTAGATTGTGATGATTTACTAAACACATTTAAACAAAAGATGAAAGATAGAGACTACAGTGAGTTTTTGCCCTTTCTATTGAAGGTTTTGAATTAAAATTATCAGGATAAATCAATGACAATTCAGACAGCCAATCAAAGAGGCCCAATGGAGCCTGTTCTTCAATGGGGCAGGAGCGACTTTGAGAGACGTTTCGGTGTTTTTAAGGCAGGTGCTTACACCAATGTAAACAAACTGCTCGGGTTCATGCTGGCTGTGTTCCTGACCGGAGGATTCTTTTTTGCCATTCAAGGCCTGGCGGGGGCGTACCCCAAAGTCAAAGTGGCGACTGACGCCCTTCTTAGGCCCGGCAATCTCTATACGACAATCCCCTGCACACTTTTTTTCTTTTGGGCTATGTCCATGCTCTTTGTGAAAAGTCGCAAAGTAAAGTTTCAGGCCCGAGCCCTTAAATTATCCGTTGTGCCTGAGGACCCGGAATTTTTTCTGAATGAAACCACTGCAAGGCCAGTATTGGAGAAACTAAGGGCAATGGTGGATCATCCAAGACATTTTATTCTTCTGAAACGCATCGATACCTCGCTAGCAAATTTGCAGAACATTGGTGAGATCAGGGATGTCGCCGCCGTTATGAAAAACCTGTCGGAAAACGATGAGGAGCAGGTCGCCTCAAGCTATATCCTGCCGAATGCCATGGTTTGGGCTGTTCCGATTCTGGGTTTTATTGGCACCGTCCTAGGGTTAAGTGCCGCCATTGGGGAATTCGCCAATACCATTTCGTCCGGAACCAACATCGAGGAAATTAAAGCCAACCTCTCCGGAGTAACTGGCGGTTTGTCTACTGCCTTCGAAACAACCCTGGTCGCCCTGGTGTTTGCCCTATTAATTCAGCTTTATCTCAATTTCCTGCAATCGAAAGAGTCGGAATTTTTGGATGAATGCAACGAGTACTGCCACGTACATGTAATTTCCAAGTTGAGATCGAACCAGCACGACCTTGTTCAGCAGATGGCTTATAATCAGGGTGTCGTATCAGCCGGGGCAGTACAAGTGGCCCCAAGCCAGGCTGCTGCGCAGACACTCCCCGTTGAGCAGCCCCCACAGGAACCCCCTCCTCCACAGTATCCGCAAGGCAGTTAGGCTTTAAATTGACATGGCTGCAAAATCGTTCAGGAAAAAGCTTGGCGGTGGAATTAACTTCATGACGCTACAGGACCTGATCACTGCTGTGATCGGCATCCTGATTGTGTTCTGCCTCTTGCTAATCCTCTCCTCCACCCAGGATGATTCAGGCAACCCACTCGACGAGAAGAATAACGAGAATTTAACCAATATGGTTGACCAGATCAAGGGCCTCTCAAACGCCATTAATAACATAAAAAATCCCGACATAACCGGCGCAGCTGCCGCTGATGAAATGAGTCGCCTCACAAACACCATAAAAGGGATGGGGATGACCCAACAGCCGAGTGAGGCGGATGACCTGGAAGATCAGAACAATGAATTGCAAGAAGAGATTGCGGATTTATTAGATCGGTTCAAAAAAAACAAAATAATCTTGGACAGCCAAAAGAACTCCCCGGATGCAAAAGACTCTTCACTATTCCTACAGGGACAGGAAAAAATGGAAAAAACCCTCATCATGGATATAGGAAAAAAACTCTCTTGGTTCTGGCTTGCCAAGCAAAAAGAGGGAGATGAATTCCCGGCCTCCGACAAACAAGAACGGCAAAGGCTACTAGACAAGTTGAACAAAAACCATAGAGTCGTGCTCTTTGTCCGCCCGTCGGGGATTGAGCCATTCAGGGAAATCCATTCCTTTCTAAAGAGAAAAAAAATTAGCCTAGGAACAGACACTCTGCACGAGAACCAGAAACTGAACCTTGAGGGGAAATAATGGCAGGCAAGCGCAGTATAAAGAATCAGGACAGCACCGGTCTGCTGCTGGATACCGTCACCAACGCCTTTGGCGGCATTATACTTATCGCTCTACTTATTGCCCTGACGGCGTCAAGCAGCATAGACGGATTGAAGAGAGAGGCGGACGAAGCCAGAAAAGAGGCCCAGATACGCGCAGTGGCACAGGCCAAAGAAATTATCAAAGAGCTCATTAAAATTCTAGATGGTAAAAAGGTGGACAAGGCTGTCGCCGACGCGATCACAGGACTCGTGGGTTTGATTGAAGGACACGAGCGCCGAGGCAGCTTGAAGGAGGAGCGGGATTCGCTGAAGGATGATGTAGATGATCAAGAACGTGAGATCAAGAAAGGGAACCTGCGGGCCCAGTTCGCTGTTCGCGGCCTACGTTTGCCTACACAGAAGCCCAGCAAGATGATACCGGTTCCGATTATTATCCAGAAAGGCAAGGCATTTCCGTGTGTGAGGTTGGATGGTAAAGGGAAATTTGTGATAAACAAAACAGCTGTCAAATTTTCCAAGGGGAAAAAAGGAGCCATCGCCAAGATAGTAGATTCAGGGGGGCTGCTCGATGTGGCGGTTTTCCTGGCCACACTGGATCACAGCAAACATTATCCTACCTATGTCGTTTACCAGGATTCTTTCAAGGAATTCGACTCATTTAAGCGCACCACAACATCCAAGGATTTCCAGTATGCTTGGACTCCAAAAATGGATAAGGAAAACGTGGAAATGGGCAAATCAGGCGACAAGCTTCCGGTGGAATGAACCTTTCCAATGACATGATGCATTGAAGCAATGAATATCGAGCCAATACAAGCAGCCAGCGTTCCCGGGCAACCAGGGTCGGGAGGACAGGATAACCGCACCTACATCGGGGCCCTTTCGTTTTTCATCATCATTTTTTTGGTCCTATTATACTTCACAATGTGCGCCAACCCCGGCTCAACAGGGGGAGGAGATGATGGTGGCTTAACCTCAGGGGCTGGCGGGGATAAAGAAGGGGGGGACATGGGACCCGGAGCCGGTGGAGACGGTAAGGATGGAATTGAGGGTGACGGTTCCGGCCCCACGGGCACGGTCAATCCCACTCCAATCCAGCCGAGTGATGAAGGCACCCTGGTAATTAGCATTCCCGTTGAACCCGATGTGGGTTCTCCGGGATCAAAACCAGCCGGAGGGATCGGCCAGACAGGAGCAGGGTCTTCAAGCGGACCTCCAATGTTTATGGGTTTGGAGGGAAAAGGCAAAAACCATGTTTTCATAGTTGATATGTCAGGGAGCATGGGGCAACGCGGTAGAAAAACCAGGCTTCGGGGAGCTCAGGATCATATGATTAAATATATTTCTGGAATGAGAGATGAAGCTAAATTCTCAGTTATATTTTTTGACGACAGTCTGGAAAAGCTGCCGCCAGCCGACATACTGCAACCGGCAATTGCCGCGAACAGGAATAAGGCCATCTCATGGATTAATAGTAAATTTCAAAGGGGAGGAACAAATCCCATGCCCGCCCTGCAGGCTGCCATAAACATGAGGCCAGACACGATCTGGTTTCTTGCAGATGGTCAATTTTCCAGAGGCCGGGACATCTTGGCGTACGTGAGAAATTCCAAGGGTAATATAATGATTAATTGCTATGCCATTGATTCATTCCCCGGGGGTATCATGGAACAGATTGCAAAAGAGACTGGCGGCTCCACAAAGTTAGTTAACTCCAGGGATCCCGCTTTTTAATTCTGAACACCTGCCTTAAGCCTAGCTCTTTCCTGTCACCCGAGACATTTATCTCCTCTAGATTGAATCTGCGGTTTACAGCCAACGCTTCACAGGGGGCTTTGGATTTGCCATTTCCATTTGCGCATGTTTGACTTCTGTTTAAGGCCACCACCCATTTAGGATGGATTTTTTTATACGTCACAATGAAGAATCTCAGCCTGAAGGTCCGCACTCAGAATCCCAAGTCCGGGAAATGTTGAGCAGCGGATCTCTGCCAGACACTACCATGTATTGGCATGAAGGAATGGTTGATTGGCAACCGGTCAAGGCATTGACAGGCGGTATTCGAATTGTCCTTGACCCTCCTGTTAACCATGATCAGACCAATCCACCCCCCCCCCCGCCTCTCGATTCGGCGAATACCGAAAAGTGGTTGACCTTGGCTGGCCTTGGTGTTGGAGGCATGGTGGCCTTGGGTTTGTTGATTTGGGTGGTTTTGTGGCTTTTTGGTGGGATTAATCCGCTATATCCAATTAAACAGGGAGATCAGTGGGGATATATTGACTCTTCCGGCAAAATTGTCATCAACCCACAGTTTGATTCTGCCCTGATTATGTTAGACGATTTAGCACCCGCCGCTATGGATGAAAAATGGGGCTTCATTGACCGGGATGGAAAATGGGTCATCAACGCACAATTCGAGGATGCAGGATTCTTCAAGGAAGGCCTGGCTCCCGTGGCACTGGATGACAAATGGGGGTATGTTAACGATTCTGGAAAGATGGCCATCAACTACCAGTTCGATCGCGCATCACTGTTTCATAATGGAATGGCGAGGGTGAAAATGGGCGACAAGTACGGTTTTATTGATACGGATGGCAAGTATCTGATCAACCCGCAGTATGACGATGCGGAGGATCTAGGAGCTGCTGCGTTGTTTTTAGATGTTGGCGAGTTGATTCCCGTTAGGCAGGACGATAAATGGGGTTACATTGATGAAGAAGGAACTATTGTTATCAACCTGCAGTTTGATAGGGCCCAACCGTTTGTCGATGGAATTGCGGCCGTGAAATTGGGCGACAAATACGGTTACATCGGGACGGATGGGAAATACATCGTCAACCCCCAGTTTGAAGACGCCCGTCCCTTCATCGGAAGCTTGGCAGCTGTGGCTTCAGATGACGACAAATGGGGTTATATTGATCGTGTGGGCAAATTTGTCATCAACCCGCAATTCAAAGGGGTGCAACCATTCATGTTCGGGGAACTGACTCGGGTGACGATCGATGACGATTACCGTGTCGCTTATATCAACAAGGAGGGAAAAATCGTCTGGACGGAACCTGAATCAAAAAAAGACAACGAAGAGTTTGATAAGTAAGACGCCTTAAATGGCCAAAAAGACATTTCGTTAACCCAAAACGCCTGTTGACACTCTCTAGTCTATCTGGTCTATTCCCCGTCCCCATTTTTTCGGGAGATTACGATGTACGCAGTTTTTGAATCAGGTGGCAAACAGTACCGCGCCAGTGCCGGTGATACGGTAACCGTGGAAAAGCTGGATGCTGAGGCGGGCAAGCCCTTTACTTTTAATCGAGTGTTGCTGGTGAGCAACGATGGTCAAGTGACGGTTGGTTCACCGTTGGTCGAGAAAGCTAACGTGGTAGCCGACGTAGTAGAGCATAAGCGCGGCCCAAAGCTGATCGCCTTCAAGATGAAGCGTCGTAAAGGCAATCGGCGCAAAGTTGGCCATCGGCAGGATTTGACAGTGGTAAAGGTTACTGACATTACAACCGGCGGAAATTCTGCCAAGGCCGTAAAGAAGACTGCAAAAAAACAGGAGCCAAAGGCCGAGAAGACTGAGGAAAAAGTCGAAACCAAGGAGTAATCGATGGCACACAAAAAGGGACAGGGCTCATCCAAGAACGGCCGCGACAGCAACAGCAAGCGTTTGGGCGTAAAGCGTGGCAATGGACAGCTTGTGCTCGCCGGAACCATTCTGATTCGTCAGCGAGGGAGCAAGTACAAGGCCGGGGACCACGTGGGCATCGGTCGTGATTGGACGCTTTTTGCGTTGAAGGATGGCCGCGTAAAGTTCGACCGCACCAAGGGCAAAAGTCGTGTGAACATTGCTCCGGTTGATACGGCGCAAAACTAAATAGCTCCTCACATAATTTCCGGCGAGGTATTGCGCCTCGCCTTTTTTTTACCCTTGAAATAATCACGCCATGTTCGTCGACCAGGTGAAAATTTACTCGCGCGCTGGAAACGGAGGGCGCGGTTGCATCGCTTTTCGTCGGGAATCCTTCGTGCCAAAAGGCGGACCCAGCGGCGGAGATGGTGGGCGCGGTGGAGATGTCATACTTGAAGCCAGCCATGACCTCAACAATCTCGTAGCGCAGTTTTACCAGCCCCGCCTGATCGCCAAAAACGGGGAGCCCGGTCAAGGCAAGGACTGCCATGGTCGCTCTGGCAAGAATGTGATAGTGAAGGTGCCTTACGGCACAGTTGTATGGCGACTTCCGGAACAAAATGCACCCGTCGATGAAAAGCCGAAGGGTGAATGGGAAACGGCTAAAGGAGCAGGACAAGCATTGGCGATTGATCTGGAAGGGGAAAGCGAGTCCGAGCCTGCAGCCATTGCTATTGGCCAGCCCGGAGAAATCGTTGCCGACCTCATTGAAGATGGACAGCGGTTTACGCTTAGTAAAGGCGGGAAAGGGGGCAAAGGCAACAAGCGCTACGCCAATTCTGTCCGTCAGGCACCACGTATTGCCCAGCCCGGGGAGCCCGGGGAGGAGGGTCGTTTTCTTTTTGAACTAAGGATTATGGCGGATGTCGGCCTTGTCGGTTATCCCAACGCCGGCAAGAGCACTTTGCTTACGGCTATCAGTTCCGCGCGACCGAAGATTGCTGCATATCCTTTCACCACGCTGCACCCACAGATTGGCGTTTTAGAATTTCCCAATTGGGACCGACTGACAGTATGCGATATCCCAGGTCTCATTGAAGGCGCTCACGCAGATGTCGGACTTGGCCACGCTTTTCTAAGGCATATTCGCCGTTGCGCCATGCTCGTCATCCTCCTCGACATGGCGGGCATCGACGATCGAGACCCTTGGGACGATTACGAAAAAATACTCGGTGAATTGAAGCAATACGACCCCGCCTTGCTCGAAAAACCACGCCTCGTTGCATCCAATAAAATGGATGAGGATGCCGCAGTGAAAAACTTGGCTAAATTCAAAAAGAAATATCCAGAGGTAGAGATTTTGGAAATGATGGCGGTCCTTGACGTGGGAATTGACGATTTCAAGGATCGCCTTCGTTCGGAGATTGGGTAGTTTTAAGAACAAAAAAGGGTTTTGCCTTCAGGAGCTTTTCCCTACGGTGATCACATGTTCGCACCGGAGGAATTGTTCGAACTGAACCAAACAGCTCATGCCGTGCTGTTTGAAGGTTGCAGCCATGCGTGGGAGGCGCTGCCGAAAATCACTGGGCACCTTGCCGCGGCCTTGGAGCCCGCCATCCAAGGGGAAATATCTTCCGGAGCCACGATTGGAGACCAAGTTTTTATAGGCAAGGGTACAGTGGTGGAAGCTGGAGCGATGATAGTCGGGCCAGCGATCATTGGCGCGAACTGTATAGTTCGTCACAATGCATACGTACGACAGGAAGTCATTGTTGGTGATGGCTGCATGGTGGGGAATGCTTGTGAGCTAAAAAATTGTCTGCTGTTCAATGATTGTCAGGTGCCGCACTTCAATTATGTAGGGGATTCCATTTTGGGATACCGCGCGCATTTGGGTGCAGGAGTTGTGTTGTCCAACGTGAAAATGACTCCGGGGAATGTCTTTGTTGAGAAGACTGACACGAGCCTTGATAAATTTGGTGCACTCATTGGCGATAACAGCGAGATCGGATGCAACAGTGTACTCAATCCAGGAAGCGTGATTGGGCGTGACTGCGTCGTTTATCCGAACACCAACTGGCGCGGCGTGCTAGCGGCAGGACACATCGCCAAGAGCCGGTCTGAAATAGAAATCATCAAGAAGACAAAATGATTTTTCAGGCCGAAAGCCAGCTTGCTGAATCCAACTCGGAATTAGCCGGACAGGTTGGGACAATTTTTGGGCCGGGAGGGGTGTTGTCGCACGCGAAGAATTTTGAGCATCGAGTGCCACAGCAGGAGATGGCGGTGGCGGTGATTCGCGCGCTGGAGGTGGGGCAGAATCTTGTGGTCGAGGCAGGTACGGGCGTTGGCAAGAGCCTTGCTTATCTTGTTCCTGCTATCCTCTACGGACAGGCACACGCAAAGAAAGCGATTATTGCCACAAACACCATAAACTTGCAGGAGCAATTGGCTGAAAAGGATCTTCCTATGCTTCAGCGAATCTTGTCGGTGGATTTCTCGTTTACTATGCTTAAGGGGCGTGCGAATTACCTTTGTACCCGTCGACTACAAAGAGCCCTGGCGCGTGCGAAGGGACTGTTCACTTCACCAGAAATTGCGGAATTAGAACGGGTGTACGAATGGAGCAAGACGACGAATGATGGCAGTTTATCGGACTTTGAGTTGGAGCCAGATTCGAAGGTGTGGGAGGAGGTTTGCTCTGAGCGCGGATTGTGCTCACCCAAGCTCTGTGGGCCGGGATCGGACACAGCGAAATCGCAGGGTGAATGTTTTTTCCAGCGTGCACGCCGCCGATTCTTGGGCGCGGATGTTCTGGTAGTAAACCATTCGCTTTTTTTTGCATCCCTCGGAGTGCTGGAGGATGCCGATGACGACGAAGATGAAGGCTCAAGTGAAGGACTGCTCTTTAAGAATGACTTTGTGGTTTTTGACGAGGCACAGCACCTTGAGCGCGTGGCGTCGCGGCATATCGGAGTGAGTGTTTCGAGCGGGCAGATGCGATTCAATCTGCAGCGACTTTGGAATCCACGTACGGAGAAAGGACTGCTTTCGGTATTACGCAAAGGGGTGGTAGTGAAGCACGTTGCCGAGTCACTAGAGAAGGCAGACAAACTTTTTGGGACCGTGGAGAAGGCCTGTGATGTGCTGTACCAGAAGGCGCCTCGTTATCAACGTGACTGGCGGGAGCTGCGCATTCGTCAGGCCGATCTTGTGGAGGACACCGTATCAAGATCGTTACAGCACGTGCGTGAAGCAGTGAGTGAATTGATACAACTTGCCGAGGATCAGGAGACCTCCGCAGAGCTCATCGAGTGTAACCGCCGGCTTGGAGAGCTGCGCGATGCGGTAAGCATCTTCTTAAGTCAAAGCGCCGAGGAGCATGTGTATTGGGTGGAGCGTACCGGCAGGATGCAGCGTGGTATTTCATTAAACGCTGCGCCCATTGACATTGCCGAGTATATGCGCCGCCGGGTGTTTCACGCAGGCACCTCGGCCGTCTGTACCAGTGCCACGTTGGCCGTTAAGGACTCCGAACGCGATAAATCGATGGATGGGCGTTGTCCAAGTCTTGATTATTTTATCAACGGGGTGGGCGCAGAGAATGCTAGGCGGACACAATTGGGCTCACCGTTTGATTATCGACAGCAGGTAAAATTATATGTGGCAGGCAAGATGCCAGATCCGCGTGATGATACTTATGGCGCAGCACTGGTGAAATGGATTGGGCATTTCGTGAAGATGACTCGAGGAAAAGCATTCGTGCTGTTCACCAATGGTAAACTGATGAAGGAGGTTGCGGCGGACATGGAACCGTTGTTCGATGAATTGGGGATAGAATGTCTCGTTCAGGGTACGGGAACTCCGCGTGCGACGATGCTGGAAAATTTTAAAAAAGATGCTGATTCGGTACTATTTGGTCTGGATAGTTTTTGGCAGGGTGTGGATGTGCCGGGGGAGGCACGCTCCAACGTCATCATCACGCGACTGCCGTTTGCGGTGCCAGACCATCCACTTATTGAGGCACGCATCGAGGCTATTGAAGCGAGAGGAGGCAACGCGTTCATGGAATTTAGCCTGCCAGAGGCGATCCTAAAATTCCGTCAAGGAGTTGGCCGGCTTATTCGAACCGCGCATGACAGCGGTATCATTGCCGTTCTCGATAATCGTGTGTTGACTAAACGCTATGGACAAATGTTCATCGATGCATTGCCGGAAATGGAAATGGAAGTCGTATGAGCAACATGAAATGTTGGCGTTCTTACACAAGGCGAATGCCATATAGGTGTTGTACTTAGGTGCGTTGGCTATGAGGAATGATGCATTTACGTGACGACAATGGCTGCATTGGCTTGCCTCTTGGCAATGGTTGGTTAGACTGGGGACATGTCCGACATTGCGGAATTTGTCCATCACAACGCGGCACGAGTGTCGCCGAAAATTCTTCAAGGTATCCATGCCTAGTTGCCGCAGTTGAAGCTGGAGTTTGCCGAGATACACGCGCCAAAGTATCCGCATTTGGTCGATCAGCTCGAATTTCTGGCCGATGTCATTGAGGATTACGCAGAGGATGCTGATGGAGATATTCCTTATTTTGTTCTAGCTGAGGCATGCTTTGCTCTCGCATACGCCCATAAACAGGATGACCTCATCCCCAATCATGTGCCGGATTTTGGTTATGCGGATGATTCGTCTGTAGTGCGTACAGTTCTAATTGAGAACGAAAAAACGCTCTCTGAATATGCCAAGCGACACGGACTTGACTGGGGAGAAATCACCACACAGCCGTAGGCTTGCCAAATTTCGCCAACCACGTAAGCCTCTGGCTTATCCTTTAATCATGAAACGTATCATTATTTTTCTTGTGTCTTGTGCGGCAACCACGTTGGTCATCGCAAAGGAAGTTCGTATCGGGCCAATTGGCTTGGATACTTCTCACGTGGTTGCTTTTACCAAAATTATAAATGATCCCAAGGCTACTGGCGCTTTAGGGAACGCCAAGGTCACGGCTGCCTTTCGTGGTGGCAGCTTGGATATTCCCTCCAGCGCGGACCGACTGGACAAGTTTACAGAGACACTGACCAAGCAGTATGGGGTTAAGCTTTATCCCACGATCGCTGAGTTGTGCAAAAACGTGGACGCAGTGATGCTGGAGAGCGTAGACGGTCGCCCTCACTTGCGTCAGGCAATTCCCGTCATAGAGGCAGGGAAACCGCTCTTCATCGATAAGCCAATGGCCGGCTCACTTGCCGATGTCATCATGATTTTTGACCTCGCCAAAAAGAAGGGGGTTCCTGTCTTCAGTTCGTCTTCATTACGTTACGGGAAGGCGACCCAAGCTGCTCGCAAAGGAGTCCTTGGGGAAATTACCCAGGTAGAGGTACACAGTCCCTGTTCACTAGAAGTGCATCATCCGGATTTGTTCTGGTACGGTGTACATGGTTGCGAATCGCTCTTCACGGTGATGGGGATTGGCTGCGAGAGTGTAGTGCGGCGCACAACCGACGATGGCAAGATCGAGGTTGTTGGCACATGGAAAGGCGGCCGCACGGGTATTTTTCGTGAAGGCAAAGGATATGGCGGTAAGGCCCGGGGCACGAAGGGTGAGGGCGAAGTTGGCAAGTATGACGGCTATGCTCCGCTCGTGATCGAGGCAGTGAAAATGTTTCAGACCGGGAAGGTGCCCGTTTCCTCGCAGGAAACCATCGAGATCTTCGCATTTATGGCAGCTGCAGACGAAAGTAAGCGCCGCAAAGGCAAGGCCGTAAAGATCAGAGAGATGATCGAGCAAGCTCATCAGTAACTCAATTTTCCGGCGTCCACAATTCCTCCACGTTCTTCACTGGCTTGTCAGTGCGACGAGCTTTAAATTGAATGTAGGGAGCAATATAGTGCCCGCGATACTCAAATGAACCGGGTTTTGCCGACGGATCGCCGAATTTGGGCTCCAGAACATCCTCCAGCACAAACCCGGCGCGGCAGAGCCCCCCCAACAGATCATCCCACCGGTGTAAAAATTCCAGTGCACCTGCTTCGCGGTGTGGCCCGGGTTGTTGTGCTGGCGAAAGAGGGCCTTTGAGGTAATAAGAATCCTCTAGACAAAAGCCTTCAGGTGTTGGGATCAGGCCCGTTTGTAGATTTGTAGGTTGCTTGTGACGACTGGAGTAGATCCCATTAGGTTTCAACACTCTTGCGGCTTCGCGATACGCCAGGTTTATGTCAGGCACATAGCATGTACTAACTGGCTGTAAGATGATTTCAAACTCAGCATCAGGCAGCGCACTAAGATCATCTATAGACGCCACAAGAGTCTCCACTTGTAAGCTACGTGCAGCGGCCACCTCATCATCCAATTTGAGCATCGCGGGACTTATATCAACCACGGTTACGTGAGCCCCAAGACTTGCTAGCAGCGGCCCATGACGTCCACCTCCAGCGCCTAGGCAGAGGATTCGCTTCTCTCTAACTTCCCCCAGCCAGCCCGGGCCATCGAGGGTTTTCATTGGGTCGTCAAAATCTGTGTCCGAAGCGGGAAGGGCGAATCGTTGTCCGCGTCGTGCTCTTTCGTCCCAAGCGCGTTGATTGTGAACAAGAATAGGGTTCATTTTTAAGAAGGTTGAGTCGTTGCGGTTCATCAGGCAATAAATTACAATTACTTCATGCGCTGGCCGTTATGCATAGTGATGCTGGGGGTCGGGTTGACGAGCATTGGTTGTCATACCTTTAAATCGCCACCAAAGGGGACAAACATTGCCGGGATCGAATACCCAGCATCCCGCCTCAAGTTTCTGGCTGATGTCACCTTTGTGGATGAGAATGGTGAGCGACATGTGGATCAGGAAATTTTTGACGAAGTGCTTCAACTTATCAGAGGTGCACGACGATTCATCCTGGTGGATATGTTTTTGTTTAACGATTTCCAAGGTAGCACACCTGAGTATACGCGCCTTCTTTCTGGGGAACTTACCGAGGCGCTGCTAGCGCAGGCACGGCAATATCCAGGAATCGAAATCGTCGTGATTGCCGATCCGATTAACACAATTTATGGAGGAGCAATATCTCCATATCTCACCGCTTTAAGACAAGCCGGAGCGAACGTGACAATGTGTAAATTAGAAAAACTTCGTGATAGTAATTTGTATTATTCACTCTTCTGGAGAATTACATTTCGTTGGCTCGGCAATAATTCAAAAGGTGGCCTGATGCCGCACCCTTTCGGGGGGCAGAAAGTGACTGCACGCAGTTGGTTGCGGCTTTTGAATTTCAAGGCCGACCATCGTAAAGTGTTCATAGCAGATACTCCAAACGGCTTGGAGGCAATTGTCGCCTCAGGGAATGCTCATGATGCAAGTAGTGCTCATCACAATGTAGCTGTTAGATTTTCTGGCCCTGCTGTGATGGACTTATTTGAAAGTGAACTTGCGGTGTTGCGTTTTTCCAATGGCCGATTGCCGACGACACAGATTGTCAATTTGCCTGAGATTGGGCCAGTGACAGCCCAGGTTCTCACTGAGAAACAGATTGAGCGCATTGTTCTGGAGACCTTGCGTGATCTGCAACCCGGCGACCGGATTGACCTAGCGTATTTTTATCTGTCGGATCATGGAATTATACGAGCCTTGAAAAAAACTCATGCGCGAGGCGTGGCGATACGTATCCTACTTGATCCAAACAAGGATGCCTTTGGCTACAAGAAGATGGGCATTCCAAATCGCCAGACTGCACAAATCCTCCAGCAAGCGGGATTGGCTGTGCGTTGGTTCGATACTCATGGAGAACAGGGCCACACCAAGATGTTGCACGCACATTTTAAAGATGACAGGGACTTGTTGCTTATAGGCTCTTGCAATCTCACCCGAAGAAACCTGGATAATTTTAATCTCGAGACCAGCGTTGCTTTACGCGGCCCCATGAATGACCCGGTGTTTCAGGATGCCTCGACCTACTTCGAGCGAGTCTGGGGCAACAAGCCTGGTGAAGGAATCAGTGCAACGTACGAAACATACGCTGAAAAAAGTTGGGCCAAGCGCATCCTTTCCCGATTGCTTGAATTAATGGGTATAGGCACGTATTGAAGTGTGATCGATTTATGGGTTTATTTTTTCTTCGGAAACAACGTGAAGAGGTCTGACTCTACCCGTGCGCTTGTGAATAGCGGTTTGATCTGCTTTACAACATCTGGCTGCTGCGAGGCGATGTCCTTAGTCTCACCGATGTCCGTGGCGAGATTGTAGAGACGAACGGGTGCATCGGGATTATTTCCAACCTTGAGACGGATAGCCTTCCAGTTGCCCATACGGATTGCTTGGGTTTTGCCATGGGCATGGAATTCCCAGTATAGATACTCGTGCGCCTTTTGTTTGCCACCGGTCAACGTTGGCACGTAAGAGATGCCATCAGTGTGCTTTGGGGTTTCAATGCCGGCGAGATCACAGAGGGTGGGCATCAGATCCCAGTGCGCACTGATATGGTCGCTGACCGTGCCAGCTTTCACTTTGCCGGGCCAATAGGCGATGAGCGGCACCCGGATTCCCCCTTCATATAGGTCGCGCTTGTGGCCTTTCAAGGGACCATTGCTGTTAAAGAAACCGGGCTGATGTCCGCCTTCGTGATGAGGTCCGTTATCGCTGGTGAAGAGTACGAGCGTGTTGTTGGCAATCTTGAGTTCATCGAGTAGATCCAATACGTCACCAACTCCACGATCCATCCGGGTCATCATGCCAGCGAAGGCTGCAACGGGATTACGAACTTTCGTGCCATGACTGTATTTACCAATCTTGTCTTCGAACTGCGGAAACTTTTTGCGGAAGGGAGCAACGTCCTCTTCGGGCGACTGCATCGCTGCGTGTGGAATGGTGATAGGCAAATAAGCGAAGAAAGGCTGCTTGGCATTATCGCGAATAAATTTAAGTGATTGCTCGTGGATGAGATCGTGCGAGTAGGTCTCTCCATCCATCGGGACTTTCTTGTCATTGTGCCAAAGGTGCTTGGGGTAGTATGTGTGCGCCTGACGTTGACAGTTATAGCC
>CAYUXV010000002.1:0-18725 GCA_964448875.1 uncultured Verrucomicrobiota bacterium
GGCATTTCGAAGGCTGAACTCAAACGACGCCGAGAATCGTGGCGCAAACCTATACCACGATACACGTAGGGCGTGCTGGCAAAATACGCCCATCTGGTCACCGACGCATCGCATGGCGCGGTGACTGATTCGGATTTAGACTTAGGTTAACATTCACGCCAACCAAGGAACTTGATCAATGGCGTCCGGCCAAACAAAAGAGAAAACCAGTTCTGTTGATTACAGCATACGTAAAACTGTCATTGTGTGGCTAATGGCAATTGGGCTGCTTTACGGCTGCTACCAGTCCGGGAAATCCGCGCTGCTCTCTTTACAGGCCAAGAATTGGCCGGTTTGTCTTGGAACAATTACTGACAAAGGTTTCGAAATGAAAACGAACGATAATGGCAATAAATATAAAGACTGGCATCTTGAGTATGCATTCTTTTTGCACGGATACGAATATCACGACGACAATGTCGTGATGGGTATCGATGAATTTTACATGCCCAGCGATGACATGATTCCCGAGCCAGGAACCCTGATCGAAGTCCACTATAGGCCGGATTCTTTCTACAGTCCGGGTTCTTTTGATGTTTGCCTGGATACCAGTGTAAATTGGCTCAATATCCTTATATTTATAATAACTCTCTTTTTAACAGTCCTGATTCTAAATAGTCCGGTTTTCGGCAAAAAAATACCACTACAAGTAATTAAATTTGCCGGACGAACAACAGCCTTTATTGCGTTGTTTTCCATTGCATCAATACTGTTCGGTTTCTCTTCCGATCGAACAAAACTGTACCGACCCGACACATTAAAAATTTGCATGACACATGCAAATCTGGGCGATGCCCAATATCAGGCAAGACTTGGCAAAATTTACCTGGAGGGAAATCTTGTGGAAAAGAACGAAAAGGAGGGAATCAAGTGGTATATGCAGGCGCTCAATGGGAAGGATCTAATAGCGGCCATAGAACTTGGCGATTTTCTTCTAAAGGAAAAAACAGAATACCCGGATGCGTCATCACGCGTGATAGATTTTGAAGAAACGTCAAGTAAAGGAACGCTTCACCAAGGTTCAGGTAGCCAGCTTTATCTTTATGAGGAGAATCGAAAAAAACTTTTAGATATCGTGGTCGGTCTTCTGTGAAAACAGAACAAACATTCCGCCTCACTCAAGTTGTATCAAGACAGGCATGAATCACTGAGGTTTAACGACGTCAGTACAATCAAGGACACCCTCTCACGGGAAGCTTTCTTATATTTCGACAAGCTTGGTGATATGCATGATGACTTGGGTGATTCCAACGCTTCACTGAAAGCCTGGAACAGGGCACAGGAAATTGGATCAAGAAACTCTTTAGCCCCGTGGCAAACGGATCCCCTGCTACAAAAAATCAAGTCAATTGGTTCAAGTAATAATTCGAGCGCGCCAAATATTACTCGTGATCACAACAATTCATAATGTTCTTTGTTGTTTGGAGATGGTGTTGGTGTGTCCGCCAATTCCCCTTGGCAAACCCAACACCTGCTAAAATTGGACGCCACAAGAATGAACAAATCCACGGTCCTTGAAAAAATCATCACTGTGCTCCAATCAGAACTAGTCACGTATTTGCGTGCCGCTAAATGTTCACATGAAGAACCCACAGCTGAAGAGAATCGCGCTGAAAATAAATATGATACACGTGGATTGGAGGCTTCATATCTAGCAGCAGGCCAAGCCAACAAAGTTGCAGAATTGGAAGCCTCCATTGATGGTTTTGAAAATTTGAAAGATACGCCTCACGATAACACCTCAATTGGAGTGGGTGCTTTGATTGAAGTGGAACAAGTCGGAGAAAAGGTTTTTTATTTTATCGGGCCCAGCGCTGGAGGCACCGAGGTCGTCGAAGATGGGCATGAAGTACTGGTCATCACGCCACAATCCCCACTGGGCTGTCAATTACAGGGGCGACAGCAGGGAGAACATCTGGAACTCACCCTTAACGGCGCAAATCAAGCAATCAAGATCTCCAGTTTTTGTTGAAACCAGTTATAGCCGAGCCCAATCAAACTCAAGCCTTCCCCATAGAAGGTTTAGCAATTACATGTGATCAACAATGTTCTGACCAAATTCAGAACATTTGATCTCGGCAGAGTCACCCATCAGGCGCGCAAAGTCATATGTGACCTTCTTGGATCCAATTGCGCCATTCACGCCCTTGACGATGAAGTCAGCCGCCTCAATCCAGCCCAAATGGCGGAGCATCATTTCGCCACTTAGAATGACTGAGCCCGGGTTCACCTTGTCCTGCCCCGCATACTTGGGCGCGGTGCCGTGTGTGGCCTCAAAGATGGCGTGTCCAGTGACATAGTTAATGTTACCACCCGGCGCGATGCCGATACCACCCACACAGGCGGCGAGCGCATCAGAGACATAGTCCCCATTGAGATTGAGGGTGGCGATGACGCTGTACTCAGCAGGTCTTGTTAAAATCTGCTGGAGGAAAGCGTCGGCAATAACATCCTTGACGGTGATTTTGTGGCCGGCCTTCTCAAAGACCTGCCAGGGTCCGCCATCAAGGTCTTGGGCACCGTATTCCTTCTTGGCCAGCGCATATCCCCAGTCGCGAAATGCGCCCTCGGTGAATTTCATAATGTTACCTTTGTGAACCAGGGTGACACTGTCGCGTCCGTTGGCTATTGCGTATTCAATGGCCGCGCGGACCAGACGTTCTGTGCCCTCCTCGGAAACCGGCTTGATGCCGATACCTGCAGTGTCCGGAAATCGAATCTTTTCAGCACGCTCCGGAAATGCCTCAGCAAAAATTGACTTAAACTTTTCGCAATCCTCATCCCCATGTTGAAACTCGATGCCGGCATAAATATCCTCAGTGTTCTCGCGAAAGATCACCATGTCGGTCTTCTCCGGGTGCTTCACCGGGCTCGGCACACCTTCAAACCAGCGCACGGGACGCAGGCAGGTGTAAAGATCCAGAATCTGGCGCAGCGCGACGTTGATCGAACGAATGCCACCACCTACTGGGGTTGTGAGTGGACCCTTGATGCCTACCAAATACTCGCGAAAGGCGGCCACGGTGTCATCCGGCAACCATTCATCAAATTTGTCCTTTGAAGACTGGCCTGCATAAACTTCAAACCAAGAGATCGATTTTGCCTCACCATAGGCTTTCTCAACGGCTGCATCAAAAACCAACTGGCTCGCGGCCCAAATATCCGGACCTGTCCCGTCGCCTCGAATGAAGGGTACTATAGGATTGTCAGGCACCTGCAGTTTGCAGTCTTCAATAGTAATTTTTCCACCCTCCGGCGGAGTTATGTTGGCAAAGGTATACGCCATATATTCTTTCCTATATTTAGGGTGTTTGTAGCGAGCAATGGATCAGGCCACTGCGGACGCCTTGTCTCCTGCTGTCTCAGCCGGAGGATTTTCTTTGATTAGATTCACAACCGCCTTGGCCGTAAATCCATATTTCTTAAACAGATCTCCGTTGCCCGAGGCATGCTCGATGAATTGGTCTGGCCACGCCACGCGTTGGACTGGGGTTTTGATACCGGAATCATGTAATATCTCAATGACACGACTACCATACCCCCCAATGACCACATGATCTTCCAACGTCACCATCAAATCTGCTTCACGCGCAAAGAACTCGTGCGTCGCCTCATCCAAAGGCTTTATAAATCTTGGATTAACCAGCGAACAATCAAAGTCATCTCCTAGTTCTTCAATGCATTCGCGTGCCAAGGATTGCATATTACCTAAGCCAAAAAACGCAATACGCTTTTTTCCGTTGCGCTGAAAATTCTGGATTATCTCTGCCTTACCAATATCCAGCAGGCTCGGCTCCTCTTTGATCTTAACACCCATTGCCTCACCACGCGGGTAACGAATGAATGTGGGGTGTTCCTGACGTGTGCTAGTGAACATCATGTCCACTAGCTCGTCCTCATCTTTCGGCTGCATCACGATCACGTTCGGCACACAGTTTAAATAAGAAAGGTCAAACAACCCATGGTGTGTCGGGCCGTCTGCAGCTGACAGACCCGCACGATCCATGCAGAATATTACCGGCAAATCCTGTAGCGCCACATCATGGATGATGCAGTCATAACCACGCTGCAAAAAAGAAGAGTAAATTGCGCAAACCGGCCGAAACCCTTGTGCCGCCATTCCTGCCGCGAACAACACCGCGTGTTCCTCCGCAATACCCACATCATAATAACGTTTGGGATTTTCATCTTTCAGCTTCTTCAACCCAGTTCCGCTTGGCATCGCAGCAGTGATACCTACAAGCTTGTTGTCTCGATTACATAATCTCACCATCGCATCACCAAAGACATCCTGCCATTTTGGTGGTGAGCCAGGTTTACCTTTGGGTGTTTCTCCTGTCTTAGCATCGTATGGCCCAAGTCCATGGTATTTTTCCGGCTGATTAAGAGCTGCCTGAAATCCTTTTCCCTTTTTTGTCAGGACATGCAGAACCAACGGATGATCACAAGACTTCGCATATTCTAAAAACTTGATCATCAATGGCAAATCATGGCCGTCTATAGGGCCAACATACTGAATCCCAAGCTCTTCAAATATTACACTGTGCACCTGACCGCCCTTGCCATAACGATCATCATTCCCCTTCCGCTGTTTCAATGACACATCTGTGACGGCTCCCTTGATAGCCTCTTCAGCCTTTAATCCAAGTTTCACCGCCAAATCCCCCTTAGGCAGCTTTCTTACCAGAGATTCCAGATTGCCATGCACCTTCTTATAACTTTTGTTGGTGATAATTCGGTTTAAATATTTCGAAATTGCGCCAACATTCTTATCAATACTCCATTCGTTATCGTTGAGAATACCGATAAAACGATCCGTGGTAGTCGCAATATTATTCAAGGCTTCATATGGAATTCCATTCGTGAGCGCTGCGTCGCCAAACACGGCCACTACATTCTCATCGCTGCCTTGCTGATCGCGACCTGCGCAGAACCCTAACGCAGCCGACAACGCCGTCCCCGCATGTGCTGCGCCATAACAGTCGTGTTCGCTCTCTGTACGCAAAGCAAAACCGTTCAGGCCATCCGTCTGCCGAATTGTGTGAAATCGATCACGTCGCCCAGTCAATAACTTATGCACATAACTTTGGTGGCTCACATCCCACAGGAACTTGTCCTTTGGTGTTTCGAACACTTTGTGCATAGCGATGGTTAGTTCCACCACTCCCAAATTCGGCCCCAAATGCCCGCCAGCCTTCGCAAGTTTGGTAATTAATTCTTCACGAATTTCAATTGCCAGGCTGAGCAGCTGTTTCTCTGTCAATTTTTTGACGTGCTCAGGCCCTTGAATCATATCGAGATATCGGCTCATAAATTATTTTTCGTTTTCAAGATCCAAGGGTCGCCCCTTTAGCTCCCCCTCCAAACTTTCCTCAAGCTGTTCCACCTTAAGCTCTGCAGCCTTCAGTTTTTCGTCGCAGAACTTCACCATGTTTGCACCCTCTTCGTATCGGACAAGCAATTTTTCCAGAGGCAAATCGTCAGATTCCATTTCCTCCACTATGGACTCCAGCTTTTCAACTGCATCCTCAAAGGTTACGTCTCCGGGTGTTTTGCCAGACTTACTTGGCATCAGAATATTGTACTTTAGATTTGTCCCCTACGTCGAGTCCAGACCTTATACCACAGTGCAGTCAAAATCGCCCCCCTCAACACGAGTGCTAATTTTCTGTCCCTGTTTAACACTATCTGCAGATCGAATTACTTTTCCTGACCGAGAATCCCGGGTAATTGAGTAACCTCTCGAAATAACATTAGCTGGATTCAGCAGGCGCAACCTTTCAGCGAGGCGATCCATATGTTGTTTTCGTTGCGTTAACTCCCGATTAATTTGACCAGATAAATTTAAACTCTGTCGCGACAGTTCTTGCCGTCGATTTCCTATCAGCATCTCAGGACTAAATCTTCGCAGTCTATCAGTTAAAACCTCAAGACTCGCTTTCGTCTGACGCAAGCACAACTGCCAACCACGACACAAGTCTGTGTTTAATTCATCAGTCCGTTGCATATGCTCCTGTAAAACTCGACGGGGATGGCACCTCATCAACCGGGCTACAAGCTGGGCACTAGTCTTCTGCCCTTCCGCAATTCGTTGCCGCGCCTTGCGTACCAGACGGCCGTTCATTTCTACCAAGCGCCCCTGCAACTCCATCGCTGGTCCCGTAATAATCTCCGCAGCAGCGCTTGGCGTTGCGGCTCGTATATCTGAAGCGAGATCACAAATGGTAAAATCAACTTCATGACCGACCGCTGAAACCACCGGCAATTTAGACTCTGCAATCATACGCGCCAGAATTTCTTCGTTGAAAGGCCATAAATCTTCTGTGCTCCCTCCACCCCGAGTGAGCAAGATTAAATCCAAAGGTTTTTCCAAGGCCCATCGATTGAGGTTTGCAACCCCTAGGGCCAATTCCTCTTCAGCACCATTGCCCTGCACTCTACTCGGAGACACAAGGATTTCCAATGAAGGCTGACGGCGCTCGACCACGTGCAGCACATCACTTAGCGCTGCC
This sequence comes from uncultured Verrucomicrobiota bacterium, assembly GCA_964448875.1. Classification (GTDB taxonomy): domain Bacteria; phylum Verrucomicrobiota; class Verrucomicrobiia; order Limisphaerales; family UBA1100; genus UBA6614. Next base: position 6,552 of record CAYUXV010000002.1, read on the forward strand.
GCATTTAAAGAGGTAACCACCCCAATGCGCCTTGGGTATCGAGGCAATGCCTTTTTTCGTTCACTATCAAAAAGACCCTCGGCTTTTAGTTTTTCCTTCAGTTTCTCAAACTGAATCTGCAGTGCCCCCGATCCGTGCAACTCGATAGAACGAGCAATAAGCTGATATTGACCGCGCGATTCATAAACAGTCAGCTCACCCTCTAGGACAACCTTTTGTCCATCGCCGATAAATTCGCGCTGAGCGACCTGCGTTCCACGGAATAGCACGCACGCTACCTGCGTACTTCGATCCTTGAGTGAAAAATATGCATGTCCGGACGACTGCTGCCGGAAATTCGAGATTTCACCTATAACCCAAACATTACCTAGCTTTCCTTCAAGCGTCTGCTTGATTGAACTAGTAAGCTCGGAAACGGTGAGAATATTTCGGGTTTCCTCCGATGTGAAAAGCTCGCCAAAGTCCCATTGAGATTGTTTCGAGCGGGTCATGGAGAGTCAAAGCTCCACCTTATCAGCCACCTGCGCTACATCCTTGTCTCCGCGGCCCGATAGATTTATCACGATGACGTCTTTCTTTTTCATTTTCGGCGCCCGTTTGATTGCCTCAGCAACAGCATGAGATGACTCAAGAGCAGGAATGATACCTTCCATCCGCGCCAGCCTCATAAATGCGTCCAAGGCCTCGGAATCTGTCGCATAAGTGTATTCAGCCCGAGCATTATCACGAAGCCAAACGTGTTCCGGCCCAACGGCTGCATAGTCAAGTCCCGCCGAAACGCTTTTGGTCAATTGAATTTGGCCATGTTCGTCCTGCAGTAGAAGCGAGCGTGTACCCTGAAGAACCCCTAAGGAGCCCCCCTGAAACCGAGCAGCATGCTTTTCTGGCTCAATACCCTCTCCTCCTGCTTCAACACCGACCATCGCCACGTTATCATCATTGATAAATGGATAAAATAAACCAATAGCATTTGAGCCGCCTCCAACGCATGCAACCAGCATGTCAGGCAATCTTTCCTCCTGCTGTAAGATTTGCCGGCGAGTTTCGTCTCCAATTATGCGGTGGAAATTCCTTACCATCATTGGGTAAGGATGAGCTCCGTATGCTGTGCCTAGAATATAATGAGTATGACGTACATTCGTTACCCAATCCCGCATCGCTTCATTAATAGCTTCCTTAAGGGTTTGTTGCCCTGCTTTGACAGCAACCACCTTCGCCCCGAGCATTTCCATTCGGAATACATTTAGCTTTTGCCTTTCACAGTCATGTGCACCCATATAAACGACGCACTCCAAACCAAACATTGCCGCCACCGTTGCCGTCGCAACGCCGTGCTGCCCAGCTCCAGTTTCAGCAATAATGCGGGATTTGCCCATCCTTTTTGCCAAAAGAATTTGCCCCATAGCATTATTAATTTTGTGTGCGCCGGTATGCAGCAAATCCTCTCTTTTAAGATAAATCTTTGCACCCCCAATCTCATTTGTAAGTCGCTCAGCAAAATAAAGAGGGGTCGGCCTGCCGCAAAACTCACGGAGGTAATAATCTAACTCTTCTTGAAATTTCGGATCCTCCTGAGCGCATGCGTATTGTTCCTCCAGCTCTATCAACGGATGCATTAAAGTTTCGGGAACATAACGCCCTCCGTAAGAACCAAAGCGTCCCTTATCATCTGGAATTTGATCACTCGCCAAATTACTCATCCCCGAAAGCCTGTCATAAAATCACGAGCTATTCACGCACCTTTCGCCGCTGCCACAAATGCACGCACCTTATCGGGATCTTTTTTACCCGGTTCACTTTCGACGCCGCTGGATACATCTACAGCAAATGGCCGCACGGCTCTCACGGCTTCGGCTACATTCTCAGAAGTCAGCCCTCCCGCCAGAAAGATCGGACGGCCAAGTTCCTGCGCACGCACCGCCAAGTCCCAGTTAAATGTCTCGCCTGTTCCTCCGAGTGCGTCTTTCACATAAGCATCCAAAAGAAAACCATCGGCAGGAAATTTTTGCATGTCCTCGAGGGTTTCAGAGTCCTGCATACGAAATGCCTTTAGGCTCATTACATTAAAGCGACCGCAATCTTCCGGCGATTCATCTCCATGAAATTGTACGATATTCAGAGCGCAATCGATAATCGCCTGAGCGACTTGGGATTCCTCGGCATTTACAAAAACGCCGACACGAACAATATGCTTCGGCAACACCTCGGAGATGGCCTTGGCTTGTGAGATCGAGACATGGCGAGGGCTGCCATCATAAAACATCAGCCCGATCGCATCCGCGCCAGCTTCAGCCACTGCTAATGCATCCGCCTCACTGGTGATACCACAAATTTTAACAGTAACACCCACCTATCGATCCCACCCCAAACCGAGCTTGCGGCAATATCGAATACTCCGTTCGATATCACCCTTCTGAAATTTTTGCTGGGCTGCCTTGCGATCCGCGCCCTTCGGCGCCTTGAAAGTCTCAATCGGCTTACCTCGCTTGGCAAAAGCCTCAAACTTGTCATAGCCCTTTGGCTTACCCTTCGGCCATGCCTTCCAGAAACCCTCCTGTTTTACTTTCAGCTCATGGTTAAAGCCCGAAATTGTCTCAATGCAAACCGGCGCTTCTGAGCAAAACTTCGCAAAGTGCGCAAAATATTTTTCCCAATCCACTAAACCTTCGCCCATGGCTGTCCAGGCTGCTGTATAGCCGTTCTCACTCGGCCACACCATCGTGTCACGTAAACTCGTAGTTAACGTGTAAGGAGCCAAATTCTTTAAATTCTCGTAGGGATCCTCAAGCGTCCACACTGCGTTGCCCGAATCCATATTCACCCCTACCCAATCCTTACCGGCTTCTTCTACCAATCGCACCAACTCAAGAGAGTGCATGTCTCCCGCATGGTTTTCCATAGCGATTTTGATCCCGGCATCAGTGGCACGCGCCTTATTTGCCTTGAGCAGTTTCACCGTATCATCAATACGTGCATCGATGCCGCCTTCAGTCAACCGATCCTTGCGGGAACCAAGGATTACCCGAAAAGCCGGAGAACCCATTACCTTGGACACGCGAATACCCAACGCCAAATGTTCCACCGCCGTCCCCCAATCTTTCTTAAAGGATGGTGAAGTCGGACAGATGCTCCATGAACCGATATAGAGTTTGATACCCTTGTCATCAGCATATTGTCTGACTCCTTTGAGATAGCGATCTGTAAAGTTCTCGAAGGGCCCAAGATCCGTAATGAAAAGCGAATCGCAACGGAGCGCCGCCGTGTAATCGATCAGTTCCTTCGCCTTCCATCCCATGGCACGCACAGCAAAATTATCAAGACCTAGGCGCAACCGTTTCTGGGCTTTATCCGCAGCCCAAGCCGGCATGACCGCCAAGCTTCCAGCAGCAGCGGTAGTAGTCATAAAATCGCGTCGATTCATTTGATTAGTTGGCATAGCTCCATTTGGAAACAGGTGGGCTTGTGAATCAAGACTGTTTCGCCACGTAAGCTTGTTTTTTTCGGGTAAACACTCTTGACTATCGCAGTGTCGAGCGCCGAGAAACAACAGCAAATTGAACTGCTCCCCAGCTTTCTCCCACGCCCGAAAGCCACACACGTGGTCTTTGACTTCGATGGGACGCTTTCGTGGATTCGTCATGGCTGGCCAGAAGTCATGCAATCATTAATGGCCGCGCGCTTCCCTCTTACCCCAGGAGAAAGCCCTGAGGATCTCCGCAGAAGCCTCTTTAAGGACATGTACCGATTCAACGGTCGACCAACCTCAGTCTACATGGAGGCCATGAGCCAGCAGATTGAAGAACGGGGTGGTGAGGCCGATCCATCGGAAATGCTCGAGGCTTATCTTGTTCAACTCGATCAAATTGCAAATGAACGCCATGAGCAAATCCGCTCTGAAACCTGCAGCCAGGATGATTTCATTGTCTTCGGAGGGCGCGCCGTGATCGAGCTCATGATTTCCCGCGGATTAAAAATTATCATTCTCAGCGGCAATCCTCACGGGCAAGTTAACGAAGAAGCTAAATTGCTTGACCTCACTCGCTATTGCCACGGCCACGTCTATGGCTATAAAGATGCCAACAATTTCTCCAAACAATCGGTCATTGAAGAATTGATGTTGGCTGCAAATTTTTCAGGCGAAAATTTGGTCGCCATTGGTGATGGCGCAGGAGAAATCACGGCTGCAAAATCCCTTGATGGTCTCGCTGTTGCCGTTTGCAGTGATGAGACAGACAACGGATCAGGCTTGGTTGATAAATACAAACGAAACACCTTGGTTGATGCAGGAGCAGATGCGATCATTGCCGACTACCAGGAACCCGAAGCCCTCTTAAAAACAATCCTCGGCGAATGAAAACAGTACACACTTCTTTGTTGGACTTGGGTTTATGAGTTGAATGTATTCAGTTGCCAGAGACCGCAAAAAACAGAAGCTACTGAACAAATGAGGCCCATCGATCTCTCCAAGCTGAAAGTCTATCCGCTCGCTGAGCGCAATAGCATGGCGACCATCGAAGAAACACTCATTAATCCCGCCACCTTGCCCGCAAAACTTTCTTCTGCAAACAGCAAGCACCTTGAGCGTTGCGCCAGCAACATCCGATCCGCGCGCAAGGCCGGTGCCAGTGTGATGTGCATTTTCGGCGCGCACCTTATCAAGAACGGAGCGCAATCCCTCTTGGATCGTCTCATAGCAAAAGGCTGGATCACCCATCTAGCCACCAACGGCGCAGGCGTCATTCACGATTGGGAATGGGCGCACCACGGCCGATCCACAGAATGTGTGCGCTCCAATGTCGTCACCGGTACCTTCGGCGCTTGGGAGGAAACCGGCCGTTACCTCCACCTTGCCGTTCTCGCCGGCGCGGTAAACAGCGAAGGCTTCGGTCACAGTGTCGGTCACATGATAGTCGAGGATGGCGTGACGCTGCCCAAAAAAGCAGAGTTAGAAACTCAACTGCGCGATAAGCCCGGCCACCCACTATCCCCTGGCCGTGCGAATCTGCTGCAAGCGATGCAGCAGCACGACCTTGCCGAAGGTCGCAATGAAATTCCCCACCCATGGAAAAGCTCCTGCGTATTGGCCAATGCCTTCGCCCACAAGGTGCCCTACACCGTGCATCCGGGTATCGGCTACGATATTATTTCCAACCATCCCATGATTAATGGCGCAGCACTTGGCCGCGCGGCTCAAATGGACTTCGCCACCTTCGGCGGTGCTGTCGATGGGCTCGATGGCGGCGTGCTACTCTCAGTGGGAAGCGCGATCATGGGGCCGCAGGTTTTTGAAAAGAGCATTTCCTGTGTGAACAACCTGCGGCTACAGGAGGAGCGGCCTATTGTAAGTAATCACTCCATATACGTGGTGGATATTCAGGATGGCGGATACTGGGACTGGACTCAGGGCGAGCCGCCCAAGGATAATCCAGCCTATTACCTGCGCTTCTGCAAAAGCTACACGCGCATGGGCGGTGCCATGTACTACACCCAATGTGACAACACCACGTTCATGCATCACCTATTGCTCGCGCTCGACTCGTGAACGCCGACCGGTTCCAGGAAATCACCTCGAGCTACGCTGATTTACGCATCGCGGTGGTGGGCGATTACAGCTGTGACCGTTATCTTGAGATTGACCCAACCAAACAGGAAACCTCCATTGAAACCGGTTTACCCGTGCACAACGTCACCAACGTACGCGCCCAGCCCGGCGCGTCCGGAACCATCGTCAGCAACCTCGCCGCACTCGGCATTGGTGAAATCTGGCCGGTTGGTTTTTGCGGTGCTGATGGTGAAGGCTTTGAACTTTGCCACGCCCTCAAGCAATTGCCCGGCGTAAAGATGGATCATTTCATGGAGAGCATCGAGCAGCGCACCTTTACCTACTGTAAACCGCTGATAATTGAGACCAACCAACCACCACGTGAATTAAACCGCCTGGACAGTAAAAACTGGCACCCTACCCCTTCAGCATTGCAGGACCAACTTGCCAATGCTGTACAGAAGCTTGCACCTCAAGTAGATGCCATGATCGTCCTTGATCAAGTAGACAAGCTAGGGACTGGTGTTATCACCTCTAGAATACTGGAGACAATCGATAAATTCATCGAAACCACACTCAGCAAACAGCCTCTCCCCATAATCATCGGAGACAGTCGAAATGGATTCGAGGGTTGGCCGAACATTAACCTAAAGATGAATCTGGATGAATTCAGAAAAATGACCAGCATCCCGCTTAAATCTTTAAAAGATATCAAATCAGCTGTTGCAAACTTGGCTTCCTCTACGGCACGCAATATTTTTGTAAGCATGGCCGGTAACGGAATCATTTGCGGAGATTCATCTGGGAAAATCAACCACCAAGCTGGTCTTCCTGTTAGTGGTGAAATTGACATCGTTGGTGCCGGCGACGCAGTAATGGCAAGCTTAACAGCATCATTAGCGGCATCAGCCGAAGCGGGTGAAGCCATTGAATTAGCAAATGCTGCAGCATCAATTTCTATTCATAAACTCGGAACAACAGGTACAGCGTCGTTAAAGGAAATCGGGCCTCTAGTTAGTTAAATAGGCCGCCCATTTTCCTGAAACAAGCGGAGTACGTTTTTTCCCAGTCAATGGCGTAATCACAGTCGCAATATCATTTTTATTAGCGTATGCGATGCCTGCCTTCAGACCTAAAACACTGATAGCAGTGGCTTCGCTATCACTCTCAACCGCACTGCTAGCAATAACAGTAACCATGATTCGATTAGTTAAGCCATAACCAGTACGTGGATCGATAATGTGGGAATATCGTTTCCCGTTTATTTCGACAAACTGAAATGTGTCCCCGGAAGTCGAGACTGCACAGTTCTTTAAGTTAAGCATTTGATCATAAAAACTTCCTTGGCGGCCAACTGATCGCACACCCACCAACCAACCTATTTTATTGGGCGGAGCGTCACTAATGGCTATATCTCCACTGGCAGCACAAAGCGCACGACGTATTCCATGAGCACGGAGAATTTCCAACGCTTCGTCAACTGCCCATCCTTTCGCAATTCCTCCAAGGTTCAAATGCATCCCGCGAGCCAAGCAGGCAACACTTTGCTTATGTGAATTTAGTTTCAAATTTTGATAACCGACGGATTCAGCAATTTTTCGGAGAAGCTCAGGATCAGATAATCGATTTTGACGCCTAGCTTTACGCCAAAGCTCGATATATGGACCCATTGTTACATCAAAAGCACCATCTGTTTTTGAAGAAAGAATTTGAGCGCGGTGGAGGACTGTAAAAAGTTCACTGCTAACATTGACGGGCTTACCTACGGTATTACGAGTAAGATGGTTCAGCTCACTGACAGGATCATAATTACTGAAAATCGAATTTAACACTTCTATCCGATCATAGACAGCACGTGCAGCATTTTGTGCGGTCACTTCATCAGGAGAGTATAACTTGATTACAAAATTAACGCCCATTTCAGGCTCATTAAATTCATAAAGCTTCCAAGTGCCCTCGTCCGATGTTGTTTTACAGCCAATCAACATCAGCACTAGAGATGGAATCAATCTTGTTATCACGTCTTTAACGATATCACGTCATTAAAGTGAACCGCAAGCCGATCTCATAAACAAAAAATACCCACACCATACTGGTCCGGGCTTTTGATAAAAAATTTAAATCAATTTCTGAAACCATTCCTTATCACCGGGAACAGCGACAGGATAAGAACCTTGTCCATCTGGCTTGCTCGGCGGGGTGCCCGTCCAAACACCGTTTTTATAACCGATGTCATTCGGCATCAACACAACTTTGCTGTTCAATGCCTGATCCCATGTGAGACGCTTACCGGTATAAGTAGCAAGACGCCCAAGTATGGCAGTCATAGTGCTCTTTGCCCCATATTCTGCCTCCATGTGTGGCTTGTTGTTGCGAATAGCGTCAAACAAACGGTCATGCTCAACTTGGTAAGGATTTTTCGAACGTCGGCCAAAGCGCCACTTCAGTTCGCCTTGGCCGTTAAAAAATATCTGTCCACTCACATTCGCGCGCCCCTCGGTCCCCATGATATGTTCAGACACACTGTTCTGGCATCCCTCAATATGACGACACTGACTGTAGTTTCGTGATCCATCAGCATACTCAAACTCCACAAAGTGATGGTCAAAAATCTCACCATATTTTTTATCAGTACGCATCTGACGTCCGCCCATACCCGACGCGGCAATGGGATAATTGAAGCCTTTAACCCAGTTGATGACGTCAAGATTATGAATGTGCTGCTCGCAGATGTGATCACCGCTAAGCCAAACATAATAATACCAGTTCCGCATCTGATACTCCATCTCGGTCTTCACCTGATCACGAGTAGCTCGAGGGCCCCAGACACCCCGACCATTCCAGTAACTACGCATACTGGTGATTTCACCAAGCTCACCGTCGTGAATTCGATTAACAGCCTCCTGATAGCCCTCGTCGTGGTGACGCTGCAACCCGACGCCAACCTTAAGATTCTTCTTCTTCGCCTCTCTCGCGGCCTCAAGAACTATCCGAACACCATGCGCATCAGTTGCGACCGGCTTTTCCATGAAAACGTTTTTACCTTGCCGCACTGCCTCGGCAAACATGTAAGGACGAAAGCCCGGGGGTGTGGTTAATATAACCACATCGGCTAGGGATGTAGCTTTCTTATATGCATCCGGACCGATAAATTTCCCGTTTTCACCAACGTCGATTCTATCCGGTGTGTTTTCAAACTTTGCAGAAACACTTCTCAAGCTGCTGTCTAAACAATCCCGAAAAGCATCAGCCATCGCTACCAGCTTAACAGGGCCTTCAGTGGATAGTGCTTGTTTGACCGCCCCGGTACCACGCCCACCACAACCGATGAGTGCGACGTTCACCGTATCGTTGCCCGTTGCATGAGCCACACGATCGATTGGCATTTGGCTGAGCACTGCGCCCGCAGCTGCGGCTTTGCCCGTTGATTCCAAAAATGTACGCCGAGTAACAGTAGATATATTTGTGTCCTTATTCATGACAAATAAATGAGTGTGTAATCATTTCCCGGCGTGTAGGAAGTTTTAACCGGAAAAGCCCATGTGTCGATCCAAAACGAGAATAGAATCATTGTATCAGCACCACATTCATGTGTCTCCTGTTGCTTGAGCCGAATTCGTTGAGGTCTTCTGAAAGGAGCGGATGTTTGCCAAATTGGAAAATACATCAAACGCACTGTTTCGATGCAACAGCTGCATCTGTTACAAAAGATTCCACAAAAAACGCCATCACAAAAGTGGCGACGTTGGTTACGTTGTAACGAAAGATATCAAGCGAAGGGATTCCAGATACCAGGCTGAGGGGCGGGATACTTGCCGTCGGCACCCTTCATTGCCGGCGGATCAGTTTTCAAAGTCCAGTTGTCAATGCCGGGACAGTAGTCACGTCCCTTGCTGAGAAGATCGTCCCACTTGAGCTGGCGTCCTGAGTAGCAAGCTTCACGGCCAAGGATGGCTGTAAATGTGGCCTTGGCACCGTACTCACCTTCATTGTAAATCTCACCTTTTCCCAATGCCTCGATGAGATCGGTTTGTTCCTGCTGGTGACCGCCGCCTTTACCACGAATGGGTAACGGGTCCTTTCCAACTTGATTAATAACCGAAGCCAACTTGCAGGTACCTTTGCTGCCATGGGCATATTCAGCGACGTGACCAAAGGTCGCATTACCACCGAGATGACGCCCCTGACTGTACATCTTATGGCCGTTGGCATAAGTATATTCAACAAAGGTATGGTCAAAGATCTGCGACTTGGTGCGGTCGCCACCCATACGCATTTCGCCGCCGCCCATACCGTTTGCCATGATGGGGTAGTCCTGCATAACCCAGTTGCCAACATCGAGGTTATGGATGTGCTGCTCGCAAATCTGATCGCCGCTGGCCCAGATGAAGTGATACCAGTTGTTGCACTGAAAGGCCATCTCGGTTTGCTCGGGTGTACGGTTTCGGTACCAAATCCCACGACCGTTCCAATACACACGCATCAGGTTTATCTCACCAATCGCACCATCGTGAAGTCGCTTAACGTTGTCAATATACCGCTCCTCGTGGCGACGCTGCAACCCGATACCCACCATGAGATTCTTCTTCTTCGCCTCTTGGGTGGCTGCCAGCACACGCCGTACACCCGGAGCGTCAGAAGCAACCGGTTTCTCACAGAAGATGTGTTTACCCGCTTTAACTGCGTATTCAAATTGCTGCGGCTTAAAGCCGGGTGGCGTTGCGATGACGACTAGGTCGGCCCCTGAATCGATCGCAGACTTGTAGCCATCGAGTCCACCGAAGATTCTGTCCTCGGGAACATCAACCCAATCACCGAACTGCTTTTTAAAACCGGCGACCCGGCTCTTAGCCTTTTTAGGGTCCACGTCGGCCACGGCGAGTAGTTTTGTGTTTCCCTTGGTGTTCCTAATCTGACTTACGGCACCACTGCCGCGCCCACCGCAACCCACAAGAGCAACGCTCACCGTGTCACCAACAGCAGCATGTGCTACACGTTCTACAGGCAATTGGCTGAGCACAGCACTTGCCGCAGCGACCTTGCCGGAAGATTTTAGGAAATGACGCCGATTGACGTTGTTTTTAGGATTTTTTTTCATGGGAAATAAATGGATTTGTAATGTCCTGTCGGTGTACCCAGAACCTTAACCGGAAAACCGTGAGTGTCCATCCAAAATACGAATAGAATCATTCCTCGGGAGGTCGACCTATGTTCCATATTTCACGCATCTGTTCCTTTGTCGGCATTCCGAGAGGGCGAACAATTCGGAAACCAAGGAAGCGAGCATCAGTATGATACCATATGCTTTTGGGTAATTGCGGGTCCTGCATTTTCCAGTCCGAGTTTGACGCTACGCGAGCCGCACTACGAAGATCATCAAACTTCATTAACAAGTCATATGAACCACCACGCACCACTCTCGGATAGAGTTTTACCGGTTTTACCCATGGATTTTCCAGCACATCCTTTGCAGGCTCGTATGGTGCATATGCGTCCAGCACCCACTCCGAAACATTGCCGTGCATATCATGAAGTCCCCATGCATTCGGTTTCTTCAACCCGACTTTTTGGTATTTGGGTGTAAAATTAATCGGATCCATACTGTTGTTTTTGTGCCAAGCATAAGAGCTGATATCATCGGTGTCATCTCCCCATGAGAACATTGTAGAACTCCCGGCTCGGCAGGCATATTCCCACTCTGCTTCAGTCGGCAACCGATAAAAATGCCCTGTCTTAGCACTCAACCACTGACAGTACTTAACTGCCGCATGATGCGTCATGCAGATAGCAGGATGCTGTCCGGTTCCCATACCAAAATCCATGTTCACATAGGGCTTAGTTGGCGTTGAGACTACGGCCAAGTAATATTCAGGCGTTTCATCAAGCAAATCCCTAGTCGACTTGTCCTTATCGTAATACATGAACTTGTGATATTCATCCCAAGTCACCTCGTGTTTCCCCATCCAAAAGGGAGAAACCTTAACCTTGCGTTGCGGCCCCTCATCCGACCGCCGACCCTTTTCGCCTAAAGGGCTCCCCATTAAAAATGTTCCACCTTTAATAGGGAGCATCTCAAAAGATACCAGTGTATCCGGTATGTCCTGCTTGTAAGGTTTCATACCACGTTCTTTGATCGGCTTATGTTTTGTCTGAATTTTAGCGTAAATTGAGTCCACTATTTTACCCTCATCCTCAACCGCAACAGCATGCTTACGAGGACGTAATATCAATCCTTCAGGCCAATATGCACCCTGCTCTATCCATAATTTCACGAGGGCAATTTCTTTCTTTGTCGGTTTCTGCTGCTTTTTTGCTGGAGGCATTACCAACTCGTCATCTTTTGGCAGCGTCATCAATTCATAAACAGTGCTTTCTTCAGGTTTGCCCGGAGTGACGCCTGTGCCCTCTCGCCCTCCCTTGAAAGCCATGTTCTTCACGTCCAATTGGAATTTCCCTCCATGCTCCTTTGCAAACCCCTCGCGATGACACCCCACACAGTTGTACTCAAGAATCGGCTGAATCTCTTTAATGAAATTGACCTTGAGCGGCTTGGCTTTTTCCACGCCAAAAACACCCACTGTCAATGCTATGAAACTTACAAAACCAATGTTGCGCTTGAACATATCCGGCAT
>CAYUXV010000003.1:0-4719 GCA_964448875.1 uncultured Verrucomicrobiota bacterium
AAACACGGCCGTTACCTTGCGCACGCCGCAAAGAACAATACCCCGCTCTGCAACCTCTTTGTTCATATGCTTAACCAAATGAAACTCAACACCGAAAAATTCGCCAGCAGCACCGGTGAATTAAAATGGTAGTTTTGGGACATCAACGGGTGCTCGTGAAGAGAACCATGCATGACGACAAAGTCTAGTTTTGCAGCATATTATTGATGACAAGGAGGCATTGGCACATCAGAAACCGTAGTTGGACCCAACGGACAGAAAAGTAAAAATTGAATCAGAATGATTAACTACTGTTGAGAGGTGGCTACATTCCCCTGCACTTTGAGAGTCACCAGATGGAATTCCGTAAAGCGGAGCTGATGGGGTTGAACAACTAAAGCCTAGAACCGTGATTCTCAGTTGTGTTTAGGGTCTATTGCATTCCCTTTTCCTTTCAGTATTGATTGTGGCGGGTGGTGGTGTATTAATGGGATATGCAGCATATCCTACCATTTGCTTTTGTAGCATTGGCACTTGGGGTTTGCTGTGGATACAAGTCCTCAAAGAGCGCATCCCGACCAAACTCCAATGAAGTTAAGGAAAAGCCAGAGGTAATAAAAAATCCAGATGAACCCAAAGCACAAGTTGCTCAAAAACCTCCGGCCTCGATCGAGCCTGAAGTAAAGTCCATATTTTTAAATAACAACAAGGATCACCTAAGGATAAAGACAGCCATTCATATGGCCATACGTTTCGGCATCGATGGCTGGTCGCGCCAAAAAAAGACCAGAGGTGTCCGCGTCATCCCTGCCGGAAGGAGGAAGTTGACAAAAAAAGATCTGGAAAAGGTCGAGGAACTGGACTTGAGCGGGAAAGGTTTGGTCGACCTGGAACCATTGGTTGGCTTAACCAAGTTGAGATCACTATATCTTGACAACAATCCTATTGCTGAGCTGACGCCGTTATCCAAATTACCAAGCCTTTGGACGCTGTCTCTCAACGGCGGGCAACTTAATGACCTGTCATGCCTTGGGGGGCTTGAGGACTTAGTTTACCTTAAGCTTAACGACAACAAGATTGCCGATCTCTCTCCTATTGGGGGATTAAAAGAACTGGAGATTGTTGGCTTGTCAGGCAACCAAATCGTCGACCTGACACCGTTAGCTGGATTGGCGAAATTGTATCATCTTGAGTTAGAGGGAAACAGAATCTCCGATCTGGCACCTTTAACCGGTTTAAAATCACTCAAGTTTCTTTCTGTAGGAAAGAACCCCAACCTTTCTAAGGCCAAGATCGACAAGCTTCAGGAAGTTCTGCCAGATTGTGAGATACAACATACCACAAATAGATGACTCTCCTTATCTACTGATTGAATCTGTTTAAGCCGTATTCAACGATCATCGCCGTGGCTTTTGAACTTCAATTCGCGCAGTTTTTTTGCCTCTTTTTCCTTTTTCTTCAGGGTGGAGTGATGAGTTGATATAATCTTCGAATAACGAAATTGCCTGTGGAGGAGTGGTGATATCCGACTTGTTTACCAGCTCCAACCTTTCGGCCACATTGCTGAAATCCACTCTCACTTTCCCATTGGTGAGGAGTTGTACGATAATTCCGCTTGTGAACGCACTATCCATCCCCAGTCTTGTGAGGTAGTTGCTTAGCAACTGATCCAGCGATATTTCTTTTTTTTCCTGTACTGCGCCAGCCAGACCACCCTCAATATCACGGTTGGTTGCCCGGACTAAAATGTTATTTGGTTTTTTAGGATATGCGATGCTCACGGGATTTCCTAGGTTGGTGGCCAAAGTTGAAGTTCTCTAATTCAATCGGCAAGGTAAATCTTTCCATGATAATTCCTCTGCTCTCTGAATCTAAATTCGTTAGATATAGTTTAACATTTCATATGAATTGAAATGCGCTCTTTTCTGCATTGCTTGCGATGGATTTTGATGTATCTACAGGTCATGAACAACGTTTTGCCAACCTTGCTGATTTTGGTGTGTGGAGTTTCTTGCGGAGGAGGCAGTCCGAAATTGACTTCAACCCCGGGCAATCAGGGTAAATTATCCCAAAAAGATAATGGGGCAACATCTTCTAAAAATAGGGGTTCAAGCTTGGATTTGGTTAAGGCTTCAGCTGAGAAAGGTAATACCAAAGACCAATATAAACTCGGAATGACTTATCAGTACGGCAACGGAGTACGAATAGATCTTAAAAAAGCTATAAAGTGGTATCGAATGGCAGCTGAGCAAGGTTATGCTACAGCACAATTTAACTTTGCAACAATGTACAGCACCGGCGAGGGGGTACCAAAAAATAACAAGGAAGCATTCAAGTGGTATCGAATGGCGGCTGAGCAAGGTCATGCCTCATCGCAGGCGGCTATTGGAAAGATGTATGAAAAGGGCGAAAGTGTGCCAAAAGACATTGTTGCTGCACATGCTTGGTATGGAGTTGCAGCATCCGCTTACGGTTATCCAGAGGGAAGAAAAGAGATGAGCAGGGTTGCCAAAGGAATGAGCCGCGAGCAGTTGACTAAAGCCAGAAACCTCACTAAGGACCTGCGAAAGCAAATAACACAAAAAACAGAGAAATCGGATAAGTGACCATCTTTTGCATGGCACTGATAGTTTCGGTGACAGGATGCGCCTTACCGCAAGCGGTTGATGTTAGCTTACAGCCCCATGAGGATTCTGCACAACTGGAGCTGTTGGTTAGGCATATACACCAAAAAGTAAACGAACATCGAACCTCTCAAAATCTTGCTGAACTGAAACTCGATAGCAGGATTAGTCGTGTGGCGCGGAAACACAGCGCGGCAATGGCGCAGGGAGTGATGTCATTCAATCATCATGGATTTCAAAACCGCGTCAGAACTATCAGAAAAATTTTACCTTATCGCGCTGTGGCGGAAAATCTGGCATATAATCGTGGAGGATCCGCACCTGCTTCCACAGCCATGGAATCATGGCTTCGAAGCAAAAGTCATCGCGATGCCATCGAAGGGAGGTATCAACTCACTGGCATTGGTGTCGCAAAATCCAAAAAAGGAAGATATTACTTCACTCAGTTGTTTGTGTTACCCTTGAGGTAGAAATTTTGCCAGACTCTTGGTAATATTTTCCAACTTATAGCCCCCAGATAGCCTTCTCAAGTGAAGTAAATTTTTTCTGCGGTCTTCTTAAGTAAATGTTCCTTGTCCCCTTCCGAAAGCACGTCAATTCGATCTCGTATTAGTGAGATGCTTGCCGCATAGAAGTTGGGAGGATCAAGCTGGTAAGGGCAATCACTCGCCCACATCAAGCGTTCTGGGCCGTATGCATCAAGCAGTCGGGTGATGCGAGGAATTTGTTCCAGATAAGGCGGTTTTTTTGCTCCAAATGCGTAAAAGGCAGAAATTTTTACATAAACGTTCCGATGTTTTGCAAGATTACAGAGATTGTTCAATTCTTCGGTGTGTTGCTTATCTATACGGGCACAGTGATCGATCACAACCTTGGTATGAGGATAGCGTTTTGCCAAAGGAACGATGGTGGCAACATACTGGGGATCGATTAGGAGGCATATGGCAATGCTCTCATTTCCTGCTACCCGCCACATTTCATTCATCCGATCATTTTCTAGCCAACGCAAACCTTGTCCGTCAGGCTTGATACGGTATCCGGTAATTCCCAATGAGCGATTAGCTTTGATACGTTCTTTGATATTCGGCTGGTTGTGGTCAATCCCACCGACAACGGCAAACACACCCGGATGTTTTGCGACAGAATGTGTGTAATAATCATTGTTGAAACCGTGGTAGTAGCGATGGGATATGATAACGTGCCGTTTAACGCCCTGTGTAATTCCTAGGATAATAAGATCATCGGCGGTAAAACGATTCGGCTTGAGATCTGCGATCGTGCGGCCAGTTGCAAGGGGAAATTCTTTTAGCTCCGCAGGGTCATTGGTCCAGATGTGACTGTGGGCGTCTATCCAGCCAGGATTATAATTACGCGTGGTGCCACAACCAGCGAGAGCTATCGCTCCGAGCCCGGTCTTTATGGCAGTTCGTCGATTAAGAAGGTTTGTGTCCATTTCAAAAAGGCCGAAAAAAGCCTCCTTTCACTGAGGCAAAAAGGTGGCCGTATGCTAGTGTGGAAACAAGCATTTCGAAAGCAATTAGGACAGCTCCAATCATCAATGCAGTATACAGGCTGCGATTGGGTACGGGAAGTTTGCCCCACCAATTTAAAGTCTTCGGAGAAAAGCGGCGACGTGCAGCTTCACGGAAGCTTCGAAGGGGAGTTTCGAGGTCGGATGTTGCAGAAGCTTCCGGCAAGGTGTGAATGCCCGTCTTCAGCCAGCTTGTGATGTCCGCCGCGGTTTGCGGGCGTTGAGCAGCATCCTTGGCCAGACAGGCCATGATGAGCTGTTCGACGTGAGGTGGAATGTCGTTTTGTAATTTTAATTCTGTTAATCGGTCTGTGGGTGTAGGCGGCTGTGTGTGCTGTACCTGCGTGGCAATGTCACCTGAATGGAAGGGAGGCGTGCCGGCAAGCAGTTCAAAAAGAGTTGCCCCGAGGGCATAAATATCGTCGGTTGCACAAGGTGCTCCACCCTGTAATTGTTGTGGGCTCATATACATTAAGGTGCCGCTGCCATCGGGTTGTACTGTTACCCGGTTGAGTGCATCAGCCATTGTTGCGGCAATGCCAAAGTCGGCGAGTTTAAGGCGACAACGTTCATCGATCATCATGT
>CAYUXV010000004.1:0-2655 GCA_964448875.1 uncultured Verrucomicrobiota bacterium
GTGCTCTTTCATAGCCGATAGGACATATCTATCTCCTACAGGTGCTCTAACTAGTTCAACCCCAATATTAGATAAAAAAGTTTCGAGCCCTAGATTAGACATAACAGTCCCAACTATTCCATTTCGGGATAACTTTCCAGAATCTTTCCATCTTTTGGTTATAAGAGCTAGTATCTGATCCCCATCTAATATTTTTCCTTTTTCATTAGAAAATATGCATCTATCTGCATCGCCATCTAAAGCAATGCCAATATCTGCGGAATGTTCAACTACTTTAGAGGCCATATTAGAAGGAAATGTAGAGCCACAGTTTTTATTAATATTTGTGCCATCAGGATTTACACCTATAGTTATAACTTCTGCTCCTAACTCCCATAGAACACGTGGTGCTACTTTATATGCTGCTCCATTAGCACAGTCTATAACTACTTTTAAACCGTCAAGGCGCATATCGTTTTTTAACGTTCTTTTTACATATTCCATATATCGCCCAGCTGCGTCATCTATTCTGCGTGCCCGACCGAGGTTAGCCGCGTCAACTAAATGCTGATCTATTTTACTTTGCATCAGGTTTTCAATGTCTAGTTCAGTTTTATCTGAAAGCTTGCCACCGTCTGGTCCAAAAAGTTTTATTCCATTATCTTCATAGGTGTTGTGAGAGGCTGATATCATTACTCCAACGTCACATCTCATAGATCTAACTAGCATTGATATTGCAGGGGTAGGTAAAGGACCAACTAAATAAACATGCATTCCCATTGATAAAAAACCTGATGCTAATGCAGATTCTATTGTATAACCTGATAATCTTGTATCTTTACCTATAACAACATGATGTCTATGATTTCCCCTTTTAAAATAGGCACCGGCTGCCATACCTACTTTTAATGCCAAAGAAGCTGTCATAAGGGAAGTGTTTGCTCTAGCTCTAATTCCATCTGTGCCAAAGTATATACGATTTTTTTCTTGCATTCTTAATCTCTTTAAGGCTGTTTATATATAAAAAGCTATATATTTTCTATTATAATAAATATAATTATTAAACTCCAAAATTAGTAGCTACATTTAAAGACTGGATTGATTCTTCTGGGTCGTGGACTCGAAATATTTCTGCTCCTTTATGAAAAGCATAATTGGCTAGGGCAAGTGATGCAGGCAATTGGTCTTTAGGATCAAGTGACCTAGAAAATTTATTCAACATAACTTTACGAGAAACACCTATCATAACTGGGCATCCTAAACCTTTAAACATAGTAAGATGTTTTAAAATTTCTTCATTATGTGTTTGCAATTTACCAAAACCTATCCCAGGATCAATAATTATCTTTTCTATACTAATTCCAGATTTTATTGCAATTAAAATTCTTGATTTGAAAAAATCGTAAACATCTAATGGTGCACATAAGTATTTTACATTATTTTGCATAGTTTCTGGATCACCTCTCTTATGCATAAGAATAACGTGAACATTTGACTTTGCTATTATTTCAAGAGAGTTTTTACAGTGACTTAATGCTGAAATATCATTAATGATTTTAGCTCCGGAGTTGATTGCTGACTGCATGGTATTTGAATTTCTTGTATCACAAGATATACATATTCCTTTTTTAGAAAGTGCAGAGATGATAGGTGTTATTCTTTTTTCTTCTATTTTGGGGTCTATCATTATAGAACCAGGTCTAGTAGATTCCCCACCTACGTCTATTATATCTGCTCCCTTCTCATATAATTTTATTCCATAATCTATGGCTTTCTTATTATTTAAGTGTTTGCTTTCCTTATAGAAACTATCTTTAGTGATATTTAGTATACCCATAATTATTGGTTTTCTTCTTGCAAAACCAAGTATTGATTCTTTAGGTTTCATAATGTTTTGTAAAGTTTCTAATAACGAACTAGACTCCTCTCTTGGACGTCTTTTTATCCATTTTATTAGTTCTTTTGATGGGAGGTCAGCGACTGTTTCTGCTTTTCCTATTTTGTTTCTTGAAATAATTTTTGCCCTAAGAAAAAAAGAATTATATCCGAAAGGTAAAAATTTATTTTCTATGGGGTCCGATTTAGAATTAGAACAATTCACTAAACCGTATGGACAAATATAAAGTGGTTTAGTAATTGACGACAAAATCTATTGTTCTCAAGACTATGCTTCTTTAGGTTTTGGGTTGCTACTTATATTTGGTATTTTACCAGTATTAGGAGCAGATTTCTTTTTTTCATTTTTAGGTTTATTAGAATTAGATTTTTTTTCAAATTTTTCTTTTACAACTTTCTTTCCTTGTAATAACAAGTTTATTTCTTCAGCTGTAAGCGTTTCATGCTCTAACAATCCTTTTGAAATAGTGTGTAAATCATCAATATTCTTTTCTATTATTGAACGAGCTGTTTTTTCCCCATTTTCAACTATTTTTCTTATTTCATTATCTATCAATCTTGCTGTTTCATCTGATATATTAGTTTGTTGAGTTACTGAATGGCCTAAAAATACTTCATCTTGGCTACTTTCATATCTTAGTGGCCCTAATTTTTCTTAAAATCCAAATTCCTTAACCATTATCCTTGCTATATTAGTAGCCTGTTGTATATCGTTTCCAGCTCCCGTATTATTATTTTTCTTTCAGTAAATAAGTTCTTCGGCTATTCTTCCACCAAACA
>CAYUXV010000005.1:0-3082 GCA_964448875.1 uncultured Verrucomicrobiota bacterium
GTATAGCAGGCCATCGACTTGACGGTGTCAAGTTAATGGTCGGTGTCAACACGCATGTGGAATGATTGGATCATAAGGGGCGATTTGTGATTGTTCTGACGGACAAGTTGGTGGTTGTGACGGGCGGCGCCTCCGGCATTGGGCGCGCGACAGTCCTGAAACTGGCCCAGGCTGGTGCCGAGGTGTTCAGCGGTGATACGGACGAGGCCGGGAACGCAGAGACCCAGTCGCAGGCGGTCGGTCGCGCAACGGCACTCGCCCTCGACATCGCTAGCCGCGAGAGCGTGGCTGGGTTTTGCGACCGGGTTACTGACGGCGAATCACGAACCGTCGATGTCATCGTCAATGTCGCTGGTTGGGACCGCATCCAACCCTTTGTCGATGCTACGCCCGACTTCATGGACAAGGTACTGGACATAAACCTGAAGGGCCCGATGAATGTGATTAAAGCCTTTCTGCCTGCCATGATTAAGGCGAACTCCGGCAAGATCGTTTGCATCTCAAGCGATGCTGGCCGTGTCGGTTCCATGGGCGAGACAATCTACGCTGGGGCCAAGGGGGGCGTGATCGCATTCTCAAAGTCGCTTGCCCGCGAG
Organism: uncultured Verrucomicrobiota bacterium; assembly: GCA_964448875.1. Taxonomy (GTDB): domain Bacteria; phylum Verrucomicrobiota; class Verrucomicrobiia; order Limisphaerales; family UBA1100; genus UBA6614. The sequence goes on from CAYUXV010000005.1 coordinate 597, forward strand.
ACTGCGCGGCACAAAATCAATGTGAACTGCGTCTGTCCCGGCCCAACCAACACGCCGCTCTTGATGGCACAGCCCGGGTCCATGCGTGAAAAGCTGGCCCGCGCGATCCCGTTCCGGCGCATCGGCGAGCCGGAAGAAATCGCCGACGCTGTGCTATTCTTCTCAAGTTCTATGTCTGACTACGTGACCGGCCAAGTCTTGAGCGTCTCCGGTGGCCTGACGATGGCTGACTGACAACCGGGGTCAGTTGGACGGCTCGATATGTACGGGATTGAGAGCAGAGAAGCCAATGAACCAGATCGATGGAACGGTTTGAAATGCGTCTGGAACCCCAAGCTCTTGGCACGGCTAAGAGCGGCGGGCGAAGACTGCACCTCACCAACCATCGCCCTCCTGATTGACGGCGGGAGACGCCGGCCGCAAGCTTGCTCCAATTAATCCAAGGGACGGAGGGTGGAGAAATGCGCTTCGAGAACAAGGGTGTGATCATTACTGGGGCGACCGGCGGGCTCGGGCGAGAGACCAGCTTTCACTTCGCTGCCGAGGGCGCTAGCGTCGCGGTGACCGATCTCGACATCGAACTCGCCACTAGGGTGGCGGAGGAGATCAAGGATAAGGGTGGTAAGGCGCATCCGTTCGAACTCGATGTGACTGACGCCAGGCGGACCGCCGAAGTGGTGGGGGCGGCAGCTGAAGCGATGGGGTCGCTCGACATTGCCTTCTGCAACGCTGGCATCCGTGAGATCATGCCAGCCCAGGAACTGGCGGTCGATGAATGGCGCCAAGTGATCGAGGTCAACGTCACGGGGGTCTTTATAACTGCCCAAGCGGTTGCCCAAAACCTGATCGCGAAGGGCAAGGGCGGAGCGATCGTTAATACAGCCTCTACACTAGGCGTTATGGCGGCTAATTCACGGTGTGCCTACACGACGTCCAAGCATGCGGTCGTCGGCATGACCAAGGCGCTCGCCCTGGACCTCGCTCCACATGATATCCGCGTCAACGCGGTCGGACCAGGCGTGATTCGAACACCCCTGACCGAGCGTTACTTTCAGGATCCGGAAATGCATGAGAAGATAAAGAAAATTCACGCCATGGGCCGTGCGGGCCATCCACCGGAGATCGCTAAGGCGGTATTATATCTGGCAAGCGATGAAGCGAGCTTTTGTACCGGAACCCATCTTGTCGTCGATGGTGGCTGGACGGCTGGTAAGCAAATGTGAAGATTGCAATCTTGCCGCACGAAAAGCGGAATTTGTCTATAAAAATTTCTCATCGTGAATCACTATTGGTAACGCGAGACTGTCAAAGGCGCGGTATTCCCGTTTCGCTGGAATCGAAGGTTTTGATATTAGGATAATGGTTGAAAACATCCACTATCGTCGAAATGGCGAGACGGTCTTTCTGTTTAAGCATTAAAATGAATAATGGTTTCCGGCAGTATGGGCCCAATCGCACTAAACCGATCAAGCCAACAAGGAACATCGTTATGGGGCCCGCCGAGCGCGTCTTCGCCGAGCAGTCTGGTCACGCAGTAACCGCCGACCTTACCTACATTGTTCGCCAGGATACCAAGCCTTATTTCGAAAGCTCCCGGCTCACCGGTGGTGAGCCCAAGGTCTACTTTCGGACCGAGCAGATTTCCGTGGAAATACATGACATGCGGGACATCAACGAAGAACTCTCGATAGATGTCCAGGGCTTCGAAATTCTCCATGAACCAACCAAGGTGACCGACCTTCATGACGATCTGGCGATAGAGTCTGACTATAACCAAGAGCTCATCACCATGCTGAAGGCGCGCACCGGGGCGGACCGCGTGGTCATCTTTGATCACACACGGCGGTCCGACACACCGAACGGTGCGGCCAATCAGGATGGATCGCGCGCCCCGGCTAGTCGGGTGCATTGCGACTACACGGTCAAGTCGGGGCCGCAGCGGGCCAAGGACACCCTGGGCGAGGCCGAGGTCGAACGTGTGGTCTCTTCCGGTGGGCGCATTGTGCAAGTCAATGTCTGGCGTCCGATCAAAGGGCCGGTCCGGCGCTCACCGCTGGCAGTGGCTGATGCTGCCAGCATTCCGGCCCATGATCTCATAGCTACCGATCAGCACTTCCCCGACCGGATAGGTGAGATCTACCAGCTCGCCCGGGGCGAAGGGCACCGGTGGTACTTCGCCTCTGAGATGCAGCCAGACGAAGTGATCCTGATCAAAGGCTGGGACAGCATCGACGATGGACGCGCATTGTTCACCCCGCACGGCGCCTTCCGTCACCCGGACGAAGCTCCAGAAACCCCGGCCCGCGAGAGCATCGAGACCCGCACCCACTTGGTCTTCGAGGCACAGTAAGAGGCCTGCGCAACGCGGTTCGATCGACAACTTCAGGATGAGGACCACTGAATTAGTGGAAACAGAAAACGGCGGTTGATCCTGAACTAGTCGATGGACCCACGGCGGAAAACCATTGGCGGCTCCTACAACCGCC
>CAYUXV010000006.1:0-21366 GCA_964448875.1 uncultured Verrucomicrobiota bacterium
TGGAGAAGAAAAAAGTCGTCTTGCCTCCGGCCATGATGCTCCAAAACCCTTCATGATATTCATGATCACGTCGCACCATTGCCCAGTGGCTGGCATATCAACTCTATCGCCCCTCAAATACCCTCTTATCGACGAAGCAACATTCCCACTCTTAATTATGTTATTCTTGGCGCGAACCTCTTTCGGGACTCGTTCCATGTACCTTTGAAACTCAGGAGTCTGCTTTAGTGGGCCGCCACTCGGCTCAATACGGGTAACAGTATATGTATCCAACACCTTCCATTGTTCCTCTTCAATTTCCTTGGCTTTCTTTTCAGCCTCCCCGTTCGGCCCTTCTAGTGGCTTATCGGGAGGAATAGCCACCTTCTGCTTCAAGACAATTTTGTCTCCAACCTCTGGTTCGGCTGATGAGAAAACTAGCCTTGTTTCGTTTGCCGAACCCAAGTCCGTAATATCCCAATCTCTCATTTCCAACCCGTATACTTTATAAGCTGGGTCAAAATAATAGGGGATTGGAGCCTCAAATAATTCACCTTCCCTGATCAGGCCTATGGTCAGATAATTTTCCTTTTCAAACTGATAAAACCCCTCCTGATTTTTTTGAGTGCGAAATACAACCCGCTTGCCTGTAAGAAAAGTAGCGAGAGTGTCTGGCTGCGCATTCTGGGGCGGGTCATTTTCCAGCTTTGCCTTGAGATCTTTTTTGCCATCACCCTTGGGAGACTTTTTCTTATGAGCTGTATTGCCCCCGCAACCGATCATGAATCCAACCAGAACCAGGGCAGTAAGAAACTTTAAGGGCCGCGAGAGATTGGTTTCCATGCCGGGAGCCTAAATTATCTCAAGATCATAACAAGGATATCATGCCTCATCGATTCCCTTGGTTAATGATGGGCAATACTGCTAAAGCCTTGAGAAAATCCGTCGATCATGGTATGGGGTAATGGAGTGAAACTAATCCGAACCATCGCAGCAGTGATTTTGCTGGCGGCTTGGCTGCCGGCCACATCGCACTGCCTGCTGGGTGCTGTAGACCTGATGCCGGGAACCCACTGTCAGGAACCTCACAGTCATGGCGAGGGTGAACCGGAACACAGTCACGACGACTGTGGTAGTTGCGGTATCGTCGAGTCCAGCCACTACAAGCTTTCTGCTAAGGATGCTTATCATCTCACTTTTCAGGCCACGCTAAACTGGCAATTGCGCCTGTCTGCACCATTCGCAAATTTTCTACTGGTTTCACCCGTTGATTCGGGCAGGGCACCGCCTGATCTTGCCCGATGGCAATTCCATACCCGTGCCGCACTTCCCGGCCGCGCGCCCGCTATCCTCTAGAGGAGCCACCAGGTTCCATCCCCTCCGCATGACCACCTCTGGTTGAGTCATGCCCCCTGGTAAACAACACCCTTTTATATGAAACTGACATTACAATTTTTGATCATCGTACTGACCCTTGGCTGTGCCACGGCACCGCCGGGGCATGATACGGCGCGGCAGATTCAGTCTGCGACCGGTCTTGCCAACGCCATTGAATTTCGCACGAACGCACTTCCCGCCGAAGCTGCGGCGGCGGCAGATACGCTGTCCCTGTCCGATGCCATTGAACGTGCGCTGCGTCAGTCGCCGGAAATTCAGATAGCGCTGGCCAATGTCCGTGCCGCACAGGCCGGAGCCCATCAGTCCCGCCTGCTGGCCAACCCCGTACTCGATATCGCCTTCCGGTTACCAGAGGGCGGTGGAAGCACCGTGATTGAGGCCGGATTGGGTGCCGAGTTGATTAAAATTCTCCAGCGACCACGCCGCATCAGCGCCGCAGATGCCGCCCTGCGATCCGCCAGCGCCAAAGCCGTGTCTTCTGCTCTCGAAATAGTTCAACAGACACAGCAGCATTACTTCGATGCGGTTGCCCTGCGTCGTGAAACACAGATTCTCACCGAGCGAAAGGAGCGCATTGGCGAATTGCTAAAGGTCGCCGAGGCACGGCTTGCAGCCGGTGAAGGCACCCAACTCGATGTCGCCACCCTCAAGGCCGAACAGGCCACCGCGGAGATTGATCTGCAGGAAGGCAACCGCAAACTCAAAGCCACCCAACTTGCCCTCGCTCATCGCCTTGGCCAACCAAGCGGTCACGTTAGCTGGCAACTATCGACGTTACTCAAGACCCAGATTGCGCTGCGCAAAGAATCCGATGTCATTGCCCACGGTCTACGTGTGCGACCGGAAATACAGGCTGACCGTTGGCAACTTGCCGCATTGGAGGACAGAACCGCCCTCGCTCGCCTTGCTTGGATGGAAGGTGCTGCCGCAGGTCTTGATGCCGAACGCGATGGCGACTGGTCACTCGGTCCCTCCCTCAAGCTACCGTTGCCCATATTCGACTGGGGTCAGGCCAAGCGCGCTAAGGCTCGCGCCCAAGCCATTGCTTCCCGTCAACGACTTACGCAAAGCACCCGTCGGGTCGTGCGTGAAATCCGCCAATCCCACGCCGCGGTTTCCCAATTGCTAAATACCACCGGCCAGGCACGCAACCAACTGGTTCCTCTCCACGAGGAACGCGTTCGCCTTGCCAAGGTCGTTTTTGATGCCGGCCAGGAAGATGTCACCAGACTGCGCTTGGCAGAACTGGATTTGCTAACTGCAAAACTGAAGCTGGTGCGCCTTGAACATCGCACAGCACTGGCAATTGTCGCCCTAAACCACGCCACAGGGGGAAGCACGGATCCAAGCCCCAGTAATCACGACTGATCACCAAGGAATTTTTATGAAAATACTGATTCATACCTTAACAACAGCCATTCTTTTACTTTGGATGGCCGGATGCGGAGAAGGCGGGCCTTCCCATGGTCACGGTCATGACCACGGACATGCTCATGGCGATGAGAGTCCGCCAAAGGAGGTAGAGCTGTCCGAGGCGGTGGTGCGAAAGCTGGGGATTGAGCTGGAAAGTGTTTCTCTTCAGGAACTGCAACCAACGTTTTCCGTGCCGGCACGCGTGGCATTTAACGAGGAGACAATGGCACATGTGGGAGCGCTTGTAAGCGGACGAATATCAGAGATGAAGGTGCATATAGGGGAAACGGTGAAAAAGGGAGATGTGCTTTTTGTCATTGAGAGTCCGGAATTGGGCCTGGCACAAAATGCGTTTTTGCAGGCGTTGGATGCCAATGCCACCGCGAAGGCAACCGTAACCTTGGCGCAAAACAATGCTACCGTAGTCAAGGCTGCAGCGGAGTTGAAAGCCTCTGCGTCTCATTTGACGCTGGCAGAGAAATCCGCGGTGGTTCAACAGGCTGAAGCTGATGTCAAATCTGCTGAAGCAATGGTGGCACTCGCGGAAAACTCAGTGGCAATCCAAAAGGCACAGGCCGATTTAATAACCGCCAAAGCTGCTTTGGTCTTGGCCGACAACAATGCAACGGTAACTGCAGCTCAAGGCAAGCTGGAGGCTGCCGAACCGTTGTTAAAACGAGCAGAAGAATTATATGCAAGCGGCCGAAAGTTGGCCGAGAGCGGCGCAATCGCTACCACGGAACTCAAGAGGCGTGAAACGACCATGATGACAGCTGATGCAGAGGTAGTGACTGCACGCGCGGCATTGGCGCAAGCCAAAGCCGAACAGAAACGAGATCAACTGGCCGCTACGGCTGCTGAACAGGCTGCTACGGCCACACTAGCTCAAGCCCGCGCGCAGCAGATCCGCGATATCACCGCTGCCAGGGCCAAGTCTATTGCAGCCAGCGCTGCTCTTAACGCTTCCATCGCAAAAAAGGAACAAGACATCGAGGCAGCCAAAGCCGACTTGGCTGCGGCTACTGCAGCACTGGAATCTGCAGAAGCCGCGAGGCAAAGGGATCTAGCAAAGGCGAAGAGCGTCTTCAAGGCCGAAAGCGCAAACGTGGCCACTGCGCGCAATCAACTCGAGCTATTCGGGATGAATGAGGAGAAAATTTTGAATCTTCAGAAAAACCGCAAGCTTGCGCAGCATTACACCGTGCTGGCCCCGCGAGATGGAACGGTAGTCGAACGTGAGGTGACAGAGGGCGAAAATGTCAGCCCGAACCAACCACACCTGCTTATTCTCGCCGATCTGTCGAGTGTGTGGGTGCTGTTGGAAGTGCCACCTGATCGTGTTGGGAATGTCCGTGAGGGACAGAAAGTGTCTCTAGTAAATCCGGACACCAATAACCCTATCAAGGCTTATGGCTCGGGTAATATCCCCGTAGACACATTATTGAATTATGTCAGTAGAATGGTGGATTCAGAGACGCGTACAATGCAAGCCCGTGTGGAAGTGGGTAATACCAATGGCCAATGGAGACCCGGCCAGTTTTTAACCGCCTTGCTTTCCATTGGCGAACCCAAGCCCATTTTGACTGTGCCCGTCGAGGCTATTCAATATGTTAACAGCAAGCCAACTGTTTACGTGCCAGTAAAAGACACGTCTTTCGCCTACAAACAACAGACGGTGAAAACCGGCAAACCAACGGGTGGATGGATGCCTATAACTTCCGGTCTCAAGGAAGGTGACAAAGTTGTAGTTAAGGGGAGTTTTATTTTAAGGGCCGAGTTTGGCAAAGCCAAGGCGGGGCACGACCACAGCCACTGATTGTTTTGAATTATGCTTGAACGCATCCTTCAGTCATCCATTCGCAACCGCATTCTCGTGGTGGTAGCCACACTGGTGCTGGCATTGGTCGGCGCGCAGTCATTGTGGCAGCTGCCTATCGACGCGGTACCAGACATCACCAACAAGCAGGTGCAAATCAATGTCGTACAACCGGCATTCTCGGTGGAGGACATGGAGCGGCTTGTTACCTTCCCCATCGAGACAGCTCTGACCGGCATACCCGGCCTGCAGCACACACGCTCGGTATCCCGAAACGGATTCTGCCAGGTGACGGCGGTGTTCGAGGAATCGATGGAGATCCATCTTGCCCGACAGCTTGTGGGTGAGCGCTTGGACCGCGCACGTGAGGATTTACCTGAAGGCATTGAGCCAGCAATGGGACCGATTACCACTGGCTTGGGCGAAGTGTTGATGTGGACAGTGGAGTTTGAAAACCAAGGTGACTATCGCACTCCCGAAGGTGAGTGGCGCACCAATCGTGTACAGAGACTCGCCTACTTGCGCACCGTGCAGGACTGGATAATCCGTCCGCAACTACGCACCGTGCCTAATGTCGCCGACGTGGACTCCATTGGCGGCTATGCGAAACAGTACCACGTCCTTCCGGACCCGCGTGCGCTGCAGAGCTATGGGCTTACACTGCAGGATGTGATTTTCGCCCTGGAAAAAAACAATCGCAGCCTCGGCGCTGGGTTTGTCGAACGTCACGGCGAAGCGGCCCTTGTGCGCGCCGATGCTCGACTGCGCGGAGTGGAGGATATTAAGCAAGTCGTGCTCAAGGAACACCGTGGCACGGTCGTCGCCATTGGCCAAGTGGCGAAAGTGAAGATCAGCGGCGAACTACGCTTGGGCAGCGGCAGCGTGGATGGCCGTGAAGCAGTGGTTGGCACGGCCATGATGCTCAGCGGCGCCAACAGCCGCGCGGTGGCGGTAGCAGTACGCGAGAAATTCGAGGAGGTGAAACAATCCTTGCCAGCCGGTGTTACTGCACGCGCTGTGCTGGATCGCTCCCGGCTGGTACACGCCACCATCGACACAGTAGCCCACAACCTCTTTTTCGGAGCTATGTTGGTAGTGGTTGTGCTCTTTGCTTTGCTGGGAAACTTCCGTGCCGCCTGCCTCACTGCACTGGCCATCCCGCTCTCCATGTTGCTGGCTGCGTTGGGTATGACGCATTTTGGAATCAGCGGAAACCTGATGAGCCTCGGCGCAATTGATTTTGGGATCATCATCGATGGTTCTGTGATCATTGTGGAAAACTGCCTGCGTCGTCTTGCCGACAAGCAACGTGAACTGGGCCGGCTACTTACGCGAGAAGAGCGATTGGAAGTCACGCGTGCAGCCAGCCACGAGGTGCGGCGCGCTACGGCCTTTGGGGAAATAATCATCATTATGGTATATGTACCCATATTGGCGCTGGCTGGAGTGGAAGGGAAACTCTTCCATCCCATGGCACTCACGGTGATCTTCGCACTTACTGCAGCCTTCATTCTTTCACTCACATTTGTGCCCGCGATGGTAGCGTTGCTGGTGCGTGGCAAGGTGGCGGAAAAGGAAAATCGATTGATGTCAGTCGCCCGCAAGACTTATGCGCCCGCGTTGAATTTTGCCCTGCGTCAGCGGGTGCTGGTGGTGGTGAGCGCACTCGTGCTGCTGTTGGGCACTGGTATTGGCTTCACAAGGCTGGGGCAGGTGTTCACCTCGCAACTGGATGAGGGCGACATTGCAATGCATGCCATGCGCATTCCCAGCACTGGTATTGAGCAAAGCACGCGTATGCAACTCAACGTAGAAACGGCTGTAAAGAAATTACCTGAGGTGGAGGTAGTATTCTCCAAAACGGGTACGGCTGACATGGCGACCGACCCCATGCCGCCTAGTGTGTCCGATACATTTATCATTTTTAAACCGCGCAACGAATGGCCCGACCCAAAACTCTCCAAGCACGCGCTGGTAAACAAGTTGCGAGAGGCCATCTCTGGACAGACCGGTCATCGTTGGGAAATCACGCAGCCAATCGAAATGCGGTTTCATGAAATGATTGCAGGCGTACGTGGTGATGTGGCGGTGAAAGTATTTGGCGATGACCCGATGGCGTTGCGTGCCACTGCCGAGCAGGTGGCCAGCGTACTCGGGCATATCAGAGGCGCGGAGGATGTGAAGGTCGAGCAAACCACTGGGATGCCGATCATAACTGTACGTCCCGAGCGAGCCAGACTTGCCCGTCTCGGGCTTGACAGCGACAGGGTAGTAGACACTGTAAACATCGCCATCGGTGGCCGCGCGGCTGGACAAGTATTCCAAGGCGATCGACGATTCGACATTGTCGTGAGTCTTCCCGAAGAACTACGTGCGCGCCCAAATGTCCTTGAAAATCTGCTCATTCCCCTGCAACGCCATCAGGAATCCACAATTGGCACCCAGCTCACCGGAGATCCGCACGCGACGCACATCGCGCCTGCGCAGCCATTGAGCGGTCTGGCCACCATTGAACGAGTCGAGGGCGCTAATCAGGTGAGCCGTGAAAACAGTAAGCGGCGCGTGGTAGTGCAATGTAATGTGCGTGGCCGTGATCTCGCAGGTTTTGTTGAAGAAGCCCGTGCTGCGATCTCACAGGAGGTCACACTGCCATCGGGTGCATGGCTGGCATGGGGTGGCCAGTATGAAAACCTGCTCTCTGCCAGAGCGCGCTTGAGTGTGCTCGTCCCGATGTGTTTTGTACTGATCTTCCTGCTGCTCTACACCACCTTCCGCTCCGTGCGCCCCGCATTACTGGTTTTCACCGGCGTCCCTCTCGCCCTCTCTGGCGGCGTGATTGCTCTGGCCCTGCGTGGTCTGCCTTTTTCAATCTCTGCCGCCGTTGGGTTCATTGCCCTCTCCGGTATCGCGGTGTTGAACGGTCTAGTCCTTGTCACCTTCATCAACCAATTGCGAGAGGAGGGAAAATCGTTGGAGGATGCCATCCGCGAAGGTGCCATCACCCGCTTGCGTCCCGTGTTAATGACTGCACTGGTCGCCTCGCTAGGCTTTCTCCCCATGGCCATCGCAACTGGCACTGGTGCTGAAGTTCAACGCCCTTTGGCTACCGTAGTGATCGGCGGCATCCTTACAGCCACCGCTTTAACATTGGTAGTACTTCCAGCTCTTTGCCGAATGACGTTTAAGGAAAAGTCGAATGACTAATGCCTTCCACCGAAACGCCGATGCAGTTCGCTCATAGTATCGGTCACATTTTTCATCGAACCGACCAACACGTAACAGTGGTAAGAGTAATCACTGGTAGGGCAGGCTCACGCATTATTTCTCACTCGCATAGGCCTTGTATGCATCAGCAATTTTTGCAGATTTTTCGTCGCCCTTGTGGAAGATTACGCGGTGCTTCAAGGTAATACTCTTACCTTTCTTCAAGGTGAAGGAACCATTCTCACCCTGCCCCAGACTTCTGAGACCAAAAGGATTAGCTGTAAAGAGACCATAGGTGCGAACGTGCCATGGAGTGGGATGACGGAAACTGGATGGATGATTGAGAATCGCAACCCCTACGGTCTTGCCTTTAACCGGTCCATGGTAGTCCACCCACTCAGCACGCTTGCCCCAAGCTGCCTTGTCGGTAACACCGTGACTATTAATAAGGCGACCGCCTTTCTTGCTATCCACATCCATGCTCGTGGCCACGCGCACACTGAAGCCAGCATCCTTCTTGTCGCCCAACACACAGTCACCATGCTCGGCAGTAAAGGTAATATTTACATCAATGATGCGTTGGCCATTTTCCACTTTGAAAATGTGAGTCCTTTCATCAGCCAGAAGTTTTTTGCCGTCACCAATATAGTCATTACGCGTCACAATCACTGCAGTGTCACCTCCCTGCACTTTCACAAACTCACGATGCACCGTGGAGCCCAATGAAGTCTTTCGGCCACTGGCCGGTTCATGCCAGGTATCAAAACCTCCAATCCCTTGGTGACCAAACCATACTGAGCGATGATGTGGGTGGTCGTGCCTCTCGCCTTCGCGTTTCTCCATCGGGAACGCACGAGTCACTTCATTACCGTTGGGTCCAATAACCGGCCACATGAAGGGTTTGTTCGATTGACCAATAACATATCGCGTCAAGAGCTTGCCTTTATAATTAACGGTCACTCCGGACTTGGTTTTCTTTACCCCAAAATCACTGGCTTGGGTTTGAAAAATAAAACAAAAAAGTGCGCCAAAAAGGAAAGATCGTATCAATGTTTTCATGCGTGAGTGAAGCGTGTCTTCAACAATGTAAGTTCTCAAGCAAGAAAAAACTTTAAGGAGTTTTCCCTCCTTGAATAATTTGGCCGGTTTTCTTGTGCTTCCAGGTGTAGGTTTTCGGATCAAACTGGAATGCTTTTTTAATGAGCGCTGGCGAAGCCCATTTTTGAGGAACAAACCCACCGAGACGTTCCTTTATCGCATGAAGAGAAGGATCAGAGGCCCGATTCTTCCATTCGTGTGGATCATGCTTGCGATCATAAAGCTCCTCAGTTCCGTCACTATACCGAATCAATCGGTAACGGCGATCCACCACTGAAGAATGCCTCTCTTCGCTCACGGTAATAACGGGTTCTTTGCGCGAAGACTTTGGATTTTTTATTACAGGCACCAAGCTCACTCCATCAAGCTCTGGTTTATTCGTCAGCTTACAAAGCTCAATCAAAGTGGGAAAAATATCGATGAGCGAGACTGGTTCATTTGAAATTTGACGTGGATTGCCGACATCAGGGGCAACAACTATGAAAGGCACACGGGTGCAAACCTCCCAAAGCGTGCGTTTGTGCCAATGTTCTTTCTCCCCAAAGTGCCATCCGTGATCCGACCACAAAATGATGATGGTGTTTTTTCCATAACTGCTTTTATCCAGCCCTTTAAGCAACTGTCCAATTCTTGCATCTGCATAGGTCACGCTCGCAAGGTAATGAGCAACTGCCGATTTCCATTTTTTTGCAGCTCGTACTTTTTCCAGATCCTGATTTTTTCGCAGTGCCATCTTCTGGCCCGCGCGGGGAACATCGTTGATATCCTGATTAAACACTTCGGGCAGGCGAACCTGATCTTCCGGATAGAGGTCGAGATACTTCTTGGGCACATACCAGGGAAGGTGTGGATGGAAAACTCCGCAGGCCAAAAAAAAAGGTTTATCGTGTTTGCGAGCTAAAAAATCGGTGCAGAATTTTACCGTCTGATAATCATCCATCTCGTTCTCTTGTTTGGGCAGCACTCCCCAATCCACTTCAGGCGAATAAAGTGTGATCCCACTGTAGGGAAACTCCTCAGGGACCGGTTGTCTCCTCGTGTAGGGATATAGAGTAAGATAACGCCCGGAGCTACGGGAAAATGCGTCGTCATTAAACACAAGGCGTTGAAATTCATCCCAGATTGCCGGCGGGTTATTACCGACGGTGTGATGGAAAATTTTCCCCGCACCTACAGCCAGATAACCGTTATTACGAAAATGTTCCGGCATGGTCACCAGATCGGGCAGATTAGGCTTCCACCATTGACCATTGTTGTAGATGCCTGAAGTGGAAGGAAGCAAACCACTCATCACCGCTGTCCGGCTCGGACAACATACCGGAGCAGCTGTATGGGCGTTTAAAAAAGCGGTGCCTTGCGAGGCCAATTTATCCATGTGTGGGGTATACACTTTTCCTTTATAACCTCCCATAAACCCCACCCAGTCTCGCAAATCATCCACGGCAATAAAAAGAACATTGGGTTTACTGGTCTCTGCTTTGGAAAACAAAGTTATACTTAGAGAAAACCCTAACACAAGAAGGCGCCAAAATTTCTCGTTTATGCTCAAATTATTTCTCCTTTAGGGGATCAATTTCAACTCATGCAACCAAGCTAGAGATTTGCTCTGCCAGGCATCCCAACTTGGACCTTTGTAGCCGTTAAGTCCGTGGCCGCCATTAGGCAGTTCAAGATAAACTGCTGGGACTTTTTTTGACTTCAGAGCAGCATAGAACTGCCGACTATTTATAGGAGGTACAGGCCGGTCATCAATCGCATGCGCTAGAAATGTAGGTGGTGTCTGGTCGGTCACTTGTTTCTCATTGGAGAACAGCTCAATCAATTTGCGCCCTGCTTTTCTCCCCAAAAGATTGGTTTTTGAGCCTTGATGTGTGCCAGGCCCCATGGTGATGACTGGGTAAACAAGAATCATAAAATCCGGACGGCAACTAACCCGTTCCGCTGGATCTAAAGCTTTGAGATTGCCCGCATCAAAATGTGTTCCCGCTGTAGAGGCAAGATGTCCTCCGGCAGAGAACCCCATGATCCCGATGCGATTGGGTTTGATGCCCCATTTCACAGAATTGGATCGAACCATGCGTAGTGCTCTCTGGGCATCAAGTAACGGCACAAAAGAGCGGCCTTTGGGTAGTCGATACTCAAGCACCACTCCGGTGATGCCATGACGATTAAGCCACGCAGCAATGCCGTGACCTTCTGCACCCTTTACCAATCCGCCATATCCACCACCGGGACAAATGATCGCCGCCGCTCCATTTGCCTTAGCCGGCCTATGCACGGTTATCCAGGCCTCCTCCTGTTTAAACTCACCCTTCCCGATCGGCGCACGATTTTTCCACAACGCGAGGCGCTCCGGCTTTATAGCCGCAACCAAACAGGGGGTAATAAGAATGGCCAAGATGATGGGTGATAGTCGTTTCACGGGCTGCATTGATTAGGTTACTTTACAGTAATTTTGACAAAAAAAACCTTATTGAGCTGGCCTTTGCGTTTGCCAAGCCAAATGAGTCCCTCACCGCAGGTCACCCAGCTCTCGTTGTCATTGACGCGGCAAATGCCCGAGTTACCAAGCGTGGCGTGGTTTTCCGGGATGAGAATGCGCTCGGTGGCGCGCATTAAGCGCAGCGTCTTGGGATTAACCTGCCCTATAAAGAGCGGTGCGCGATGACGCATAATGTGATCGTTGTTGGCACCTTTGCGGGTGTACACAAGAAACAATCCGCCGCCCACGGTTACCCAGTGCTGCTGAGTGTTGTAGCTGCCGAGGGCTTCACCATCATCAAACTTCCATTCACGGATGGGCTCAAAATGAATCCCATCCTTTCCGCTCGTGACAAATGCTGAATGATTCGCACGCATAGTCAGATAATATCGCCCGTCAAATTTCGTTAACGAAGGCTCATATAATCCACGGTCCTGTGGTATGTTGTGTTCGGTCCCATGCTTCTTGTAGGTGAGCGTCTTGCCGTCAAACGAGCAGAGTGCCACGATGCTCGTGTAATTGTGCTTCTTGGGGTCGCGCCAATAGCGCACCGGCAATAGAATGTCGCCGTTGGGCAAACCCACGCGTTGCGTACATCCAGCATTGGCACCCGTGATGGTAGCTCCACTATGATCCTTCGCCGGCATGGCCAAAAAACGCATCGAGCCCCACACGCCGTTCTTTGGGTTCATGACCGCATAGGACACTTTTTCGCGCAGGCGATTCTCACGCGTTCCATCGGCAAAATTAAACGTCTTGCCCGTCGTCAGCACCATTCCACTCTTAGTGTGAAATGTAGGCCACAAATCGCCCGGAGCCACTTCATAGCCGTCAGCCTGTTTTGTACGTTTTAATGCGGCAATGACTAAAGGCCTGCTCCAGTTCCTGCCACCATCACGGCTGATGGATTGGTAGATATCGTGAAAATCATGTGAACTTCCCTTGCCAGTCTCGGACATCGTGGTAACCCACATTGGCTTATCTCCCGGCACAAACGCCGTACGCACTTGCCACCAATCCCACTTGGCAGAGCCATCAATGGATTGGAGATTTTCAAATTGCAACGCTACCGGCTCAGCAGCATAAATCCCGAATGCCACGAAAGCAGTGAATAAAATACATTTCATGAACAGCGGTATCTTGGCAGAGAGCACGCAGATGTCACCCAAAACGATTCGGCGCGAGCTTGGGCAGTTCGACATCTAGCTCCGGTTTGCCGTGGGTAATGAGATCGGTGACGAGTTTGCCTGTAACTGGGCCAAGACTGAGTCCAAGCATGGCATGGCCGGTCGCGACAGTGGTATTTTGCAGGCCTGGGACAGGGCCGATGCAAGGAAGGCCGTCGGGCGTGCAGGGGCGCAGGCCGGACCACGGCTCAATGCCGGAGAAATCGTCAGGAGCGAAGGCGGGGAAAAATTTGCAGAAGCCCTCGATGATGCCTTGGAGGCGCTTGCGGTTTACGGATAAATCGGTGCCGCAGATTTCCATCGTGCCGCCGACGCGGAGTTTGCCGCCCATGGGGGTGACGGCGACGCGGGCTTCTTGAAGCAGCGAACAAAGGCGAGGCAACTCGGCGGGATTGCGCAGCGTGAGCGAGTAGCCTTTACCACCCTGCATAGGAATGCTCAGGCCGAGTTGGCGACTGAGGCTGGGCGTCCAAGCGCCGCCGGCGAGAATGACGTGCTCGGCGTTGAGTCGTTCGCCGGTGGCGGTTTCGATAGTGGTGATTCGATCGCCATTACGAATGAAATTTTTGCATTCGGCATCCAAGAAACCCCCGCCGCGTTCGCGGATGCCGCGCCGTAGTTCTTCCATGAATTCCAACGGATCAAGATGGCAATCCTGAGAGAACCACACGCCGCCGACCACGTCCATGGCAATGTCGGGATCAAGTTCGCGCACGCGGGCGGCATCACACACTTCTGCTTCCACGCCCACGGCGGCGGCTTGGGCTGCGACTTTAGCTTCGTCTTCAAGGCCGGCTTCCGTGCGGCAGAGCATCATCAACCCACGCTTGGCGAGGTCGAAGTTCAGTTCATCGGCTAATTCCAAAAACAACCGGCGGCTTTCGAGACTGAGGGTGCTGAGGAAGGGTTTGCTGTTTTCCACATGGCGCGCGTTGGCATGGCGGAAAAATTTCCAGCACCAACTCCAAAGTGCGGGATCAAGCCTCGGCCTCATATAAAAGGGACTCTTGGAATTGAGCATCCACTTGAGCCCCTGACTAATAACGCCTGGAGCAGCCAATGGAATGAAATGGCTGGGCACCACCATCCCGGCATTTTCATCCGAACAGGCGGATTTCCGGGATGGATCTCGATCGAGAATGGTGACCTTGCGCTCGGACTTGGAGAGATACCAACCGCAACAGAGGCCAATGACGCCGCCGCCAACGATGAGTACTTCCTGTGATTCCTCAGGCACGTTATTTTGAATGAACGATGCCGTGACCGAATGGATCATCCGGATGCACAATCATCTCCGACTCAGCCGTGATAAAGGCGCGGCCCTTGACCGTGGGAAAAACCCCGCCCTCGGGTGCTTCCTCCACAATCCCTTCAAAGATTGTGTCGAGAATCCCGGCCTGCCGCCATGTCTGCCCGGGCCCGAGCTTGCCAGCAGCTTGCAGGCAGGCGAGGGTAGCACTGGTGCCGGTGCCACAAGGTGAGCGGTCGTATTCGAGGCCGGGGCAAAGGACAAAATTTTTACTATCAGCCTCATCACTCGCCGAAGGACCAAAGACCTCAATATGGTCAATTTCGCCATCCTCCGCGCCCGTGATGCCGTTCTCTTCCAGTGCCTTGCGAACCGCACAGGTAAAATCGGTAAGTTGATCCAAATTACTGAAGTCGACTTTGATCGTGTCGCCGGCCTCAATGAGGAAAAACCAATTGCCACCCCAAGCCACATCACCCTGCACCTTACCCCAGCCTGGTACTTCCACCGGTACTTGCACTGCGTGGCACCAACTACGAACATTGCGCACGGAAACCCAGCCATCCTCCGGTGAACACACAGCGACTATACCTGTGGGTGTCTCAAATTTGTATTCGCCGTCTTTCAATCGGCCCAAGTGTTCGAGTGTTACTGTCACTCCGATGGTTCCATGCAGGCAGCCATGCAGGTAACCAACATTGTTGAAGAACACCAAACCCGCCACACAATCTGGCTGAGTCGGTTCGCACAAGAACGCGCCCACAACTGCCTCATGCCCGCGGGGTTCACAAACTATCGCGGTACGCAGCCAATCGTGTTCATTGCGCAGAAACTCGCGCCACTCGGTGGGCGTAGATCCAGGTTTTTCTGGAGCACCGAAAACCACCACGCGTGTGGGTTCCCCTGCGGTATGGGAATCGATGACCCTGATTTTCTTTATATCCTTAATCATAGGAATGGGACGGGGGCAAAGCCTACGAATGAACAGGCTAAATGGACAGGGTGAAATGACTTGGCCATGGACACTTTGTCAGTAACCCTATCTCACCTGTGACCCCCGCCTTGGAAAGTTCGCCGCGACTGCGGTTGATGACACTTTGCCTGATGTATTTGGCCCAAGGCATGCCCTTTGGGTTTGTGACGGGGACCTTGGCCATATTTCTTGCCACTCAAGGCTATGGACTCAAAGAGTTAGCGGGAATTACATTTATGGCTCAATTACCGTGGACATTTAAATTTATTTGGGGACCGATTATAGATCGATTCGATTTCCAATTTTTGGCCATGGGACGCCGACGATTATGGATCCTCATCGCCCAATCAATGATGACCATAACTCTCCTTTTGATTTTGCTCCTACCCGACCTTGTCAAGGCCATGACAACTCTTCTCTGGATAATCGCCATCCACAACGTGTTCGCCTCTCTTCAGGATGTTTCGGTGGATGCCTTGGCTGTAGACCTTTTACCTGAAAATGAACGAGGCAAAGCGAATGGATTCATGCGAGCAGCGGCTTATCTTGGTACTATCATTGGAGGATCAGTGATGGGCGTGCTCACAGCCAGGCATGGTCTGCATCTTGCCATTTCATTACAGGCTATCATAATGATAATTGAGATGATGGCCCCTATCTTCCTACGTGAACCCGAAGGAGAAAGACTCTTCCCCTGGAGCCCGATAAAAAACCTCAAGAAAACGACGACTCCCGCTGTCGAAGCAGCTACTGCATCAGCTAGCGCATTATTCATATCCTTTCGTAAAGCATTTTCCCTGCCTTCAACCAGGTTAGCCGCTGCACTGGCACTCGTCATTATGGTAGGACAGCACGTGATTTCAATTGTTTCCAAACTTCTTTTCACACAGGAACATGACTGGTCAATGGAGGATTACTCCAAGTTGATTGGCGGAGGATATTTTTTCGCTCTGGGGGGGTCCTTTTTGGGTGGCTTTATGGCCGATAGATTCACGGCCAAACGAACTGCTGGGACAGCAACTGTTGTACTTGGGATTGTTTGGATCGCTTTCTCGACGTTTGAGCAACACTGGGACAACCGCCCGCTTGTCGCATGCTTCATATTCGCCGAACAATTTTCGATCGGCATAATGACTGTTTCCCTTTTTTCTATTTTCATGAGTGTCAGCTGGCCAGTGATAGCAGGAACCCAGTTTACTGCCTACATGGCCTTGTTGAATGTTTCGGGCACTGCAGGTACAAAATTAGCCGGTGAAATGGGGAACTCTCCGGATTACTCCATGATTTATCTGGGAGCCGGAATCGCTCAAATTATTTTCCTTCTTCTAATAAGATTCATTGACGTTGAGGAAACCCGCCGAGAACTGGGAGAAATCGACTATCCGGAAGAGGGATCCTCATTGTCTACTCAGGTTAAATAGCCTAACATGAATGCATCCACAGCATGCGTATCATTGCCGGCATAGTTCTTCTAATAGGTCAATTGGCATTTTCCAACCAAAAGCCAAACGTGCTTTTTATCGCCGTTGACGACTTGAATGACTGGGTTAATTGCATGGGAGGTCGCAAAGGGGTTCAAACACCTCATCTTGATCGCTTAGCCAAACGTGGAATTCTCTTCACCAACGCACACTGTGCGGCACCAGCCTGCAATCCCTCGCGCGTCGCTATCATGACAGGTGTCGCCCCTTCTTCTTCAGGCGTCTACAATAATGGTCAGGATTGGCGAAAGAGTTCCAGACTCACAAAGGCGATTACGTTGCCAGAACATCTCCGAGCAGGTGGCTATACTGCTTTTGGTGGTGGAAAGATTTTCCATTGCCTTTCATGGATTACCGGCGGCTATGGCAAACAACAGAATGAGGCGAAATTATGGGACCACTACTGGCCGGCGGCAGACCAACCGATGCCCGACCCGATTTGGCCCAAGGCAACGGAGGCCAAACGGGCATCTAATGGCTACCTTTATTCCAAACCTATTGCCGTCGGCAAAAGTACCGAAGGTCGACCGCCTCACTTTTTTGATTGGGCACCTGACAGTCAACCCGAAAATCAAACTGCCGACCATAAAGTAGTGGACTGGGCAGCAGGCGAACTGGCACGCAAACACTCTAAGCCATTCTTTCAAGCGGTAGGCATTTTCCGTCCGCACATTCCGTGGTATGTGCCCCAGAAATACTTTGATTTATATCCAAAAAATAAAGTGTTCCTACCGAAAATTCAGAAAGATGATCTTCAGGATGTACCTAAGCACGGCCATTATGGAATCCGCAAGCAATGGCACGAGTGGTTGGTAAAGAATGACGAATGGCGCGGCGCCGTGCGCGGGTATCTCGCCTCGATTAGTTTTGCTGACGCACAGGTGGGACGCTTGATAGATGCTCTTGATAAAAGCCCTCACGCAAAAAACACCATCATTGTCTTGTGGTCAGACCACGGCATGCACATTGGTGAAAAGCAGCAATGGGAAAAATTTACGCTCTTCGAGGAATCCACGCGCGTTCCGTTCATGATTGTTGCACCCGGCATCACAAAACCCGGCACCGTATGCAATAAACCTGTAAACCTGCTGGATGTCTATCCCACTCTCAATGAACTCTGCGGCTTGCCTAAACGCAACGATCTCGATGGCGTTAGCCTCGTGCCACTACTAAAGAGTCCGAGGACTAAATGGGAGCGCCCCTCCATCACCACTTGGGGCAAGGGCAACCACGCCGCGCGTGGCCAGCGCTACCGTTACATCCGCCACCCCAATGGCGAGGAACAACTTTATGACCATCAAAACGATCCTGACGAATTTACCAACTTGGCCGATAAACCAGAATTAGCTTCGGTAAAAAAGCGACTTGCCAAGTGGCTACCCAAAACCAACGCCAATGCCGTTCGCAACAAACAATAACTTAATTTAATCAACCATGAAAAATCGACTTCTGACTATAGCGTTCCTGATGCTGAGCCTTATACTTGTTGAGGCAGGCCCCTTACGTGTGCTCTTCCTTGGACACCCAGCCAAGCATCATAACTCCAACGAATACTACCCCATGCTGGCCAAGGCGTTGGGACGGGATGCAATATATTTCGATTATACTGTCAGTGTCGAAGAAGCATTGGGTGACGCCAAATACTTGAATAAATTCGATGTGTTACTGCTATATGCAAACCACGGCACCATCCAGCCACATCAGTGGAAGAATCTTAAGAACTATGTGGAGAATGGCGGCGGGTTTGTGCCAGTGCACTGCGCGAGTTGGTGTTTTGGGAATGAACCGGAATTTGATCAACTGGTAGGTGGACGTTTCAAAAGCCATCAGGGAGCCATCTTCAGTGCACGGGTAACCGATTCCAAACACCCGGCCATGAAGGATGTAAAAGCCTTTGAAGCATGGGACGAAACGTATTTTCACACCAACCACAATCCGAAGAACCGTACGGTACTGATGATGCGTGATGCCATGAAGGGTGACCCTCATACCAAACCTGAGCCATGGACATGGGTACGCACGCAAGGTAAAGGTCGAGTGTTTTACACCGCCTCCGGTCACGACGTTCGGGTTTGGAACCATGCCGGTTTTCATCAACTGCTAAAGAGCGGTATTCTCTGGGCTGCAGGCGACTCAGCACAGGCCCGTTACCACGCGTTTCTGGAAAGCCGCGCATCTCTCAAATACGAAAAACGCGACAATATCCCGAACTACGAAAAACGACCTGAGCCACTGCCTTACCAACTACCGCTCTCAGCAGCCGAGAGCATGAAGTATACACAGGTGCCGGTAGGTTTCCGTTTGGAACTCTTTGCGGCTGAGCCACAGATCGTGAATCCCATTTATATGCAGTGGGATGAGCGCGGGCGCTTGTGGGTGGCCGAGAGTGTGGATTACCCCAACGAGATCAAGGAAGGCCGCAAGGGTAACGACAGTATCAAGATTCTGGAGGACACCGATGGCGACGGCAAATGTGATAAAGTAAAAATCTTCGCAGACGGATTGAACATCCCCACCTCATTCACCTTTGCGCGCGGTGGCATCATTGTGGCGCATGCGCCGGAATTCATCTTCTTCAAGGATACCAATGGTGATGACAAGGCGGATGTACGCGAGGTGCTCTTCAAGGGGTTCGGTGTGGGGGATACCCACGCAGGCCCGAGCAACCTACGTTACGGCTTTGACAACAGGATCTATGGGACCGTGGGCTATTCACGTTTCAACGGCGAGGTTAACGGGGAAAAGCACAACTTCGGCATGGGCGTGTTTCGTTTTAAATCCGATGGATCAGATATCGAGTTTCTCCACCAGTTTAATAACAATACCTGGGGAGTCGGCTTCAATGAAGCGGGGGATGTCTTCGGTTCCACAGCAAATAATAATCCCACGTTCTTTGGAGGCCTGCCTGCAACAGTGTACGGAAAAGAGCGTGGCAAGAGCGCCAAAATGATTGCCAGCACCCCGCGTTTTTATCCCATCACCCCTAATATCCGTCAGGTTGATGCCTTTAATGCCTACACTGCCGGTTGCGGTCATGCTTTTGCCACCTCATCAGGCTTTCCGAAAAATTGGCGCAACCGACGGGCATTTATCTGCGGCCCTACCGGCAACTTGCTTGGCATGTACGATGTACACGCCAAGGATTCAGGTTATGAAGCTATCAATGCCTATAGCTTTATTGCCAGTGCCGATGAATGGTTTAGCCCAATTGTTGCCGAAGTGGGCCCTGATGGAAACATGTGGGTAGCCGACTGGTATAATTTTATTATCCAACATAACCCCACACCCAATAAAGGCAGAGCCGGTTACGATGCCAAGAACGGACGGGGCAATGCCCATATCAACCCCAACCGCGACCGCCAACATGGGCGGATTTACCGAGTTGTGTATGAAAATCATAACTCCAAGGCACTCAAGCTGGATACCACCAAGCATCTTCATGCCAAAGATCTGGTTAAGGCGTTAAGTCACGACAATCTTTTCTGGCGACAAACTGCCCAACGGGTACTCGTGGATAACAAACGGACTGATGCGGTGGGCGCTCTTAAAGCCCTCACCACCAAGGGCGGTCATGGAGCCATCCACGCTCTCTGGGCCTTGAAAGGTCTCAATGCACTGGATCAGAAAACCCATACTGCAGCCTTAATTAATCCTTCGGCGGAACTACGCCGTAATGCGTTACGGGCACTGGGCACTGGCAAGACCGATGCCACGATGCTTTATGATAGTGCTACTCTGGCAGATAAGAATCTTCAGGTGCGACTAGTCGCCTTTACTAAACTGGCATCGCTACCGAAGAGTGATGATCACAAAAAGACTGCTTCGCTATTGATGCAACAACCGGTCAATGCCAAGGACGAATGGTTACGTGCAGCCCTGCAGGCGACAGGAGCTGCCGAGCTCAACATTGTCGGCTACAAACGCGGGCCGAATCTACTGCCCAACGCTTCCTTTGAAGAGGTCGGTGAAAACAAACTACCCACCAACTGGAGCGAGCGCACCTACAGCCGTCGTAATCCTGACCTCAAGCATGCGGTAGAAACGCGCAAGGAGTTTGTTAAGAGTGGCAAGAATTCCCTACGCATCAGTGCCGACACGCGGCACGACTCCAGCCTGTTTGCCCGTGTTCGCCTCAAAGCCGGTCGCAAATATGTGATGAGCGCTTGGGTGCGAACAGACAATCTGCAAGGAACCGGGAACGGTGCGCTAATGGGCGTCCATGAGTTGCAGCATGCAGCCAAAACCAAGGGAGTTAAGAAGACCTCGGGCTGGGTGAAAGTGGAAACCGAATTCAAGAATGAACAGGATCGCGAGGTGACTGTAAACTGTCTCTACGGCGGTTGGGGCCAATCTAGTGGCACGGCATGGTGGGATGATGTTTCACTGACCGAAATCGAGCCTATATACAAAGAGAAGAGCAATGAACCGGTTAAGGGCACTGCTATAGCCGGTAAAAAGATCTTTGATACCCACCTGGTCGCCGGTTGCATCCGCTGCCACAAGGTGGATGGCAAAGGCGGCATTGTAGGACCAGCATTGGACGGTATTGCTTCACGCAAGGATGCGGACTACATCAAGCGCTCCCTTGTAAATCCAACGGCTGAACTGGCTGAAGGTTTTGATAAACTGGGGGCAAGCCCCATGCCGCCCATGAATATTTTACTTAATGACCAGGAACTAGCCGATGTAATGGCTTACCTACTGACCTTGAAGGCGAAGAAAAATTAAGCAGCAAATCGATGGGTGCCTTTTATGCGTATGTCACTAAACTAAAGTAGTGGTCATGCGCATAGCACCCATGCACAACGCATAGAGATAATTAAATGAGAATTCTGATTACTGTTTTGTTTTGTTTGTGTGTGTCTTTGATGGGTAATGAGAAGAAGCCTCTAACTAAGGAGAAAGTCGGAGAAAAGGCGGGTGCGCAAAAAAGGAAAAATCCAATCCTAATCGCACACCGGGGACTGCTGCGTCATGCGCCAGAGAATACGTTGCCAGCGTTTGCCGCTTGTTTGGAATTGGGCATTGGGTTTGAACTGGATATTCGCACGACAAAGGATGGGCATCTGGTGGTTTTTCACGACGA
>CAYUXV010000007.1:0-2667 GCA_964448875.1 uncultured Verrucomicrobiota bacterium
AGCATGAGTGTTTAAATCTGACCATTCGTTTTGCGGATTAGCCACATCAAACACTTTGATGTCATGCATGATTTTCCCTGTCTCCAGGTTCACGCAAACAGCGAATAGCTCCGAACCATCTTCCCGGGCCGTAGTTACCCATACCTGATCCTTCCAGACCACAGGCGAAGACCAACCCAGATCATGAATGGCTGTACGCCACTGAACGTTTTTTGTTCCACTAAATTCTGTTGGAAGATTCGACGAAGTGCTGACACCGTCTCCATTAGGCCCACGAAACTGGTTCCAGTTGGACGCAGTTTTGGCGCCCTTGGTTAAGGCACTTAAAGGTAAAGCACATATAATTGCCGCCAAGAACCCAACTGTGTGCCTGCTGCTGTCGTATTTCATTTTCCTTAGATATTGAACCAACCAGATCGACTGGCAATTAGTTTACACTGATAATGTCATTTTAACCAGATTCGTTACAGAAAAACCTAGACTCGGAACTCTCTAATCCGCTCGATGCAATACTGGCAACATTGGAGATTCTGTTCATACGGCTTCGATTTCTAGACCACATTTTGAACTACTCATCAAGCTTGGATTTTTTCGCATCCAGTTCTTCCCATTGAGTATATGCTTCAAACAATTCTGCCTCCAGCGTTTCAAGCCTTTGGGTTGTTTTTTGGGTTTCCTGCCAGGGCTTTTTGAAGAATTCGGGATCATCCAACTGTTCTTGAATCCCGGCTTGCTCTTCTTCCAAGTGGGCTATTTGCCCAGGCAAACCTTCCAGCAGTTTTTGCTCTTTGTATGTCAGCTTCTTGATTTTATTTACGATAGCTTTTGGTTGTTTGATTTTGGTGGGTTTAGTCCCTTTGTAGACGCTTGGGGTAGTTGCTTTTTGTTGAACCAAATAATCGTCATAACCTCCGGCATATTCCCTGACCACACCCTTGCCTTCGAAAACCAATGTGCTTTGCACCACATTATTGAGGAAAGCGCGATCATGGCTCACAAGCAAAAGTGTGCCGTTGAAATTGCCGATCATTTCCTCTAGTAACTCGAGGGTTTCCGCGTCGAGATCATTGGTTGGCTCGTCCATTACAATGAGGTTTGCGGGATGCTTGAAAAGTTGCGCTAGAAGCAGTCGGTTTTTTTCACCACCGGAAAGATGTCGGACAGGTTGGCGCGCCTGATCTGGGGTAAAGAGAAAATCCTCCAAGTAACTGTAAATATTCTTGGGATGACCATTTATAGTGATCGACCCCTGTCCTTCGCCGATATTCTCTGCAATAGATTTCTCTTCATCAATTTGTTGACGCAATTGATCGAAGTAAATGATCTCCAGCTTTGTGCCCTGACGTACAGAGCCTTCGGTGGGCTTTAGGTCCCCAAGGAGAAGTTTTAGCAGGGTTGTCTTGCCTGAACCGTTTTTCCCCACAATCCCAATTCTATCGCCACGCATGATGACCGTGGAAAGGTCACTGACAATGGGTTCCATCTCGTAGACAAACGAAAGATTCTTGGTTTCAGCCACCAACTGCCCGGATCGCTCTGCTTCCATTGCCTGCATGTTCACAGTCCCAATTTGGTTGCGGCGGTCCTTACGCTCTTCACGCATTTTTTCAAGCGCGCGCACTCGTCCCTCATTTCGAGTTCGTCGCGCCAGAATGCCTTTGCGAATCCACACTTCCTCTTGCGCGAGTTTCTTGTCGAACTGGGCATTCTGTTTTTCTTCTGCTTCCAGAAAAGCCTGTTTGCGTCTTAAAAAAGTTGGGTAATCGCAGCTCCAGTCAAATAATTTGCCGCGATCTATTTCAATAATACGCTGGGCCAACGTCTGTAGAAAAACGCGATCATGCGTCACGAACACCAATGTGCCGGCATAGCTTTTTAGAAAACCCTCAAGCCATAGGATGGAATCGATATCAAGATGATTGGTGGGCTCATCCAGCAGCAGGACATCCGGCTTACTCACGATCGTCTTGGCGAGCAAAACCCGGCGTTTCATGCCTGAGGAAAGGGTCCTAAACGGATCATCGCCGTTTAGTTTCATTTGTTTTAGCACACCTCCGACGGCCTTCTCCTTTTGCCAAAGGTCTTCTTCGGAAAATTGAAGATCGGTTCCAATAAAGTCCGCCACCCTCTCGTCGAGTCCCTCAGGGACTTCCTGTGCCAGTCGTGCCACCCGCAAATTCTTTGCACGTCGAACGGTACCTTTGTCCGCCTCAATTTCCCCGGCCAACATTTTCATCAGTGTCGACTTGCCGCAACCATTTCGCCCTAGCAAGCCAACGTGTTCGCCATGACTTAGGTCCAGATCAATTTGGTCGAGCAGGATTGAACCATCCCAAGAAAATGTGACTTCGCTAAGGTTTAGCAATGACATATTTTAACGTCAGATATCATTCTCACGGCAGGACTCTAATTTAACCGACACATTCAGAAAAGTTTAGAGAATTAGTCGTGGAGACAACATTGTAATCTTTTTGGCGATATGTGAAATATCCCGGGGACTTGGGTTTCGTCGTGATTGATGAGTTAACTGAAACGATTTTGCGCTTCGGTTATGCTTTTCCTTGTGAATCCTCACGCAGGGATTCAGTCTCCCAGCCAACCTGATTATGCCATTTCATCTACCTTTTAATAATCGCCGACAATTTCTCAAGACACTTGGAGGAAGCC
>CAYUXV010000008.1:0-6121 GCA_964448875.1 uncultured Verrucomicrobiota bacterium
GCTTTCAGCCACAGAAGGGCGATGTGGTTCTTAGTCGCACTGGGGAATTTTTGGGTGTGATGGTAAACAACAACTATTGCGTTATGGTTTCGAAAAATGACATGGCTCAAAAGAATATTTTTGCTGATTTTGTTGTCTTGAACAAAAAAGCGGATATCAACGGGTTGGGGAAAAAGCTCAAGGATTTAGCTAAGCTCGTCACGAGAAGTCCCTGCGATCTCCGCTGATAACAACCAAAGTTTCAGTTGTCTTTCGTCCTGCTTGACCGGGGGTTCTAAGAAGTTACCCTGTCAGGGCATATGAATCTTATAGGGAGAGCATTTGTAGGGTTTCTTGTTGTCGTTTCTGAGATCAATTCGAATGCTATCGATTATCTCAAAGATATCAAACCCGTGCTCAAAGCCCGATGCTATGCTTGTCATGGTGCCCTGAAGCAAAAGGCTGGGCTACGGCTCGATACCGTTGCCAATATCCTTAAAGGTGCTAAGGCTGGCCCGGTGGTAACGCAGGGCAAAATCAATGAGAGCGAATTGCTCGCACGCATTACCAGCAAGAATCTTGAAGAGCGCATGCCTCCTGAAGGCAAGCCGCTGAAATCACAAGAAATTGCTGCCATACGCGGGTGGATTTCTGCTGACCTGCCGGCTCCGGCCCATGAGCAGTCAGAAGTTAACCCAAAAGACCACTGGTCATTCCAGCCAATTAAGCGACCATCAATTCCAGCGCTCAACCCCAAATCTTCATTCGGCAATCCCATTGATAATTTCATTGAAGCCCAACGACGGGAACACAATCTCACTGCCAATCCACCTGCTCCCAAGTTAGTTTTGCTGCGCCGCGTTTACCTCGACCTTATCGGCCTTCCCCCAACTCGCGATGAAATGCACGCATTCCTTGCCGATGAATCGCCCGATGCCTACAAAAAGGTTGTTGCCAAACTGCTTGCCAGTCCGCGTTATGGCGAGCGGTGGGGCAGGCACTGGATGGACATCTGGCGTTACAGCGACTGGTATGGACGCCGTCCAAACAATGAAATCCGCTATAGCCAACGGCACATCTGGCGTTGGCGAGACTGGATCAT
The DNA here is from genome assembly GCA_964448875.1 of uncultured Verrucomicrobiota bacterium. GTDB lineage: Bacteria > Verrucomicrobiota > Verrucomicrobiia > Limisphaerales > UBA1100 > UBA6614. The sequence goes on from CAYUXV010000008.1 coordinate 1,082, forward strand.
TGAGTCAATCAACGCCGACAAGGGCTATGACCGCATGCTCACCGAAATGCTCGCCGCAGATGAGGTTTCCCCCACAGATTTGAATGCCCTGCGAGCCACAGGTTTCCTCGGCCGCAACTGGTACAAGTTTGATCGCAACGCGTGGCTGTTTGAGACCGTTGAGCGTACGAGCGAAGGTCTGCTTGGCCTCACCTTTCGTTGCGCGCGCTGCCACGACCACAAGTTCGATCCGGTTACCCAGAAGGAGTACTATCAGTTCCGCGCCTTTTTTGAACCACATGGGTTTCGAACTGATGTGCTCACCGCCGGGACCGATTCCGAAACTGACAACGGCAAATCGCAGGTGCTTAAGGACGGTCTTGCCCGTGTCTACGACGCTGAGCCTGACCGGGTCACATATTTTTTTCGGCGCGGGGATGATCGCCTTGCCGAGAAGGATAATCCATTGAGCCCCGCGGTTCCCTCCGCCTTCGGCCGCTTCCCTATGGATATCCAGCCTGTTTCCCTGCCGACCGAAAGCTGGTATCCCGCCCTGCGTCCCGCGCTCATCAAAAGTGGATTGAGTCAGGCCGAGCAGGACATTCAGGCTGCAACGGCAAATCTGAAAAAGTCGGAAACCAGCGTGGTCGCCACGCGTAAAAACCTTGCTGATTTTGAGACGCAGAAAAAAACCCCACCGGTCCCGAAAAAATATTGGCTGACCGATGATTTTGAGAAACGCCGGAATGACACTTGGAAAATCGTCAATGGCGAGTGGGTTTATGAGAAGGGTCGCTTGGCGCTAAAAAAAGTCGGCACGTTTCAAACGATGGTTTCATTGACGAACCATCCGCGTGATTTCCGAGCACGTGTGCGATACATCGCGCGTGACCCGGGTCGTTATCATTCAGTGGGCGTCTTTTTCGACACGGTGGATTCACTCGAGGCTCAGGCTGTCTACACCTCCAATTCCGGCAAGTCATCCGCCGTGCAGGCTTTTCACCGTACCGGAGGCAAGGAAATCTATCCGCAATCCGGTATCGTCAAGCGACCCATCATGCTGAATGAGGAAATAACCCTTGACCTCGCCGTGCGTGGCCAGCTGCTCAATGTGTGGGTTAATGGCCATCTTGATATCACCTACAGGATGCCCATGAAACGGCACGCCGGAAAATTTGCCATTTGGGTTCATAGCGGGGTGGCGGAATTCCTGGAAGCGCGTGTCGGAGAATTGCCCGGCGAGTTTACCCTGGCCAAGACCAAGCCCGGCAAGCTCGCCTCACCATTCGACAAGCCGACAAGAGGAACTTTCGAGCGGGCCGTGGTGACTGCGAAAAAAGATAAGGCTCTTGCCGAGCAGCAGCTAGAGGCCGCGCAAAGGGAACTTGTCGCATTCCGGGCAAAGGTTGCGGCTGAACAGGCAAAACTGCAGAAGGCGGACGAGGCTCTCGAAAAAGCTGCGGCCAAGGCCGAGCGCGAAGCTGCCGTGGCCAAGGCAAAATTGGTGCTGCTACAGGCAGCAGATGACAAGAAGCGCACTGCAGCAGAGAAGGCGCTCAAGACCTCACAGGCAAACCTAGAAAAAAACGATTCCAAATATACCGCGCTGGGCAAAACCTACCCGAAACAAAGCACCGGTCGGCGGACGGCGCTCGCGCGCTGGATGGTGGACCGACGCAATCCGCGCACCGCACGTGTGGCGGCGAATCATATCTGGAGCCGTCACTTTGGCAAACCGCTGGTTGCCTCAACCTCCAACTTTGGTCTTGTGGGTAGGCCACCCACGCATCCTGAACTGCTTGACTGGCTGGCGACCGAGCTGATGAAGAATGACTGGCGTATGAAACATCTGCACCGGCTCATCGTCACGTCAGCCACGTACCGGCAATCATCGGTGCCAGGCTCGCAGGCTACCCTCCGGGCAGATGCGAAGAACCGACACTTGTGGCGGATGAACTCGCGTCGCATGGAGGCTGAATTGGTTCGCGACAGCATGCTGGCAGCAGCCCGCGAGCTGGACTTGACCATGGGCGGGCCCGAACTGGCCGACAACCTCGGACAAACCTCGCGACGGCGCAGCCTTTATTTCCGCACCACGCCAGACAATAAGATGGAGATGCTCGACCTGTTCGACCTTGCCAACCCGAATGAATGCTACGAGCGCCGCGAAAGCGTCATGCCGCAACAATCGCTTGCACTCCTGAATAGCGCGTTGACGCTGGACCTCTCGCGTATCCTCGCGCAAAAGCTTGCGCCAGAGAAAAAAGAATCTTTTACCGTCGCGGCATTTGAATGGGTTCTCTCACGTCCACCGTCCAAGGAGGAGATGATCCTTTCTCTGAAATTTCTGCAGACTCAGGAGGCGCTACTGGCCAAGAGCGGCGCACCGTTTGCCGGCGCGAACGCCACCAAGGTGTCTGCAGCGAAGAATCCGGCGCAACGTGCACGGGAAAACCTGGTGCAGGTGCTTTTCAATCACAACGATTTTGTCACCATACGATGAGCAAGGATTGGTATAATAGCTGCGGGCGGGTCAGTCGGCGTAATTTCCTGACTGACTGCGGTATGGGCTTCACGGGGTTGGCGCTGAGCGCAATGCTTGCGCGCGAAGGCAACGCGAAGGAAGGCGCGTGGACACCACCCGTTGGCAAGCCTCATTTTGCGCCGAAAGTGAAGAACGTCATTTGGTATTTCATGCTTGGCGGCACAAGTCACCTGGAGAGCTTTGACCCGAAGCCCGAATTAAACCGCTTCGCGGGCATGACTTTCAACGAGACACCTTATGGCGACGCGGTGCTGAATTCGCCTTACTACCGGAAGAATGTACGCGACTTTGCCGGCACCCTGCGCGCCCTGATGCCAAAGGTTTACCCGATGCAAATCGGTTACCGGCAGCACGGCCAGAGCGGTATCGCGATGAGCGACTGGTGGCCGCATCTGGCCAGGCACATAGACGACCTAGCCATCGTGCGCTCTATGTGGACCACCGACAATGACCACGCTGCGCAGCTACAGTTCCACACCGGACACCATATTTTTGAGGGTTTCCATCCCTCAATCGGCTCGTGGATAAACTATGCATTGGGTTCGTTAAATGACAACCTGCCGCAGTTTATCGTGCTGGGTGAGCCACCGCGTGATTGTTGTGGTGGAGTGGGTGCGCATGGAGGCAGCTATCTTGGCCCGGAACATTCGGGCATCCCGATGAACACGGACCCGGCCAACCCGCTGCCCTTTGGCACCCCCGGCCCCAGTGTGACGCGCGAGGAACGTGCGGGCCAACTGGACCTGTTACGTGAGCTAAATGGCCTAGCTGGTGTTCAATATCCCGGAGACCCGGCCATGCGTGCGCGAATCAAGGCCTACGAGCTGGCTGCGCGGATGCAGTTGGCAGTACCTGAGGTCATGAAGATTGAGGGGGAAAGCGAGGCGACAAAGAGACTCTACGGCATGGACCAGTCGGAGACCAAGCGCGTGGGTCAACAATCCCTCATAGCGCGCAGGCTGGTTGAGCGGGGCGTGCGCTTTGTTCAGATTTACGACGGCGGCTGGGATGCACACTCGAAATTGAAGGAAAATCACAGCACTCATATTGCTGGAGTGGATAAACCGATTGCCGGCCTGCTGCAGGATCTCAAGCAGCGCGGGTTGCTTGATGAGACGCTGGTGGTGTGGGGCACCGAGTTTGGCCGCACGCCCGGGGCGGAGCGTTCGGACGGACGGGACCATCACCCCTACGGCTTCTCCGTTTGGCTGGCCGGCGGGGGAATCAAGGGTGGCATGACTCATGGAGCTACCGATGAACTGGGCTTCCATGCCGTGGAGGACCGGCACTACGTGACCGACCTGCATGCCACTGTACTGCACCAGCTTGGACTCGACTCCCACCGTCTGGAATTGCCCGGCCATAAACGCCGAGACATCGACTTTGGCTCGTCCATCCAAGAAATCATTGCTTGAGCCCCGGCCCAAATGTGTAAACGTATTTTCATGAATAAGGTATGGCAGGGAGTAATCGCGTTTTTCATTGTGCTGACTATTGATGCTGCCGATTACCTGCGCGACATTAAGCCCGTACTTAAGGCTCGCTGTTATGCCTGCCACGGGGCGCTAAAACAGAAGGCCGGTCTGCGCGTAGATACGGCAGCTAATATCCTAAAGGGGGCGAAGGGCGATGCGATTGTCATTCCGAGACAGTCGGCAGGCAGTGAGTTGATTTATCGCATCACCACCAAAGATTTGGATGAAAGGATGCCACCAGAGGGAGCTCCGCTGAAGCCAAATGAAATCACGTCGATAAGAGAATGGATTGCCGCGGGTGCGACGGTGCCTAAGGGAGAAACAGCCGAGGCCGACCCGCGCGCGCATTGGGCGTTTCAGTTGCCAAAGCGCATGCCATTGCAGGGCGATGCGGGGAATCCCATTGACGTTCTTTTGGGGGATAGGCGGGTGACGCAGGGATTAAAAACGCAACCAGAAGCGAAACGGATGATTTTGCTCCGTCGACTTTATCTTGACCTCATCGGACTGCCCCCGACACGCGCGCAGTTGAATGATTCGCGGCCTTGGGATGATATCGTTGATGAGCTTTTGAAAAGCGCTCATCACGGCGAACGTTGGGCGCGGCATTGGATGGATATCTGGCGCTACACGGATTGGTACGGCCTCGGCGCGCAACTGCGCAACAGCCAGAAACACATCTGGCATTGGCGCGACTGGATCGTTGAATCACTCAATGCCGACAAAGGCTACGATCACATGATTCAGGAAATGCTCGCCGCCGATGAGCTTGCGCCCACCGATCCGAAGGCGCTGCGGGCCACAGGATTTCTTGCGCGCAATTATTATCTCTTCAACCGCACCACTTGGTTGGACGCCACCATCGAGCACACCGCAAAGGCATTCGTTGGTCTCACGCTCAACTGTGCCAAGTGCCACGACCATAAATACGATCCAATCACACACGAGGATTACTATCGCTTCCGCGCCATCTTCGAGCCCCATCAGGTGCGCCTTGATCCGGTGCCAGGTATGACGGATTTTGAAAAAGGCGGTTTGCCG
>CAYUXV010000009.1:0-2880 GCA_964448875.1 uncultured Verrucomicrobiota bacterium
CACTTCGTGGTATTGATTCACCGCTGGCTCTTCCAAGCGTGACACCTTGCCATTTGGCCAGCGAACCTCAATAGCATCTATCTTATCTACTGTTCCCAATCCAAAATGTTTTTGATTGGAATGCTGCGAACGATGTGAATCTCCGGTTACCACCGGAAGTATCTGACGTCGCCCACCGGCCAGAACGGTAATACGGGCACCCACCGGGCTGTACCCCCGGCCATTTTCGTGGAGACGAACTCCAACCCAATTACCGGGCTTATCCCAAGCATTATACAGAACCCGCAGGTAATCCGCCTTATCGCGGCCTTCCTCAAAAACCTTCTCAATCATCAATATGTCCATCCGGCCATCCCCGTCCAGATCTTCACCAACCAAGGCACGTGAATCATACTCCTGTGCCGCGTTCACAAGGAATGAGACATTGATAAATGACCCTCTGGATTCGTTCATTAGTAGCACGTTGTGTTCAAAGCCATTCCAGGAAATATCCTTTAGTTGAGCCAAAGAATTCGAGAAGAGACCGTCCAACGCAGGATTCTCATCCGATGTGCCCGCGTAGATGTCGTGTCGCCAGAAGGTTGTGCAATGGTCTTTCGCCGACTTTCCGCTAATGTTGCCATTGGTTATGTAAAGGTCAAGGTCGCCATCGTTGTCAAAATCCTGCGCCGTACACCCCCATGCCCAGCCGGTACGTGCGAGAAGATCATTGTAAGGTGCCTGCTTTAGTAAGTTTTTCCCGCCAAGGAACAGTCGGTTGCCATAGGCCATCGGCATGCGTGCCTTTTGATGGGCTGGGAATTCCTTCCGACCCAGTTTCATGCCTTCCAATCGACGCGCTGTAGTCGACCCCATGCCAACCATGTATAGATCAAGCGCTCCATCTGCATTGAAGTCCGCCAATGCGTGACTCATCCCAAAACTGAATCGATCTTCACCCACTCGCTCTGTCACATCGGTGAAATGCCCTTTACCGTCATTAAGGTAAACATCCAACCCCGCAAAGTCATTGATAACCACCAAATCCAGATCCTCATCCATATCCAAATCCACAAACGAGCTGCTGTACGTACGCCGATTTCGCTTCTTATCCAATCCTGCTTCCTTAGTTTTGTCCGTAAAATGTCCGTTGCCATCATTGACCAACAAAAACGACGGATAACCATCATTAGAATCATAATATGGCGTTGGCATCTGACCTCCAAGATAGGGTGCCTTATTCGTCGTTAGCCAGGCGTCCAGGTCACCATCACCGTCAATATCCCCTGCCGTGATGCAACTGCCTGCGTAAATCACTTGCGGACTAACCTTTATCACCTCTGGTTGTTGATCAAACCCACGAGCCTTGCCACCTCGATATAAAACGGGGGGCGAAGCTTCCGGTATTCCAAGTAAATCCGCCAACCCGTCGTTGTCAAAATCAGCGATGACAGCTGCTTGTAATCGTGCCGGGTAAAACCTGCACAAGGCTGCTGGTCCAAAGCGTCCTCCCCCATCATTCCAATAAACCAAGTTGGCACCTGCAAGCACCATCTCCGAACGTCCATCCCGATTTAGATCGTACACTAGCAGTGGCATTGTTAGCGGCGCGCTGCCGTTAGGGCCCGGCATACCAGGTGGATTTGCGTCCTTTGGCGAAAGTCGCATCAATTCCGTGAACGGCGCTTTTCCCTGTCGTCGGTAAATCACCGCCTGTAACACATCAATGTGCCCGGGCTCAAAATGGCCCGCCGTATCTTTAACATCTGTCCAAGCCACACGAAGCTTACCACGCACGATATAGCGCATCGACTTTGGCCCAATAGCATGTAACACAAATTTAAATACAGATCCCGGCCTATCACCCTGCATGTTAAACTCTTCATGGTGCCATTCCGTTTCCACTATTTCGAGGCCTAGCGCACGCAACCCTGCCAACCATGTTTGCCATCCTTTAGAATCCAGCTTCTCCTTTCCTCCAACATAATGTGTCGCGTGGATGCCCCAGTCATGTTCCGTCGTTTTTCCCTCGGCAGCCAACGCTATGGAATCTAGAGGAAATTTTTCAAAAGGCTCCCATTTATCCTTTGCAGCCCGTAATGCATCCCACAATCCCACAAATGTTTCCTCATACACTTGAGCTTGTGTTTCTTCCTTCCAAACCGTCTCATCCAAACGCTTGCGATCCTGATAAATGCGCTTAGCATCAGGGCTCAACTTAGGTTTATCGGGTTGTTCCCCTGAATTCAGGTTGGGTTCTGTCAACGAAGATGTTGGTTCGTCTTTTGTCCGCGGTGCTTTATCCGTTTGTTTTTTCCCCACTTTCCCGCATCCGACGCCCGACAACAGTGCTAAAAATACTAGGAGAACCTTTGTTTTCATTTCGATCAAACTTTCATCCCGGCGTAGTCAGCCGCACGGTATTAAATTAGGAAATTGCCAGACTGAGGCAAAATTAGCAAGAGGAGCGAACCTCATTGTTCACTTAGCAACAACCCATACCTTCACAGTTTTATCGTCACTTCCACTAACCAGTCGCTTACCATCCGGGCTCCAAGCCACACCATGCACAAAGCTCGAGTGTCCCTGTAGCGTGTATAGAAGTCGGCGACTATGTGTCTCCCAAATTTTAACAGTCTTATCGCTACTACCGCTGGCTAGCCGCTGGCCGTCTGGACTCCAAGTCACACTCCAGATTTCGTCGGTATGCCCTTGCAACGTATGTATAAGCTTGCCACTGCCAACCTCCCAAACCTTCACCGTATTGTCTAGGCTACCACTCGCCAATCGCCTACTATCCGGACTCCATGCGACACAGGTAACAAAGTTTGTGTGCCCCTGTAACGTATGGATAATTTTGCCGGTAACAGCATCCCAAACCTTTACGGTTTTGTCAAAACT
>CAYUXV010000010.1:0-4279 GCA_964448875.1 uncultured Verrucomicrobiota bacterium
CGATCACCTGTGTCGATTGCAACAATGGAGCCGCCCTGTTCGGCGACAAGCAATAAACCGTGGGTCCCTGCATGCAAATTGCCTGCGTTCTTGAGTTCCAGACCGCCTGTCTTGGGGTTTTTCAGATAGGCCTTTAGGGCACTGTCGGCCCCCATCAGATTTTGCGAGGCTAATTGGGTTGCAAGAACGAGGATAAAAAGAGAGAGGAGTATTTTTTTCATGGCCATGAAGTTTGGATTGGGAAAAACCTAGCAAGCCGAATGATGCTGGCAACCTTAATTATGCTATTTTGCACCCATCATATTGGTAGGGGGGTGTTTACTTTTGGGCAGGTTTGAGGGGTGGGTCACCGAATAAAATTCCCTCCAATACGTTGGCCACTTTTCCAACGGGGATATTGTCGCGATTGCCCAGTACGAACAGGCATGCATCCTGTTCAGGATAGCGGCGGATCTGGCAGGCGAAGCCGCGCACTGATCCGCCATGGGACTGGACCCATCGCCCCTGCTTGTTTTTTCTGACAAACCATCCAAGAGCGTAATTCTTTTGGCCCGGCTTGAATAATTCGGCCCTGGCGGCTTTGCCCAGCACTGCGTCACCGCGCAGTGCGCGATCCCAGCGCCACAAATCCCAGACAGAGGTGACAGCTCCGCCCATGCCACGGTATTGGAAGCCATAACTTCCGTAGGGATGTTCAAGGGCCGAGCGGAATTTCCCACGGGCTGATCGGCCAATGGCAACGGCAGCATCCTTTGGGGCGGCATCGCCTGTAAACCGTGTCATGGGCATTCCCGATGGCGTAAAGAGTGCCCGCCGGCAAAAGTCAGTGTACGGCTCCCCTGACACGCGCGCGATAATCTCGCTTAAGAGTGCATAGCCTTGATTCCAGTATTCCCAGTGCGTCCCCGGTGGATGTCTGGGTCCTCCTTTAAGAAATAACGGCAGCACTTTGCCCAAATCCTTACCACCACCCTGCGAATTTTCCCCGGGGATACCCGAGGTGTGCTGCAAAAGATGCCGCACCGTGATGGCTTTGCAGTTCTCCGGCACGCCGGGTAGATGCCTGGCAATGGAATCCTCCAGCTTCAGCCGGTCTTCCTGAACCAGCCGCATGATGGCTGCAGCGGTGAATTGCTTTGTTGCCGAGGCAATCTCGAACAACGTACCGGGCGTGATTCGGGATTTCCCCGCCAAATCAGAACTGCCCACTCCCACTGCGGCAATGACCTTTCCATTTTTCGCTGCCAACACCGCGCCGCTAAAGCCAGCAGCCTCTTGGGACTTAACATATTCAACGATGCGACGCCCCACCTCGCCTGTGCTGTGCGTGGCTGCCTCGCTGTTTGCCTTGGCTGGATTAACACAACCCGTTACCAGAATGATTAACATCCCGGCAAGCAAACTCATTGTGTTTTTCAATCTATTCAAAACCCAATGGCAAATAGCTGTAGTTGCATCCCTGTCTACTGAATCAGAGCGAGTAAAATGGAGTAGGAGGCCAGAGATGTCAGGCAAGTGAGAAGAGTCAAAACGCCCGAACTGACTTGCGAGGCGTTTGTCATTACGGCAGACATGTCTAAGCGTTACCTTACTTCCTGGTGGCAATTGGTTCTTTCCAGCCGAGCCGGTTGAAATTCCCCCAACCTCCCCAGGCCACCCTGGACACGTGGACCGCCTTGAAATCAGTGAGAAGTATCTTGCGCGAGAGTTCCCAATTTCGGTTGAGGGTCGCATGAACTCGCCTTTTCAGCTCGGGCGTCATCTTTTTACCACCGTTATCAAATTCTTTGAGAAGATGGTAGGCCTCGGCGTGGATCTCGGTGTAGTCGAGCCCACGGCGCAGGAAGGCGACTCGCGCACGGGGTTTCGGAGATAAGGCCTGACGATTGGATTCGTCGAGAATTGAACGCAGTTGTCCGATGACTTCAGGGGTGTACGGCGTGGTCGGGTGAAGCGCGGGGCTGGCTGCGGCGATCTCGTTCGTGAGTTCCTCGATTCGCATGAAATATCGCTTCACCGAAGTGGCGGCGCCGCCAAAGCCGGATTGGCAATAGTCGTCGATTACGGCATCAACATCGAGGTTCGGATTCCAGTGAAGTCGCGCGGCCACATAATAATTCAGGCCCTGAGTTGCCCAGTGATGCGTGCAGGAGTCGAGATCCGTACCGATCATTGAATGATGGGCCAGATATTGAAAATCCCGGGCCAACTTGTGCACATAAACAACGGGTGTGCCATAACGACGAGCGGCGAGAAGTAGATTGGATCGGAAATAGATCCTGGAGGCTCTTTCTGCCCACGCGTCCCAGCGTGCTCTGCCGATTTTGTGCTCGGCGTCGTCGAGATACCAGATGTCGACAAATCGAATCGCAATGTTGGGGTGGAGTTTGTGCCGAAGAGGCGGATCGGTGTAAACGCTATAGGCATCCGCGGTCAGCCAGGCGTCGGGATGTACGGCGACAACGCGTTTCGCGATTTCATTCCAGAAATACACAAAGCGATCTGTCAGCGAGACGTATTCGAAGTAGGTTCGCCCCTTTTCGCCCGTGGCGTCCATTAAGGTGATTGCCCTGCCTTCGGGCGGGTCGAGTATCTTGCATTTTGGACACATGCAGAAAGTAGCGAGGCCCCCATCGTTCGGACCGATGGCCACGCTCTTCGCACCAACGCTCAGTTCTTTGATTTTCTCTTTCGCGATGGCCTCGATCAGCTTTTGATTAGTGACACAGAATCGAGATCGCTCCGGTCCCAGCTTGCTCTGATCGCGAGATCCGTTGCGCTGCATCGCGAACCACTCTGGATGATCCGCGCTCCACTTTTCCCAGGCATCGCCAAACGCGTGTCCGCCGGCCAGTCCCAGGCTTCCACCGAGCCGCTGCCACGTGAACCAGCCACCATCTTCCGATTCGGTTTCTTCGGCTTTTGCGCGAAGCCTGTGGTAGTCCTTTTCCGTGGCGCGCAGTCTGAGCAGGCCTTTCGCATCGCGATCGCCGTATGACATGTTGCGGATCTTGCGTTGGCCCAGTAGCGGCGTCTCAGATCGATCGATTGGCGCGATGGCGACCGTGGTGTTGGTCGGAACGATTTTGCCCAGTTCACCTGGCCAGAGAAAGCGGCAGCCAAGCGACTCTTCTAGGAAGGTGGTCACTGCATAGTGAGTTCCGTAGGGGTCAGACGGCGTGGCGTCATCGGGACCGAGAATGACGATGCCGTTGGGGAATGAGCGGATTAAGATTCCACCAGGACCCAGGCCTTTTACCGTAATTCCAAGTTTCCGGGTTAAAGCACTTTCTCCGACAGCAATGTAGTTTGTGTTCTGGGGGAGTTCTGATTCTTTAAGGATTTCTAAGCGAGCACCCGAGATTTGAAAGAGATGATCGCTGAGAACTTTCGCTGCTGTTCTTGCGGCAGATGAAGGATCTTCGGATAAAACGATGACGGCCTTCGCTTTGCCGTCGTAGGCGAGGATCAAATCAACGGCTTCAATCTTGGGCGTGTCTTTTGCCTTCGCTTCCGTCTTGGATATTGTCCACCTCTTGCTGATCCCACACCCCACCCCCAGCACCAAAGCGAGTAAGACGGAATAGTAGGTGGAGTGGATATTTCTACTTTTAAAAGTATTTTTGAAAAATTTCATATAGATCGCCTCAGCCTTCATCGTCTGGCGGTGGAATATCTATCCCGTTGCCTTCGCCCGCGCGCCATGTAAAGCCATACAGTCGGGATTGTTCACCGTGCAATTCAAATTGCAGTCGTATTGGGTTGTTTTTCCGAATCTTGATGCGTTTGTCATTAGGCCAGGAGACGGGTATTTGTATGCCATCTGATTGTAGCGGTTGGCAGTCGTCAAGTGCATATCCCATTAGCGGCTTGAGGGAGACCGCATCCAGAATAGCCACGCTAACAGTGTTCTTCTCGTTGGCGATTGCGTTGATGGTTAGTGTCAAATCGTGGTCGGAGTCACATCTGATAGGTTGCGTGATGAGGGCTCCCTTCTGTTGCGGATTAGACAGGCGAAAGCCAGCGTATCGACCGATGCCAATTGTAGCCAACCCACAGTGTGACTTGATTGTCCAGATCTCCTTGGGGTCAGCAGGATAACTACTCCAAGGTTTCTCACGCCCACCGTAATAGAACCTCGATTCGCCTCCAAGATTAAGAGGATCGGAAGCCTGTAGTCCGCCGTGAGCCCATTGTCCTGGCTTGCCACTCCAAAGAAAAGGTCGGCCGTCGCTCACACGTGAAAAATGTAATCCGTCACGGCTAACAACCAGATCCC
>CAYUXV010000011.1:0-9664 GCA_964448875.1 uncultured Verrucomicrobiota bacterium
ATGAAGCAGAGATGGCAATTGTGATAGGTCGCCGTGTCCGCAATGTTACACCTGCTGCAGCTGCGCGTTATATTTTTGGATATACTGCAGCGCAGGACATTAGCGACCGAACAATTCAACAGGGTGAAAGTCAGTGGGCACGGGCAAAATCGTTTGATACGTTCACGCCCTTAGGCCCATATGTTGAGACAAAAATTGACCCACACGATCTGACTATTCAACTTTTCCAGAACGGACAGCTTCGCCAGAACTCGCACACGAGTCAGTTGATCTTCAATTGCTTCGAGCTTGTTAGTTTTATCAGCACCAACATGACTCTTTTACCTGGTGACATAATTCTCACGGGGACACCAGGAGGCATTGGCCCAATCAACTCTGGCGACAAACTTGAAGTTCGCATTGGCGAAATGACGCCAATCTGCAATAGCGTCAAATAGGGAGCCCTTTCCCTGTTTCAATATTTTTCTTATGCTCTGGAGCAGAACTTTTATTCCAACTCTCAAAGAAGCTCCTGCCGACGCGGAGATCCTTTCGCATCAATTATTACTGCGATCTGGTTTAGTGCGTAAATTGGCTGGGGGGCTTTACACATTCCTCCCGCTTGGCATTCGCGTATTAAATAAAATTGAGAAAATTGTGCGCGAGGAAATGGACGAAACAGGGGCTTTGGAGGTTTTAATGCCCGCACTGCAACAGCCAGACATTTGGAAATCAAGTGGTCGTTATGAACAAGCTTCAGATGTTCTTTTTAAGGTTCGAGATAGCAAAAATCGAGAATGGCTATTGGGACCAACACATGAGGAAGTTGTAACAACTATGGTGGCCTCAGAGATTGATTCGTACCGCCAGATGCCAATTAATTTTTATCAGATTCAAACAAAGTTTCGTGATGAAATCCGCCCACGTTTTGGTTTGATGCGTGCAAGGGAATTCATCATGAAGGATGCATATAGTTTTGATGTCAGCGACGAGGCTGCTACGGCAAGCTACAAGAAAATGTATGACGCATATGTGCGAATATTTCAACGATGTGGGCTTAAGGCTTTCCCTGTAGAGGCTGATACTGGTGTAATGGGCGGAAAAAATTCACACGAATTTATGGTGCCCGCCGAGACGGGTGAAAGCGAGGTGGCTTATACAGAAGATGGTAAATACGCAGCAAATTTGGAAAAAGCCTCTAGCAAGGGGCCAATAATTCCCACGCCTACGGAGACCCTTGGTGATGTCGAAAAATTCCAAACGCCCAAGGTCAAAACAATTGAGGACCTAACACGTGAACCGTTTAACATACCAGCTGAGAAGCAGATAAAAACACTTGTCTATATCGTTGATGATAAACCAGCGATTGTACTCTTGCGAGGTGATGATCAACTAAACGAGTCCAAGCTAGCGGCTACCCTTGGCACGAACATCTTTCGAGCAGCGGAGACTGATGAAATCCATGAATCTTTAGGTGCACGCCCAGGCAGCCTGGGAGCTGTAGGGGTGAAGGGGATTCCGATTTATGCTGACAAAATACTGCAAAATGCAGCTGGCATGATTACTGGCGCGAATGTGGATGGGTTTCATGTTAAAAATGTCACAATAGCTCGAGATATCGATGAGGTAAAATGGGCGGATTTGCGTAATGTCCGGGAAAATGAGTTAAGCGACGAAGGGCACCCCATTAAAATTCAACGTGCGATTGAAGTAGGGCATGTGTTTAAGTTAGGCACGAAGTATAGCGAGTCGCTCGAGTCAAATTTTTTAGATGAAGACGGAAAACGTCAACCGCCGGTTATGGGTTGCTACGGATTAGGTGTCACTCGAACATTGCAGGCAGTAATTGAATTTAGCCATGATGAAAACGGCATTGTTTGGCCCGCAGGCGTTGCCCCATACGATGTGTGCATTACACCTCTGAGCATTGACCTCAAAAGCGAAGTGATGCAGGCGGCGATGAAACTGTATGACGAACTTGTGGCCAAAGGTCTTGATGTGTTGTTGGATGATCGGGATGAGCGAGCGGGTGCAAAATTTAAGGACTCAGAATTGATCGGCATTCCCATACGTGTTGCCATCGGTGCGAAATCTCTTGCAAACGGAGAAATGGAACTGACGGTACGACGTGATGGCGGCAAAACACCGGTGCAGGTCGAACATGTCGTGAACCGTGTGCTCGAGTCGCTTTAATGTTCGAACTTCTAAAGACGGATAGCGGCGCACGACGCGGCCGGCTTACAACCGCTCACGGTATTATTGAGACCCCCATGTTCATGCCAGTCGGAACCCAAGGTACAGTAAAAACCATGGCGCCCGATGAACTGCGAAAAGTGGGTGCACAAATTATACTAGGCAATACATATCATTTGAACTTACGCCCCGGCATGGATGTTATCCGTGCATCAGGAGGATTGCATGAGTTTATAAATTGGCCACACCCGATACTTACTGATAGTGGCGGTTTCCAGGTTTTTAGTCTCGCTAAAATCCGCAAGGTGCATGATGACGGTGTTGCATTTCAAAACCATATTGATGGCGCGCCGTGTTTTTTGGGACCAACAGAAGCGATGTCCATTCAGTATAACCTAGGCAGTGATATTGCGATGGTATTTGATGACTGCCCGGCGTACACCGCCACACAAGATGAAGTCGCGAAATCAGTTGAACGCACATTGCGATGGGCGCGAATCTGCCGGGAACAGCAACGCGCAGATGGACAACTGGTGTTCGGCATTGGGCAGGGCGGTGTATATGAAGAGCACCGTGCCTATTGCTCATCCGAGTTAGTGAAGCTCGACTTTGATGGATATGCCATTGGTGGCCTCAGTGTCGGTGAACCGGAAATGGACATGCTACGCGTTGCCAACCAATCAGCCCCTTTACTGCCCTCCGATAAGCCGCGTTACGCGATGGGTTTGGGCACGCCAGCTCAGTTGGTGGAATTGGTCGCGTGCGGATTAGATCTATTCGATTGCGTCTTGCCCACCCGCGCTGCCCGACATGGCACAGCTTACACACGTACAGGCCATCTAAATCTTAGAGCCGCTAAGTATCGGGAGGATTTCACCCCCATAGATCCAGGTTGCGAGTGCTTGTGCTGCTTGCAGTTTACTCGGGCCTATTTGCGCCATCTGTTGCATTCCGGCGAGGTCCTTGGGCAGCGATTACTTACGACACATAACCTTTTTGCTTATCTTGGATTGATGGAAGACATCCGAAAAGCAATTGAAAATAACCAATTTGAGAAATTTCGACGGGAGGTTGTGCTTGATAATTGATTAAGGTCACGTAGACTCTCGCGCTCGTTTGTTTCGATAATGATGACTGTTCTCAGAAAATATAGCATCCGCTTACTGCCGCTTTTAATGTTAATTATGACGGCATGCCTGCCACCTGCGGGCGGTCAGGGGGCAGACGGGAAACCTATAAACCCAACTGGGGAAATGTTGAAAATGCTCATGTTCATGGGCTTTTTCTTTGTGATTATGTGGGTTATTCTTATTCGGCCACAACGAAAACAGCAAAAGGAACATGAAAATTTGTTGCAGAAATTAAAGGGGGGCGATCGTGTGGTAGCTAGCGGCATGGTAGCCACTGTTGTTACGGTAAAGGAAAACACGGTAACAATCCGCTCCGGCGACTCAAAAATTGAGGTACTTAAACAATCCGTCACTGAAGTGCTTAAACCGGAAGGCAGGAACTAAAGTACGTGCAAAGTAAAATTTGGCGATTTGTAATTATTGCGGTGGTGGTCGGATGGGCCATTTCTGAGTGGTATCCTCCAGCTCCAGGAAACATGCTGGATGAGTTCGAGCGTTTAGCATCTGTCGAAAAAGGGGTTAACAAGACCAACAATCCCGAGTTTGCTCGTATTTTGAGCGAGGCCCGTAAGATCAAGAATGGAACAAATAAAGGCCAAGATCTTCTCCCAAATCAATGGGAAAATGTGCTTCAAGGCACAAAGCTCGATAAGTTTTTCAACGCGCCCATCAAGGTCAATGATGTAAACCGCGTTATCCTCCGACGAATTGAGCAGCAAGCTGCCGGGCAAATAAATCTTGGTTTGGATTTAAAGGGGGGAATTCAGCTTGTAGTCGAATTAGATCTCAGCAAGACAGAAGATAAGGAGGGGGCAATTGAGCAGGTCATCAGTGTGCTTCGAAAACGCGTTGACCGAGTAGGGCTTACAGAACCGGAAATCCAACGAATGGGCGAGAATCGCGTGAGCATTCAATTGCCGGCTATGAATCAAGCGCAGCGTGAAGAGGCTAAGAATAATATTACAAGCGCGGCATTCCTACGGTTTCATTTAGTTCATGAAGACAATGAAAACATGCAGGGACTGGAGATGGAGGGCCACACAAACCTTCTGCAAACATTTAAGGATCAGGGCAAAACTGGAACGAACATGGTGCTGGTTGAGACGGAAGTCCGAATGGAAGGCAAACACGTGGCTCGCGCCTCCGCCTCTCGCGACCCTACTACAGGGGCGCCTCTTATCAATTTCAATCTAGACAGTAAAGGCACAAAAATATTTTACAGTCTTACGGGCCAATACATCAACCGACGCCTGGCAGTTGTTCTCGTCGATAAGGTTGATGCAGCAAAATCAAGAAACTTCGACAGCCCCGCCGCGGCAAACGTTTTTTTTAACTCACTCCCTGGTTCACGGCAGCCTAAAAAGCAGACTGAAGGCAATCAAACTGTTGTTTCGTGGTCCGATCAGGTGGAAGAATGGAAGCTGATATCTGCGCCGACTATTCAAGGCCGGATTGGAAGCCGGGGCGAAATTACAGGAATCGATAGTTCGGCCGAAGCTCGTGAAATTGCCAATGTACTTGCAAACCCACTGGCCACCCCGCTGCGCATTGTTGAGGAACGTGATGTGGACCCCTCCCTCGGGGCCGACTCAGTACGTCAGGGCTATCAGGCCGGGTTATGGGGCGTTATCGCGGTTGCCGCCTTCATGATGGGGTATTACCTGCTTTCAGGTTTAATTGCTAATATGGCACTTGCCCTTAATATCGTCATATTGCTCGGTGTATTTTGTTATTTTGACTCCACGCTTACCTTGCCAGGTATCGCGGGAATTGTGCTGACGATCGGTATGGCTGTAGATGCCAATGTTTTAATCTTTGAGCGCATTCGAGAGGAGCAACGCGCGGGCAAGTCTTTAAAGGGGGCCATAACCTCAGGTTATGGCAAAGCGTTCGGTACGATTTTCGACGCGAACGTCACGACAATCATTGCATCGCTGATTCTCTACTACAAAGGACACGGCCCGGTGCAGGGTGTTGGAGTCACCTTAACCATAGGAATTCTTGCCAGCATGTTTACTGCGCTGGTAGTCACTCGGCTTGTTTTCGATATATTAGTCGACAGGAAATGGCTTAAGTCACACTCGAAAATGTTTGCCTTAGTCGGCGACACTAAAATCGATTTCTTAAAGTATGCTAAGCCGGCATTTATTACGTCGTGGGTGATCATAATTATAGGAATCGGATGGTCTATTTTGGCTGGGTATACTGGAAGCAAAGATAGAGTGGAATCACATATAGCAGAGCGACCTTCATTCATAGCTATGCCAAACAAGGCATCCAAAGATAAAATAAACGAGGCATTGGATGAAAAACGCGTTGAACTTAAAGCCAAGGAAGAGCTTAAGATCGGGCGCAGCAAAGAAGTAGAAAATCAACTCAAAGAACGTTTTAATAAAGGTATGGGGGTTGATTTTGAAAAACAACTGGGAAGAGCATTGGAATCAGATTTAGAGATAAGGCAGCTTGATGAAGAAATATTGATCTTGTCCAAGTATATTCGCTCTAGAGAGGCGGTCTTAGAGAAAGGTGTTAAAGGCCAGCTGCACCCCTCAATGCCTTATGAATCAATTCCCGGCGACACGCTTGAAAGCATTGCTGACAAATTTGATATACAAAAAGCTATTTTAAATATGCAGAACAAGTCGATTGACTGGAACAACCTGCAGGCCGGATCAGACGTGATAATACCTAGCTGGCTCGAACTGGAAACAGTAGGGGTTAGGTTTAGGGCTTACAATAGTGATGGAAAGGCAACTACCGGAAACGAACTCACCGGCCAAAAACTGCTAACTGGATCTTGGGATGGACCCAACAGCTGGTTTTCGAAGATATCGATTGATAGCAATGGAGTCATTGCTGTTGAAGAGGGCATGTTTGACTTTGCGTTACAGCTTACTCTACGCCCTGATGATCCTTCATATATGTCAGTTTGCTGGCAGGCCTTAAAAAACAACATTAGCGACAACATTCTTGGAATTGATTTCGCAGGAGGGAAAAGTTTTGTAATTGGTTATGATGAAACCAATAAATCAAAAATGAAGGAACTTGTTCAGCAGAGCAGTCAATTGAGAGACAGCATTGCGGAAGCCGTGAATCAGTTAGATGAGAACAAAATTAAAGTAAGACTTAATACTAATTTGAACCCTAAAGAGGAAACAAACAGTACGGAAAAGGTGTATTCCGAATTTGTGCGAGTTGATTGGCGTGATGATTCAGGCGCGAACAGAAATGGCGAAAATCAAGCTCCGCCAGTAGAAAGAAAAGTCGAAGAGGCCCTGCGTGACAGCCTCAAGGGGGAAGTAGCATTGGACAGCAAGCGCCAGTCTGCTGAGACAGTCGGAGCAACAGTCAGTGCCGAAATTACCCAAGCTGCAATTGTAGCTACTGTTTTAGCTCTTCTGGGCATATTGGTATACGTTGCTTTTAGGTATGAATTCTCTTTTGCCATTGGCGCAATTCTCGCCATTGTTCATGACGTACTGATGACTGCCTGCATTTTCTTTATAGCGGGAGATATATCGGGCATTGATATTGCCAGTGGTGAACTGAATGCGCCGATCATAGCAGCATTTCTCACTATCTTGGGTTTCTCAATAAACGACACCATTGTGATTTTTGACAGAATCAGAGAAAGCCTTCAGCTGGGCGTGAGAGGATCGTTCAAGGATGTGATGAACAAAGCCCTTAACCAAACACTTGCCCGTACAGTAATCACCTCAGGAACAACGCTTCTTTCAACAGCAACACTTTATTTCTTTGGCGGCGTGGTAATTCATGACTTCGCATTTACCCTCCTGATAGGAGTCATCGTTGGCACCTATTCGTCTATTTACATTGCCTGCGCAATGGTACATTGGTGGCACAAAGGCAAACGGCCTGAAATATCTATACCGGTCATGGATGAGGACGCTGCCGTCGCTGAAGCTACTTAAGTCATGCTCGCATATGCCGGGATAACGGCAACGCATTACGCCTTGTTTATTACAGGGCTGGTAGTCTTGCTGGCTCTAGACCTTGGAGTCTTCCACCGCAAATCTCACGTAGTCTCTTTTAGGGAAGCTATTGGATGGACTTCTCTTTGGTTCATGCTCGCCATGCTTTTTGCCATACTGATGGTTCCTGATAGCGATATTGTAACGATAAACGGCATAGAAGAAAAACAGTACCCGCGAACAGCATTTATCACTGGCTATATTCTAGAGCTCTCGCTTTCAATGGATAATGTTTTTGTTATCGCATTAATATTCGGCTATTTCCGTGTAGAGCCAAAGTATCAGCATCGTTTATTGTTCTGGGGTATACTTGGGGCAATAATCATGCGAGGATTGATGATCGGAGTGGGGACAGCTGCTGTTAAGGAGTGGCACTGGATTATTTACGTGTTTGGCGTATTCCTATTTATCACAGGCATCAAAATGTTATTCACCAATGAGGACGACGGTGTTGAACCAGATAAAAATCCATTTGTCCGAATAGCTAGGAGGTTTTTCCCTGTACACGACAAATTTGACGGTGGGAATTTTATTACTACGGTTGATGGCAAATACATGCTTACGCCTTTGGCGATTGTTCTGATTACAATAGAATCAACTGATGTAGTCTTTGCTGTTGATTCAATACCAGCAATATTTTCAGTTACCCAAGATCCTTTCATTGTTTTTACATCAAACATGTTCGCTATTCTTGGACTAAGGTCGCTCTATTTTGTGCTAGCTGGAGCCATAGAACTATTTCGTTATCTCAAGTACGGACTAGCCCTTGTATTAACTTTTATTGGGGCAAAAATGTTGGCAGAAGGATGGTGGAAATTTGGACTAGAAAGAATTGGGATTCAAAAAGAAATGCACCACTATGTGCCACTTGTTATCGTTATTCTTATTTTATTCATTTCTATTTTAGCTTCTCTTTTGGCTGTGAGAGAAAATGATGATGAAGCGGATGAGGCGTGAAAGATGCATCGCAAAAGGGAATCATGCGAGAACCGTTATCTAACACCCTTAAGCAAATGGCCGAAACCGGTCATGATTGCCCGTGTACTCTAAATGCGCTTTTGGCAGGAACTGGGGGACGCGGAATTTTCCTTGTGCTAGTATTTCTTTCACTGCCTTTCTGTCTTCCAATTCTGCCCGGCGTAAGCACACCGTTTGGCTTGGCCATTATTTTTTTGTCATTTCGCAAGATGTTTAACCTGCCTGGCCGTCTTCCGGCGATAATAGGGGATAGGGAGTTTGAACGAGATACTTTCGAGTCCATTCTTAACAGCAGTGTTAAGGTCTTGAATTGGTTTGAGAAAGTGGTCTACCCAAGATACGGAAATTGGCTTGGCTGTGGAGTTGCCCGGATTCTAAACTCTGTCACCATTTTAATAATGGGTATTCTTATGGCACTCCCCCTGCCTGTCCCTCTTACCAATACAATTCCAGCATGGGCTATTCTCATAATCGCAGTAAGTACCGCCGAAGCGGACGGTGCCCTAATATGGCTAGGATATCTTTGCGCACTTTGCTCCGTGGTTTATTTCTTATTGATTTGGAAGCTTGTTGTTGAGGCGTGGAATAATTCCATGGAAATTTGGTCTGCTGTCGTTGATGGATTTTATTTAGTCTCAAATAAATGGACTTTAGTGATGGATGCGTATCTAAGTTTATTTTAGGATAACTATCTTTGAAGGATGAAGCATCGATGGATTATCCGCACACCTCAACCTAAACAGGCTCAACAATTAGCCACAGAACTAAAGGTGTCGCATCTCTTGGCTCAATGCCTCATCAATCGCGGCATAGAAACTGGAAATAAAGGCAGTTTATTTCTCAATCCTCGTTTAAACCAATTAGCTGATCCGTTTCACCTTCCTGACATGACAGAAGCTGTCAATCGGCTATTCCGAGCACGTGATTATGGAGAAGCCATTAACATCTTTGGGGATTATGATGTCGATGGTGTTACTTCAACAGCTTTATTGACTCTTTCGATGCAAAAATTAGGATGGAAAATCCATTATTTCCTTCCCCACAGAATGGATGAGGGATTTGGATTAAGTCGCCAAGCCGCGCAAAAATGCCTCAAAGAAAACGATGCCTCACTGATCCTTGCAGTTGATTGTGGGTCTACGAATGCACCAACGATTGACTGGCTTAATAAGCAGAATATAGATGTACTGGTGGTTGACCATCACCAAATAGAGGGAAAACCTCCCAAAGCTCAAGCACTGGTAAATCCGCATGTCGTGCAAGATGGAACCCATGATTTCCGTGAACTTTGTTCTGTTGGTCTTGCCTTCAAACTGCTGCACGCCTTGATTAAGGAAGGCCGCTCACGAGAACTCCCGGAGATGATATCATTCGATATAAGACCTTACCTCG
>CAYUXV010000012.1:0-2771 GCA_964448875.1 uncultured Verrucomicrobiota bacterium
GCGTCGACCGCTTCGACCCGAACCGTCATCGTGTCCATGCGTCCTGTGCGCGCAAGTTCGATCTGGTAGTGCGGGGTGAGGCCTGCACATTTCAAGATTTGCTCCTCTATCTGCGTCGGGAAAACGTTTACGCCGCGTAGAATAATCATGTCATCTGACCGTCCTGTGACCTTCTCCATGCGCCGCATAGTTCTTGCAGTTCCGGGCAACAGGCGGGTGAGGTCGCGGGTGCGATAACGGATGATGGGAAGTGCCTCCTTGGTCAGGCTAGTAAATACAAGCTCTCCCAAAACGCCGTCGGGGAGTACTGTGCCGGTTTCCGGGTCGATCACCTCGGGATAGAAATGATCCTCCCAAATATGCAGACCATCCTTTGTCTCGACGCATTCATTAGCCACGCCTGGGCCTATAACTTCCGAGAGCCCATAGATATCAACTGCATGCATGTCAAAGGCTTGCTCGATCTCGGCCCGCATCGCATTTGTCCATGGTTCGGCCCCGAATATGCCGACCTTAAGCGAGGTCGCTGCCGGGTCGAGCCCTTGGGCGCGGAACTCGTCTAGGATCGCTAGCATGTAGGACGGTGTGACCATGATCACGTCGGGTTCAAAGTCCTGGATCAGAGTGACCTGGCGCTCGGTCATGCCACCGGACGCCGGTACCGTCATGCAGCCGAGCCGTTCTGCCCCGTAATGCGCTCCGAGACCACCTGTAAACAGCCCATATCCGTAGGCGATGTGGATCATGTCACCCGGTCGCCCGCCGGACGCGCGGATCGAGCGTGCTACAACTTCAGACCAGGTCTTGATGTCCTTCGCAGTATAGCCGACCACGGTGGGTTTTCCGGTGGTGCCCGACGAGGCATGCACGCGGACGATCCGATTCTGTGGCACCGCAAACATGCCGAAGGGATAATTGTCGCGCAGGTCGGTCTTCTTGGTGAATGGAAACCTAGCGAGGTCCGATAGCGAGGCGAGTTGGTTTGGGTGCACGCCGGCGACATTGAAGCTCTGGCGATAAAACGCAACATTTTCATAGGCGTGACGTAACGCCCACTTTAGGCGGCCGAGTTGTAGAACCTCGATCTGATCACGTGAGGCGGTCTCGATTGGTTCCAGGTCTTCCGGCGAGGGTCGCAAATCCCGCATGGCCTATGTCCTTTCCCGGTCTTTGCCTTCAACATCTATCTAAGCTGGAGAGAGGCGGGCTGACAATCACTACGGGTGGGTGTATCTAGGCGGGCTCCCCTCTAAAGGGCGAAACCGAAAATCCAAGACTCGGGGACGACATGCAGGCGAACGACGGCGACATCCAGACCATGTTCGGAACACCGGTCCTGGTAAAGCCGAATGCTGGTTCACCCGAGATGAATGCTGGGCTGATCGACTTTCTCAACGACCTGAAACGCCGCGACCCAAAGTTGCGCAAGACCTCACGGTCGGGCATCGGCGGTTGGCGGACCAGTGACGCAATTCTGGATGCCGAGGTGCCGGCAATCCAGGAGCTTAAGGGCGTGATCACGACAGCGATCGGACAAGTGCTGGCGACGGCGGACCATCGACTGTGCAAGGGTGTGGTAAATAGGTTATACGGCTGGGCCAACATCAATCGATCGGGCGACTACAATACCATACACAGTCATCCTACAAGCCACTGGTCCGGGATCTACTATGTAGCCGCCGACGGGGCAGTTGATCCTGAAGCACCGCTGAGCGGCGTAGTAGAGTTTCAAGATCCACGCGGTGCTGTACATGCGCAGCCGTTTCCGGGTTTCGACTTCGCTAGGAAACTTCGGCTAGTGCCTGAACCGGGCCTAATATTGGTCTTTCCGGGCTGGTTGCTGCACATGGTGCATCCATGTCGTGGGCCCGCTGAACGTATCTCTTTCGCTTTTAATTCGACGTACGAATAACCGGTTGAGGTAGAGCAGGTATGGCGCATGTGACAGATCAGCATTTTCAGGAGGCGGCCCGCGCACTATGCAACGTGAAGATGGGAACCGAGGCGGTCGCTCCCCTGCTTTATGATCTTGTTCTGCTGCATCGCCCGCGACGGATCCTGGAGCTCGGCGGCGGTTTAACCTCGCTCCACATGCTTAAGGCGCTCGCGCAAGTTGATGAACTGGAGGCACTTGAGCGCAAGGGACTGGACGATGAAAGCACGCTCCTTAACCCTGACCATTATGCGGCTGTTAGTCCGCCGGCCGTCCTACATTTGATCGACAACATGGTTCATCCGAATAGCACGGCACGCCGTTTAGAAGCCGAGGCCACGCGGTTAGGGATAGAGGGCCCGCTAACGGTCCACGAGGCAGATTTCGTCGGCTATGTTGACAACCTCCCGAAGCAGGACCTACCCCTAGATTTCGTATGGTTCGATTGCGGCAGGATCGAATATTTTCAGCACTTGCGTCGGCACTACTGGCCGCTGGTAAGCCGCAATGGAGGACTGATTCTGATTCACTCGCTCGCGACGAACTACCACGGTCAGTTGTTTCTGTCCCAGCTGAAGTTAGAACAAGCGACCAAATCCTTCGATGAGTTCGAGCTGATTACGCTGCTGGAGCCGCACAAACGTCGTCAAAATAGTGTGACCATGATCCGCCTCATTGGCGCCCTCCACACCCGAATCCATTCCATAATGCCTTGAGCGGAGCGCCACCAATGCTCAAATCCGGCCTCGAAAACGTAACTGCATCTCCCACCAACACAGTCGTCAACAGCTGGAACGAGTGGGATACCTTGAAGCACGTGATAATAGGGCGTGCTGAT
>CAYUXV010000013.1:0-5926 GCA_964448875.1 uncultured Verrucomicrobiota bacterium
TGGCAGCTAGGTCGACCAGAAGCGGCACTCCAGTAAAATCCTGTAGGACAATTCGAGAGACGAGGAAGGGAATCTCCTCAGTACGCTCGGCCTTGGCCTGCCATGCGGCCAATTCACGAACGTTGTCTTCAGTTACTTTCGTCCCGTCCACATTTCGCAAAACGGATTCAAGGACAATTCGCATACAGGCGGGTAGGCGGGAAATGTTTCCCATCCCGGCTTCTTCCAAAGCCGGCAACGAATAGAATTTACCTTCTTTCCCGTTGCCGAGATCAAAGTTTTTTAATGTGTTGAATAGATTGTTTTCGCTCATCCGGAGAGATGAAGATGCGCGAGGGGTAGGGGGGATGTCAAGATGGCGTGCGCTGGTCTATTTTTGGGTTCGTTCCAATTCTCTCTCGAGTTCTGCTTTGCGTTTGGAGGATTCAGGTAGCACATGTGGTTTGCTCCATTTTGCGTACTTATCGCGATCAGCATTTGATTCAGTTTTTAGGTCCTTGATAATCCGGCAGGTTAGTCATGCTCTATTTCGCATTTGGGCAGTGCTTTTTTTAGCTTCCTAAGAGATTCCCGAGAGATTGGATTGCCCCTGAGGTTAACCCAGTTCAACGATTTCAGTCCTAAAAGCGGAGAAGTGTCCTCGATGCGGTTATCGTTCAGAGCCAGAACTCTCAGTTTCTTCAGTCCCTTTAACGATGAAAGATCGCTCACCTGATTGTTGCTCGCAGTCAACTCCTCCAACGCGTTCATGACGGTCAAGCTGGAAAAATTCTTAAGACCACAATCGGAAATTTCAAGAGACCGTAACTTGGTCAGTTTCGTCAAGGGGGTCGGGTCGGAGATATCACCCCCGGCAAAGGCCAGCATCTCCAAATTCGTCAACTCGCCCACTAAGGTAATGTCCTTAACCTGCCTGCCAAAATTATTTATCATCAGTTTCTTGACGTTTTGATAATCTGCCTGGGTTAATTCTCCATCGGGTTTTTCTAGTTCAATGCGAATGGCCTCTTCAATGGCGCTGATTTTCTTTTCCGATGGTTGTTTCCCACACCCCATGAATAATAAGCCCAGAAGAAGAAACGAGACAGGTTTCATCAACTTACCCATCTTCACCGGTTCCTCGACCAGCAAGGCTTTCCAACCGATTACGACTGCGGACAAGAATTCAAGCAAGTTCAATTCCTCAAGTACCAGGTCTCCAAATGATGCTCGCCCCCACAGCAATTATTCGGTTCATATCCTTTGTCAGCTGAAGAATCCCAACCATCTACCTGACCCCATTGCTCGCCGGTAACCCATTCCCATCCACCTTTAGGTTCATCAGGACCATTCCCATTGGGTTGATGGCCGCCAAGCCAAAGCATCACTCTGTACCCTGGTGCCTTATTCATGTCATCCCATTCTTTCTGACTAGTAATTGTCGCCAGATGCCCTCCCCGTTTTTTTGCATCATCTCTGGCTTGAAACCAGGTCCTACTGCCATTGACAATTTGAAATTTTCCCTTCGGTTTTTCCAGGACGTATCCCCCGCGTGTTCTGTGGCCATTGTAATCATTCCAGCCTCCTTTAGCTTTCCCCGGCCCTTGAATAAGTATGATGCCAGTGGCAGAGCCGCATCGGAAAACTCTGGTGCTCGCCGGTCCCTTTGTGATACCGCCCTTGTCCCTCTTATGCGCGCCAGTGATGAGGCCCTCGGCACCCAATGATTCGTCACCGGCCTGCTGGGCACTACCATCCATCAATGCTACCTGACCCTGGCTCGCGTCTAGACCGGCCATTGAATTGTCATGATCCGGATCCGTGTCCGCACCCAGCCAACGGCCTGATAGATCACCCTCTATGTTGCGCGTGGCGGCTATCACCGTTGCCGGGCGGCCCGCATCGGCGCCCTCGCACAACACATAGCTCAAAGCTTCACATGGGATTGGTTGACCTGGCGTGAAACCCGGCCAGATTGGCAGCGCCTCTTCCATGGGCCCCTGTACATCCGGGTCGCAGGGTGATGCCAGCACATCCGCGTTGCCCAGCCCATCTTTCACACTTTTAATTGAGAAGATGGCTCCTATGTCTGTGGTGGCTTCGCCGCCAAAATGCATTTGTCCCCCTTGCGGTGTCAAGTGCCATGGAAGCCGCTGTTGGTTGTCATCAGCAAACCCGTTAAAAGCTTGGCTGATTTGCTTGAGGTTGGCCAAGCACTTGACGCGGGCAGCGCGTTTCTTGCTCTTGGCAAGCGCCGGCAACAGCATGGCTGCTAGAATACCGACGATGGCGATGACCACCAGCAGCTCAATGAGTGTGAACGCGGAACGATGGGGTTGGGTGGTATGTTTTTTCATGGCTGCATGGCGAGGTTGCGACTTGCAAAAAGCAGGGGCTATCTTTTGTCTACCGGATGTACATTATACGTTATTGAATAGAAATCATCAAGGTTGTTTAACACTAAAAAACGCTAAAGTGACTCCTTTTCTTGACAGTAGACAATCCTGTTGACGTTGACCCATTGGTAGTAGTGGGAAATACTTGCCGGTGTTGAAACAACTCGCGTTTTTTTTGCTGTTGGCCAAACTGAATGCCGTCGCTCTCAAGGAGACAGGTCATGAAGAGAGTTTTTACCTCAGAATTTAGTTGTGGACGAGCCTGTTGCAAGTGAGAGAGAAAGATCCGCGGATCAGGCCGATGAGCTTCAGCTTGGAGCTTGGTTTCAGATTGTTCGCGGATTGCTGGTTTTCGCATCTTTTATCACCGCCTATCTTGCAATGATCAGCTTGGCTGCTGGGGGGCAGGCTCCCGGTTGTGGGCCAGGATCCAACTGTGACAAAGTGCTTTCCAGCCCATGGGCCTATTGGTTGGGTATTCCTGTGGCTCTGCCGGGCCTTGGTCTATATGGAGCATTTTTATTCAGCACATTTTTGCTCAAGCTTGACCAATTGGAGAAGGCAAAACGCGTACTGAACATGCTTACTCTTTGTTCTTTCGCAATCCTTGGAGCTGCCGGTTGGTTTGTAGGTTTGCAGGCGGTTGCCATCAAAGCGTTCTGCATGTATTGCTGCACGGCACATGTCTTGGCTTCATTGGCGGCGATCATTTTTCTCACAAACGCCAATCGCATTGGTGCCTATATCTCGGTGCGACTCAACCTGGCGGGAGGCATTGGTGTTGCTGTGGCATTGGTGGCCCTGATCGCATCGGTGCAGATTGTGGCCCCGACCAAGCGCCCGGGACCCAAGATCGTTAAGCTTGGCGAACCGACCAATTCAGCGAATCTCAAGCTGTTTCCAATTCCTGGGTCGGATCTACAGTTGAAGGTGGATCGCCTGCCGCTGATGGGTTCACATGAAGCCCCTCGCCGGATTGGATTATTGTTCGATTATACATGCTCTGACTGTCGGCAACAGCACGGTTATATTCGGGAAGCGGTCGAAAAGTTCGATGGAAAACTCTCTTGCCTGATGATCCCCATGCCTCTGGACAAGAACTGTAACGACCTTATCAAGGAGACCTACCCCGTACAAATTGATGCCTGTGAATACGCGAAAATTTGCCTCGCGGTGCACCAGGTAGCGACGGACAAATACGATTCATTTGATCGTTGGCTATTCAGTGACCGCGGTGAGAAAAAAGAGCTGAATGAGGTCCGGAAATATGCGGCTGAGTTGGTCGGTGCTGAAAAACTTGAGAAGGCTTTGTCCAGCGAAGTTTTGCAGAAGCAACTCAAGCAAAACATTCTCGTTTACAAGTTGAATTACAAGAAAAGTAATTCTGTCATTCCACAGACCATCGTGCATGACCACGTGATTTTCGGTTTGTCCGAGTCAGCGGAAAAATTACAGTCTGAACTCCAGAGGATTCTCAAGTTGAAGTCAGTAAAGCCAGCCAAAGGAAAGTAACCAATGCACACCATCCATCTTCTGCCCTGTCTTACTCAATCTGGTGGAGCCTTCCTATTCAGCTTTGCGAGTGACTGGTGGTGGTGTAATAAGTAGGCATGAAAGCCGGATATGTAGCATTGCTTGCTTTGATCATTGCTGTTGGGTGTGGGAAAGAGAACCCAGCTAGCGCTGGTGAAAGCAACACCACTCAAGCGAAACCAGTTAAAGAGCCAACGCTGGAAGACATTATTGGAACATATGATCAGAAGGATGAGGGGAATATCTTCAGAGCTGTCTTCTTGGAGGGTGGTACCACGATATATACCAATGATAAGAATGAAACGCGGGAGTACAAATGGGAAATCAAAGAGGGGGAAGTTCATATTGAATATGAAGAATTCGTTGGAGTTTACAGAATTAGCTCCAATGGTGATTTATATGCTACTATGGCTGTCTATGAGAATGGCCTACGGAAACATATTCCGAAAGAAGACCAAAAATTCATGAAAAAACTAAATCAATCTTCCGACGATTAACTGGATTGCCGTGAGACCCGATTTAATCCAGAATGCACTATGCTAACCTTCGTTGATAGCAAGCATCAACGGAGTCGATTCCGCAAAATCAGAACGGGTGTTTTTGTATCTGCCCAATGACGCCTTGTCTTGATCAGAATTGTTTTTGGGCTTGGCCCGGAATCCATTGCGCCCAGCACGAGATCCACATCGCCGTCACGATCTACATCACCGGCATCCATTGTGATCCATCGGCCCTTTATAGCACCCGGCATTTTCAGTCGCCAGAACTCCATCGGCTTGTGCTGCCATAGAGAAATGAGGGTCGCTTCCGGCTTGGATTTAAAGTCGGCGTAGTAGGCAATGGAAACGATGTCCAAGTCCCCATCATTATCAAAATCCCGCGCCAAGGCACGATAGGCGCCCGGTTGCGGAAAGAATTTCTCATCCGGAAAATTTCCCTTCCCGTCATTCAAGTGAATGCGGACGCCGTGATATGGCTTAAATGGCGCATCCTCAATATCTCCATTATCTCCATTGGTGATAAGCAGATCGGTGTGTCCGTCGCCATTAATGTCGGCAACTTCTAGGTGCGAGTGTCCCCAAGCCGGATGCCTCTGCAAAATGGCACGTGTTTCAAACTCGCCTTTTCCGTTGCCAAGAAAAAGGAACACCCCTTCTCGCGCCTGGCCGGTGACTACCGCGAAATCGAGATGGTCGTCTCCATTAAAGTCTGCGCTGACCGCATTGAGGATGCCTGGTTGATTCAGCAAGGGTTGTCGCTTTGCCTGATTGCTGTCTTTAGCAAATGAGACTCCGCCAGCCAAGTTGCCATATTCGCAGAGGATCATATCGACAGGGCCCTTGCCGTCAAAATTCCCCATCAACACATCGGTCGGTCGTTTCAGTGATACCGTCAACCGAACCGGTTTATTGTTAATAGTCCTCACCAATTCTCCTTCAGCTTCGTTGGAAGGGAAATAACTGCCGATCATTACCGACAGAATCCCTTCGTTGGTGAACCTAAATTGAGAAGGTAACCCTCCCCAGTCCATCCTATCGCTCCACTTGCCATTGGCTTGCCTGCTGAAGACACCATGCTCACCCGTGAAAACTCCCCAACCCGCCCAGATCGTTCCAGTATTTGGCTCAACTCGGACTGTTGTGCAAAATGGGCCAAAAGGCGCCTTTGCATCCACCGCTTGAAACAAGTCCAGATCGCCGTCAAATTCAGTATTCGGTATCGGTAACTTCTCAGGCGCTTTGGTCAGGTAATACTCCTTCAATTCCGTCCACTGGGTGGCATCAATCATTTTCTTGCCGGGGAAAAGCCCATGTAATTTCTTGGGGATGTCCTTGGGAACCGGTTTCAGACCCAACCACGGCTCCATTTTTTCGAGTACTTTGATCCATGCACTTCGATTCAGGACATCAGGCTCGGGGTATAAATGGCATATCCCGCAAACCTGTTGTGAAAGCTTTATGGTCTCTGTTTTTCCCGCTCCCTCAAGAGGTGACAAAACTAGATAGCTCAATAGGATC
>CAYUXV010000014.1:0-5040 GCA_964448875.1 uncultured Verrucomicrobiota bacterium
GAGTTTGTTTCTTGGAGGTTCCGGCTTCCCGAATCATAGAAAATAGTTTTTGTGCTATAGCAGGGTCCACCAAGGCATCCCCCGTCCTATTTTGCCACGACGTTAGTTCGGCCTTTAGCCGATCAAGTGTCTTGGCTTGTGTGTGGTCTTCAGCCAGATTCTTAAATTCAAAGGGATCAGTTTGCAGGTCATAAAGCTCATACTTTGGAGGCTGTTTCATCAGCTTGTATGCTATCTGAACCTGCGGCGAAGCAACAGCAAGTAGTTCTGCCTCAGAAGCACTGAAAAACTTTTTTCCCATCGTGAAGGTATATCCGGGATTCATCTTTCCTGCGAGGGGATTGTAGATCAGCTTATAGCGCAAATCGCGCACTGTTCGCTGGTTCAATGGATTGTGATTTGAATGAACATGAAATTCGGTAAAAAGATACTTTCGCCATTTGGGACTTTCACCATGGACGATGGGCTTCAGAGAATGGCCGGGTAGTGACTTGGGTATCTGAGCCCCGGCGATTTCGCAAAAGGTCGGGAAAAGATCGAGCGTAGTAACTAGGTCCTTTTTTTGATGCCCACCCTTTGCTCCAGGCCAGCGGATGATCATTGGAATCTTTACCCCGCCCTCATAAGAGGTTCGTTTGCCTCTGAGAAGATCTGCCCCATGATCCCCGATATAGACGACCACAGTGTTTGTCGCCTTGCCCGAGCTTTCGAGAGTCTTGAGCAGATCACCAATATACGAATCTAGTCGCATCATGCAGTTATAGTAATCTGCAGTCTGCTGTTTAAGTTCTGAATGATTAATCCCCATGTAGGCAATGGCATCAACATCCTTGCCCGTCAAAGGTTTGGCCGGAAGCCTATCAATGGTCTTGATAAAGGGCCGATGAGCATCTGGATAATTGACCTGTAGGTAAAATGGCGCATCGCTTTCCAGAAAAAACTTTTTCGCATTCTCGACATAAGCAGCCATATTTTTTCGGCTGAAGTTCGCTTTTGGAATGGCCTTAAAATCAAAAGGAAAGGCACTCTCAGGGTTAATATGTAGCTTACCAATGATGCCGGTTCGATAACCCGCCTTACCAAGAGTTTTTACCACATTCGGAATTTTGCCTGAGTACATTCTATACTTCCAAGTAGCCAGCCCAATCTGCCCGTTTTGGTGAGGATACAATCCGGTCAGAAAGGCCGCACGGGATTGCGAACATCCCGCTTGTGGGACATAGGCATTTCTGAACAACGTACCTCGTGCCGCCAGATTGTCCAGATGAGGCGTCTTAATCGGAGTACCATAGCAACCAATTTCAGGCCCGTTATCCTCCGAGACAATGAATAGAATGTTTGGGCTCTGTCCTATATCGGCTGATTGAATAAATCCAACTGAGCCCCACAACCACACAAACAAAAATACCAGCAACTGATTTTTCATTAATTTTATATCAGATTCCCAAGAATGAACTGAGCTTATGGACCTGTGGCCATCCGACGGGTGATAAACTGGCGTACCTTGGGAATTTTGCAGGCAGCCAAAAGCTGCACCGCAGACACCTTGTCAGCTGCTACCACGGGCTCAGTCGCGTACCAGTACATCAGCGGCAAATTCTGGTCATCCACATCCTCTGCATGGCTAAGGAGTGCCTTAAGTACGGGCACGCGGTGCTTCAAGGATATACGCTGCATAGCACTGGCCAGATAAAGGCGTACCAGTGGCGACTTGTCATTCTGTGCCATACGAACAAATTCCTTGCGAACCGACTCATCGGGTTTTTTGTCCTCAGCAAGAAGTTGTATCGCCCAAGCGCGCAGATGTTCACTGGAAGCCCTCAGTAAATTGGCAAGGGTTTCATTCTTAAGATGACCGGTCACACGCAATGCCCACAAGGCTCGAAGGCGCAATGGCACAGAGCCGTCTGACTTCAGGATTTTTGTCAGCCCAGAAGTGTCCGCCTGTCGCTCCTGCAAAACCCGCCGAGCGTGGCGCACAAACCAATCGTTCTTGTGCGATTGCAGCTTAAGGAGTTCCGGATTGGACAACTTGTTGATGTCGCCCTGCCACGACTTGGGCGTACCGTAGGTGATCTTGTAAATGCGGCCTGTGTGTTTGCGTGTGTTTTTCCGGTGATGACATTCGCCGGTATCGGAAAAATCACTGACATACACCGCACCATCCGGGCCATAAGTCAGTGACACACCAACAAACCACGGATCTGCCGCACGCATGATATCCGGAGCATGCTTTGCCGTATAACCACTGCCCTTTCGGATCAACCGATCCCGGTTGATGCGCCGGCCGTGGATGTTGTTCATGAACACCTGATTGCGATATTCACTAGGCCAGTTGTCGCCCAGATAAATCATTGTACCGCAATGAGCATGACCGCCACCGGCCTTGTCCTCCTCGGGCGTCCCGATGCCTGCCCGAATGGTTTTGGTGTTGGTGAAATGCAAATGATCGGCAATGGTCGCAATGCGCTCGTAGGCATACTTGCCGGTGGGCCGATTACGGCCGGGCTCATAATAAGCACCTTGAATCACGTGAAAGAGATGCGGGTTTACACAGTTGCATACAAAGGCCTGCCCGAAGTCATTCCAATCGATACCCCATGGATTGGTCGTGCCATCTGCAAAATTCTCCCAAACATGCCGCATCGGATGATATCGCCACACGCCACCATCAATCCGCCGGCGCTCTGCCTCCGGCGTCCCAGGCTTTCCTACCAGCGACCAGTTCGATCGGCCATGCGTTGCATAAAGCCAGCCGTCCGGACCCCAAGCAAAGCCGTTGGCAATGTTATGCGCGTTGGCATGCGTGCCAAAGCCATCCAACAACACCACCGGCTCACCATCGGGCACTCCATCATAATTCTTGTCGGGGATGAAATAAAGGTTGGGCAGTGACATCACCCATGCACCTCCAAAGCCCACCTCAATCCCACTCACGTACTCCAGCTTATCATAGAAAACGATACGCTTGTCGTGGGTGCCATCGCCATCTGTATCCTCGAGAATGATAATGCGATCATTTTTGCCCGCCTTCTTGTCTGGATAATTATTGGCTTCGGCCACCCATAACCGGCCGCGGTCATCAATGCTGAAACCGATGGGTTGCTTGATATCCGGTTCACCCGCAAAAAGGGTAACGTTGAATCCCTTGGGTACCTGCATGGTTTTAGCCGCTTCCAATGGAGGGAAGGGTTTTTCAACAACCGGTTGCGCATTCTTCCTGGCACCCCATAGTTGAGGTGCGAAAAAGACTACAAAAAGAAAAGCGACTAAAAAGTATTTCATCACTTCTTTAGCAACCGCGGTGAAGCCTTATCCACCCAGCCGGCTTTGCGTTGACCTTTGCCGGGGCGGCCTGTATCGCCGAGATCTTTGCGGGCGGCCTCGGCGTAGGTAAGGAGTTGTTTCACCTTGTTGAGATTGGCTGCGGCGACGTTTTTGGACTCGGCGATGTCCTTGGCGAGGTTGAAGAGCTTAAGTTCCTTTTTGCCTTCGGGCTTCCCCCAGTTGCGTTTCTTGGAGTCCATTGCGACAAAAAGTTTCCAGTCGCCTGAACGGACGGCTTGTAATTGATCCATTTGATAATAGTAAAAAGCATCGCGTGGATGGGCCTTGGATTTGCCGGTAAGGATGGGCCAGATGTTTTTGCCGTCGATGATTCGGTCAGTTGGTGTTTTACCGCCGGCGATCGAGGCAAGCGTGGGCAGGATATCGAGCGTACTGGTGAGTGCGCCACTGCTGGTACCGGCGGGGATTTTGCCGGGCCAACGCACCACGCAGGGTACGCGCATGCCGCCTTCATCGGTGCGACCCTTGCGGCCGCGCAGGGGGAGATTGCTGCCTTGCTTCTCACGGAAGGAACCGTTGTCGCTAGTGAAGAGGACAAAAGTATTTTCATCGATTCCTTCGGCTTTCAATGTCTTGATGAGTTCGCCCATGGACCAACCGATTTCCTGTACCCAATCGCCGTAGAGGCCGTCCTTGCTGGTGCCCTTGAATTTCTTACCCGGCACTAAAGGCAGATGCACGGCGGTATGCGGCAGGTAAAGGAAGAATGGCTTTTTGCTTTTGGCCTTGATGAACTTCACCGCTTCTTCTGTGTACTGCGTGGTGATGGTGGTATCGCGTTGCACGCTATCCTTGATTGCCGTGAGGTCGCGCACCAAGGGCAGCGGTACGTTTTTGCGGTTCATGTCGTTGCTGTAGGGGATGCCAAAGTAGTGGTCGAAGCCCTGGCTGGTGGGCATGAAATCGGGGTGATCGCCGAGATGCCATTTGCCAATGCACATGGTGGCGTAGCCCTGCTCTTTTAGCACCTCGGCCACGGTGATCTCGCTGGGGTTGAGGCCCTTGCGGGCGGCTGGGAAAAGTACGCACAGGTTCATTTCATCCACGTGCATGTTTACGCGGCGTGGGTAGCAGCCGGTCATGAGGCTTGCGCGTGAAGGCGTGCAGACCGGGCAGGTTGAATAGAAATCGGTGAGCCGCATTCCCTCCTTTGCCATCTGATCCAGCACCGGGGTGGCGTGTTTTGTGGAGCCAAAGGGCCCGATATCGCCGTAGCCAAGATCATCACAGAAAACGACGATGAAATTGGGCTTGGTGGCCTGCGCTGAGGGCAAGGCGAGTAGAAGTGCTACGATGACAAAGAGGATTTGTTTTTTCATTTGAAAATTTTTCTCGGGCAACTGGTTTGTCACTTTTGTTACTGTAAATCCTGTTTGAGTTCAGTTGCTTTGACCGATCGCGGGTATTTTTTCAAGCTCAATACTGGCGGCAATGTACTCAAGAAAATTATAGATTAAATCGTAACAAGGCCGCGGGTGTACTTTTAGTTTTAAGCTTTGCACATCACGCCTTTGGATTGTTCTCGTCGTGAGAGTTAACTTTTAGTCAGTGAAATGCGGATTCTTTGTTGGAGGCTGCTGAGTTTGCGCTTGCGACCATTATAAACACAAGTAAAGGTGTCGTCTGTGTTCATTGTTGTCTGGTGTTGTTTTTGGATTTAAAATTGGCACTGCTGATGGCACAAACAAGGAT
>CAYUXV010000015.1:0-15847 GCA_964448875.1 uncultured Verrucomicrobiota bacterium
CCGGAAGCCACACCGGGCGTAAATTCCGTCCAAAGCGGTGACGTGATGAAACGACTCATTGCCGCGGGCACAATTTATGGTGCTGTTCAGTGCGCGGAGATAAGCGACCAATTGGAGGATATCAACGCGAATCAAGCGATGGAGTGAGGGGTGAATGATAAATGGATTTTTCTATCCGCTACATAGTCTGGCCAGGCTAGGCATGGGCGACTAAAAATCAAGGAGCTGCGCACGCATTCAGAAAAGGTCCTGGGTGAGAAATTTGATATCCGCCGCTTTCACGACGAGATTCTTCGCCACGGCGCGGCTGCGCTGGATATCCTTGAGACACAAATGAAGGCTCGGATTATTGGTCAGGCGGCTAGCAACTGATCGCGGTCGCTGTAGAGAGCCTGTGCTTGGGCGACTTGATCGGGTGTCATCAGACGGGCGATGTCTTCCTTGCGGCTTAGGGCGAATTTGTTGCCGCGTGCGGCGGATCGGCTGTAATAGGCATAGGCCATAACGTCATCCTGCGGCACGCCTTCCCCACGTTCATACTTGTGGGCCAGAAACAATTCGGCTTCTGGAAGACCATGCCCAGCAGCTTCTTTGAACCATTTTACCGCTTCTGTGTCGTCTTTAGGCACCCCAATACCTTGGTCGAACATTGCGGCAAGGCGGATTGCGGCGACGGCATGACCCTGTTCGGCGGCAGTTCTGTACAACTGGGCGGCTTCGAGTGCATCAACCCGCACGCCATGACCTTTGTGATGCATTTCCCCCAAGTTGTATTGTGCTCTGGCCAATCCCTGATCTGCAGCCTTAGTAAACCATTCAACTGCAGTTGCTTCATCAGTCGCACCACCTCTTCCGAGTCTGTACATTGAACCCAGATTGCACTGAGCTTCTGCAACTCCATGGTCTGCGGCTTGCTTGTACCATTTGAGAGCCTCTATATCATTTTGTTCAACACCGATTCCCTGATCATAAAACGTCGCCAAATTAAATTGCGCGTGCAGGTTTCCAGCCTCAGCAGCTTGTAGATACCATGCAGCAGCTTGCTCGGTGTTTTGGGGTAATCCATCACCATTTTCAAACATTGTACCGAGAATGAATTGAGCTTCAGTATTTCCGGCCTCAGCAGCTGACTGATACCATTGAGCTGCTTCTGCAGCATCCTGAGGAACTCCATCGCCGGTATCATATTTGACCGCGATAGCAAATTGCGCTTCTGTATCGCCGATCTTTGCGGCTTCATTAAACCAATATGCCGCATAAGAACTATCCGCTGGCAAGATGCGGCCTTCCTGATAAATCTTAGCCATTTTGACCATCGACTCTACGTGCCCACCTTCCGCAGCTTTGGCATACCAATGAACGGCAGCTTTCTCAGTTGTCTCTCCCCCACCGCTGCTATCAAGCTGACTGGCAAGGGTAAACATTTCCATCGGAGCCATTGTCCCTATCTCGGTTGCCTGTGCTAGCAATTCATGAGCCCCAATAGCATCGCATTCAACACCATCGCCAAGTGCTTTTTTCCAGCCAAGGTTTTGGGTTGCTTCAGTTAGGCCAGCTTCAGATGACTGCGTGTACAAACGTGCAGCTTCCTTACTGTCCTGCTGTACACCGCGTCCTTCGGCATATAGTACACCAAGATTATTTTGCGCCAATGCATCTCCTTGGTCGGCGGCTTCGCGATAAAGGCGTGCGGCTTCTTCATTGTCTTTATTTACCCCCAAGCCATCAGCTGTCAGCAGTCCCAGTGCAAACTGCGCTCCCGAGTGCCCAGCCTT
This sequence comes from uncultured Verrucomicrobiota bacterium, assembly GCA_964448875.1. Taxonomy (GTDB): domain Bacteria; phylum Verrucomicrobiota; class Verrucomicrobiia; order Limisphaerales; family UBA1100; genus UBA6614. The sequence goes on from CAYUXV010000015.1 coordinate 1,776, forward strand.
GGCTGCCAACCCAAACCACTTGGCGGCCGCTGTCTCGTCCTTCCTCACACCGCGCCCATGAACACACATCACTCCCATATTAAATTGTGATAATGTACAGTTTTTATCAGCCGCCTGTTGAAAGAGTTTTGCGGCTTCTCTTTCACTGGCTTCCACACCTTCACCATTGGCGTACATGACGCCAAGATTGTTCATCGCCAACGGATGCCCCTGTTTGGTTGCCTGACGATACCATTTGACAGCCTCTTCAGCATTTTGTTCTGCACCTTTACCAGTCGCCAGGCGGTAACACAAATTACATTGAGCATGCGGATCCTCACGATCCGCAGCTCTGCGATACCAGTAAACCGCCTGCTCGTCAGCACTACCTGTGGGTGCTTCGGGTTTCTTTTTTCCGGGGAGTAACCCCTTCATTTTTTCTTTGAGACTTTTCTTCGGTGATTTGGCTTCATGCCCATCTGCAAGCAACACGGCCAAGTTGTTTTGCGCTGGCGCAAAGCCGTTGTCGGCAGCCTGTTGGTACCATAACATGGCTTCCGGAGTGTTTTCCTTAACACCGTCGCCATCTGCCAATTTCAACGCCAGCAGGTATTGGGCTTGTGGCTTGCCCTGCTTCGCCTGTTCGCGCAGTTGCTTGATCTCGTTTGGCTTTGCGGATGCCATTTCTCAATACATATTAACCGACCAAGTCGGTCTGGACCCGGAAAAATTGCACACCCCAACGGCCGAATCGCCGCCCAAGACGGGAATTATTGCCGAGGCGTCCATGCATAATCACTGTTTTTTCGAACTATTCTGTGAAAAGCAGGTGCTATGCCAAAAAGAGCCGCCCAGATAGGCTGGCGGGGGAAACCTCCTATTTTATTCTAATAGTTTCTTGAAGAGACTTTTGTGCTCTGTCACATCGTCGTCTGGATCGATAACCTTAGTTAAAATCAGGCCGGATTCGCCGACCTCAAGGACGATCGTGCCGGCACCACCGTTTTTAGACTTCAGAATCGCCTTTACAGTCTTCCCCTTTAGTTCCCATTTTCCTTGGAGGTGGCGGTTTTTTTGGGCGATATCGGGCCATGCGGAGGCTGTGCCGTTAGCCCGCAGCTTGATTCGTGCGGCCGTACCCTCCACTTTGCCAAGATAAATTCCCACCAGTGTCTTCGCGTTGATCGGGATGGGCGTGTCCTTTGCAGTTTTTTTGACACGCTTGAAACGAGAAACCTCAAACACACTCACTTTGCCATCCGGATTCTCCAGTTTCAGAAGCAGAAAATCTTTTCCATCCGGCTGCAGTTGTACTTTAGCTTCACCGCCGTCAGACTGAAGGACACAGACGACGAGTCCATTCTCTTCGTTCCAAGTGCCCCGAAAGCGGGCCTCAGTGGCATGTGTATCATCTGGCCACACCTCCGCCTTGCCTTTCTCCTTAAACACAACGCGTAACGAATCCCCGTCGTGCTTGCCTATATATTCGCCGGTAAATTTTTTATCGCCAGCCTTGGTTTGTTTAAAGCGTGGCGGCTCGTGGGTCTTAAAGTTGCCGTCGGGCTCGGTGACGCTTACCAGCACCAGTTCGGGATTTTCAATACGGAAACGCACGGTGACCTTTTCGTTGGGATCGTTGGGGCCCGTGAGTTCCAGTACCACACCGGGTTTGGCAAGTTTCCATGTGCCGCGAACACGGACATTCTCATCAGCCTCTGGAGGTTTCACTAAAGCTGTGCCATCTGCCTTAAGAATGACAAGCGCCTTGTCCCCATCCACCTCGCCGTGCCAAGTTCCGGCCAGCGACTTGAGATCCGGCTCTTCGGCAAGAAGACTTGTGGCGACAAGCGCCACAACCATCACGATTTTTTCCACGTTCCTCTTGACGGAAGTTAAATCTCCCAGCCCTTGCGGTATTCTTTTGTGATTAGTGCAGCGACTTTTTTGTTTGAACTAGAGAGTTTCTCCGGGTTCCAGTCAAAGCCTTCGCCCACCTTCATAGCGATGTTACCCATCAAGATTGCTTCGGTGAGATTTCCTGCGTAGTCGAAGTTTGATAATGCGAGTTCCGGCTTATTTTCTTTGATAGCCTGAGCCCATTCTCGCTTCATGCCGGTGTCACCGCCGTTGTTGCGGGGGAGGGAGGGCTTCACTTTTTGGTATTCGGGGGTATTTTTTCCACCACGAGGAGGCAGCAATTTCCAACTCGAGCCGTAATCGTTCGGTGAATAGAGTGTGCCTTTTGTCCCTACAACCAGCGAGCCGCTGTTGGAAGGTCTTATGCCGTGGAAATAGTCAGGTGCTGGAAGTTTCTTTTTCCCTTCTTCTTTGCCTTCGTACCAATGGAAGTCGATGGGGCCACGCTCCTTGATTGCCGGAAACTTCATTTTAATGATCGCCCAGCCGGGGTAGGTTTCCGAATTGATCGGTCCCACGGTGATTGGCTCAACCCATGTCGGCTGCTGGTTGTTTAAAACACCCATATAGGCAAGGTTAGCCGTGTGGCAGGCCATGTCACCCAAAGCGCCTGTGCCAAAATCCCACCATCCACGCCACTTGAAGGGGTGATACGCACCGTGATACGGCCGCATTGGAGCGGGGCCGATGAAACTTTCCCAGTGCAAATGTTTCGGCACCGGTGGCTTGTCTTTTGGCCGCTCAGTAATACCCGGAGCCTGTGGCCATACGGGTCGGTTTGTCCAAACGTGAACTTCCTTCAATTTGCCCAGAACGCCACTATTTATCGCCTCCACACCTTCACGTAAGCCAGTGCTGGCGGTGCCTTGGTTGCCCATTTGCGTGCAAACCTTATTCTTCTTGGCCTCAAGTCGCATCTGGCGGGCCTCCCACACGGTATGAGTCAGGGGTTTTTGCACATACACGTGCTTGCCCATCCGCATTGCGCGTATGGCGGCTGGAGCGTGGTTGTGGTCGGGCGTCGATACGGTTACCGCATCAATGCTTTTGCCCATCTTTTCGAGCATGGCCCGGTAATCGAAGAATTTTTTAGCTTTTTTAAACTTGTTGCCCTTGCCATTGAGGCGCTTCTCATCCACGTCACAAATGGCAACCACATCGCCTTGCGTGCCGGCACCGTCGATATCACTACTACCCTTGCCTCCTACTCCGATGCCAGCCATTGCAAGTCGCTCATTTGCTCCAAAAACCCGACTAGGCAGGTAGGTAATAGCTATGGCTGATGCTGCACCGGTTCCGATAAAATCACGCCGCGTATAATTTTTGATCAATGTTTTTCGTGACATAATATAATATGGGTTTGATTTTGATAGTTATGCTGGGCCGAGTATCCGTCAGGGAAACTCAATCGCAAGGAAAAAGACCGTAATGAGCGGAACAAAAAACAACCGCCCGAATCAAGCCGGAGTTCATTAGAGGCGGTTAGCCAATTCTTCTTGGACCCTCTCCGAAAAGATGTCGTCAAAGTTAACGCCAAGGTGGAAGCTACAGCCAATTGAGGTCAGCCAGTTGAGAGAGCTCTGAGACAGCAACTCATCGGAGGGCGGTTTTGGTTGGAAGTGAATCTCCGGGTTTATTTCGATAGGTGATCCGAAAAATCGCTCAATGAAAATCAGCATATTAGAGATTTTGTCCCTGTGGAGATGGAGCTATTTTTCAGTGTCCACTAGGTGGACGCAGTGGAATAGAGGCGCAAATGTCCTCAACGATTTGAAGTATTTTTTAGGATGAAGTCTACTATGGGCTTGGCGTTTTTAAGGCTGTGAGGGTGATGCCCCACCCCTGGCTTGTGGATGACTTGAATGGAGCCACCGAGTTCACGATACCGCTTTTCCACGATGGCCGTATTCTCAATCACCGGTACTACCTTGTCCGCATCACCTACCACATGCAAAATTGGTATTTTGGCTTGGGCAATCGGTTTCAGTTGATCAATTGGATTTCCCTTAAAACGAAGAGCTTCTTGTTCTGTTAAGCCGTAGGCGGCAAGGCAGCTTTTCCAGGCTCGAGTACTAGGTTTCGCCTTCCCTTTTCCGGCCGGCCAACTCTTAAAATCACAAACTGGAGCGTCACCGTAAATGCAGGCTACCCTTTTGGGGTTGGCAGCAGCCCAGTTATAAATGATCAGGCCCCCGCGACTCATGCCTTCCAATGCCGGTTTTTTTGAGAAGCCATGTTTACTAATGAGATAATCATAAAATGCATTCCATCGCTTTATTGCCTTGGGACTACCGAAGAGATTGCCCACATCGCAATAACCCACATGCCAGCCTAACTTTAGTAAAGCTAAGTCAGTCTGTGGTTCGTGCCCCCAGAAACGTGCTCGCCAAATCCATGGCCTACCTTGAGCAATTTTTTTGGGCGTGACCACCCTGCAGGAAACCTTATCCATCTTGAAATCATATGAGGAAAAACCATGGAATACTCCACGTTTTCCAGGGAATGGCTCATTAGTCCCATGCGATAAAAGCGGTGATATCAGGTAAAGGAGAATAATTAATAATTGAGTCCTCATAAAATATTGTACCTTGCTCAGGATTGTTCACCTCTTGAGTTTCTTTTTACTTTGTTTAATCCGGCTCTGCAGTTCTTTGGCTTTTGTTTCAGCCTTGGTGATTTGGTCGGTGGTCATTTTTTGTTTGAGCTCCTTTAAGTCTCCCATTGCTCTACGGTAATCTTGGCCAGCAGCAAGAATGAACCATTGGCAGGCAAGGATGGGGTTCTGTTTTACACCTTTGCCATCACGATGTAGCTGGCCAAGAAGCCATTGGGAACGCACCTCACCTTGTTGTGCTGCCTGTGTCAGCCAATACAGAGACTCTCGCAAGTTGCCTTTGTAAAAATAGTGGGCTCCCAACTCACCTTGAGCGTCCCTATTGCCATTTTGACTATCCGTTTTGAGATTCTTTATATTTTTCGATTCATCATTAAATAATGCAGAGCAACCCGCCCCAATGAGCGGAAGGCACAATACAAGAAATAGCTGAAAATGCATCATTGGAAGAGTCAATGGGGCCGACCTACCAGTCCCAACCTTTGCGATATTCGCGGCGGACAAAGCTATTGGCCTTGTCGCTCTTGGCTTGACCTTTTTTTGGGCTCCATTCGACTGGCTCATTAGCACGAATGGCAAGGTTGCCGAGAAGGACCACTTCAGTATATGGGCCGGCGGTCTCAAAACGGCTCAGCGGCTCATGACCTTTGCCTGCGGCGGCATCAAGCCATTCTGTGTAATTGCTTTTCACACGAGGAATGGTCCGTGGAGTGGTTTTCTCAATGTGCTTAACTTCATCAGCATCACGCCCGGTCACCATCCAGTTGCTAACAAACCGATTGAAAAACAACCGTCCTTTGTCGCCAATCAGCATGGTGCCAAATTTGCCTTGGCGTTTGCCTCCTTTCAACATCTCCACACCTCCGGTAAGTTCCTTTGAGGGTGCATTCTGCACACCGTCTTTTTTTCCATCATACCAAACCATTTTTACCGGTGGGCGTTTACCGCGCGCGGGGAATTGATAATCGATCACGGCCCAATTAGGCGGGCTTTCTTTCGTGTTACCACCATGCTTTGCTTCAACATGCGTAGGCACGCCGAGATCAAGGCTCCACCACGCCATATCCATCAAGTGGCAGGCCATGTCACCTAGCGCACCAGTGCCGAAATCCCACCAACCCCGCCATTTGAAAGGCAGGTAGTCATCGCCATATTCTCGGAAAGGTGCTGGCCCAAGCCATAAATTCCAATCTACATTCGCAGGAACCTGAGCCTTGGGGAGTCGTTTTGCAATGCCCTGTGGCCAAACGGGCCGGTTGGTCCAAATGTGAGCTTCGGTAACATTGCCAATAATTCCTGCACGTACCAGTTCAACCACTCTTCGGATAGGTTCACCAGCATGAGCCTGGTTTCCCATCTGCGTAGACACCTTGCTTTTCGCTGCCTGTTGGACGAGTTGTCGAGCTTCCCAGACATCGTGCGTGAGCGGCTTTTGGGTGTAGCAATGCTTTCCCATCTGGAGAGCCTTCATGGTTGCCACTGCGTGCGTGTGGTCGGGCGTGGAAATGGTGCAGGCGTCGATACTTTTACCAACCTTGTCGAGCATCACGCGGAAGTCGGCAAAGCGCTTGGCTTTGGGATATTTTTTATACGAATCCGCACCGCGGCGGGGATCCACATCGCAAAGTGCTACGATGTCAGCGCCTGCAGCGGCCGAGCCGGCAATATCCGCCCTTCCCTTGCCGCCTGCGCCAATGCCGGCGACGGCAATACGTTCGTTCGCACCAAAGACACGCGAAGGGAAAAAATTTAAGGCGAGTGCGGAAGTAGTGCCGGTTTTCAGAATTTCACGACGGGAGTAGTTTTTAACCAAACGCTTCATGTGACATCAACCATCCGACACACGCGCCAATGTGCAAGCGAAAAAGAAAAGAGGCTGCTCAAATGATGTGTTGGTGGGCGAAATCCGTTAACTGACAGTCAGGGTTGCCGGTTGAAATCTATGCTGCCACCATCATTGTTGTCGGGATTTGATTGGTCCCTTCCATCATCAGCATCAGATCCGTCGGGATTCCCCATCAAGTTGTCGTTTAAGCCCGAGGCATCGGTGTCACCGCCAGACGCATTTTCACCGTCATAAGTGATCCCACTATCGGACGCCAGCACAGAAATCGATCCGCGCTCGTTGGGTTTACTATAAACTATCAGACAATTACAAAAGTCCTGATCTGGAGTTTCATTAGCACCCGGAGTAGGCCAATTCCCTCGTTCGATCTTCTTTTTAAGGTCCGTGGCTATTGTGGTATACCCATGTCTATAGCAATCCTTGTCAGTTAGAAATTCTGCTAAATATTTCAAAAAGTTTGGGCTGACCCTTGGGCAATTCACTACGCTGAGTTCCTTTAGGGTAAATTTCGGGTGGAATTTAAATGATTCATTCGCAAATTCTAGATAATGAACCTTAGGCCCCGGTGTTTCCCCCGAAGGCAACGGAGCCATATCCAAAATCCCTGCATTCATGTAGTATTCACAATTATTCGTATACAAAAATGGCGTGCCATAATCGTTTACACCTTTATCTCCCCATGGAATATTCACCGAACGTGGCCCTGTTTTCATTCTCAACTTGATGCCGTTTGTGGTGGTCATTATATTTCCTTCGCCATCCTTTTTGTACTCGCGTAGCATGGCGCAGGACGTCCTGTTTAGCTCGGTGAGTTTCTCTCCAACTGCACCGGGAAGCAAACTGCCGGACCACGCCCAGTCCTGTTGAAGGTTCCACCCCGTGGGCCAGGCTCGGTCTCCACCTACAAGGTAGGTTACCAGATGTTGTTTCGCTTCCTCTTCAGTTTGATTTAGAGCTGGCGCGCGGTGCCAGCTCGCACTGCAAAATGGGGTACAGCCATAGGATTTATCAGCGGGGATGGTTCCACTTTGTTGGCAGATACTAAACCCGTTTTGACTTTCCAACTTATGGTCCATCCAGTCCCTTATTTTCCATCGCGCCATTACCGAAGCATCGGGCAAAGTTAAATCATCGCCGGTTTCCTGTTCATGAAAACCCATGATGTACAGTAATCCCCGGTCGGTGATCTTGGTGTTGTCCAGCACCAACTTTTCCAAGCAGGGAGTCTTGATGATCGCCTTCATCCATCTGTCATCAAAATCCGTTCCGGTGAAATCCAATGCCTTAAAATACCTCATCTCAGGCATCGGTTTGCCATCCATGAACTTGGATTCAATCAGCTCGTTGTAGTATTTTGCGATGTCTTTATAAACGACGCTGGAATAGGTGAAGTCCAACGCAACCATCAGTGGCTGATCCAAGTGTGTGGTTTCCTGAAACCCACTAGCAACAGCCATTACGTACTCGCGGTACTGCACATACGTGAGTCGGCGTTCAACCATCCGTCTGGAGTTGACAACCGCGGGCAACATCATGGAGGCAAGAATTCCCATGACGCCCATTACCACCATTAATTCGGTAGCAGTAATGCCAAGCAGCCCTTGCCTTGATCTCGTACTTCTAGTTCTCACGACTATTCTATCAGACTGAGTACTATTTTAACATATTCGAGGAAAAAGTCAGCACCGAAAATTACTAATTTAGAGTTTTTCATTTTTTAATAAAAATTATGTTTTCTAACTAAAAACTGACTTTACTCAAGTCGATATGCGTCTAAATTTATTGACGGGGGACAGGATGGCTTGTTTCTGCCGGTGGAAAAAAGATGATTCAAATAGTATTCAGCACGATATTGGAAGACTGTAAGGGTAGGTCGGAATCTACTCACTTGCTCCCAAAATAGTTTAAAATGATACGTATCACTTCAAACGAACTCACACATAACTGTGAAGGCTCAAGTCGACGCGAATTCCTCCGCATTGGAACAATTGGCTTGGGTGGGTTGACGTTGCCTAAGATGCTCGTTCTGGCTGGAGAGAACAGCAATGTCGTGCGTGAGAAGGCAGTGGTGATCCTGAATTTGCAGGGTGGGCCGACACAGGTGGAAACGTTTGACCCCAAGATGTCCGCTCCGCGCGAGTATCGCGCCATGTTCGGTGAGGTGAAAACGACGCTGGCAGGCATTACCTTTGGAGCACAGTTTCCATTGCTTGCAAAACTTGCACACAAGATGGCGGTGGTGCGCAGCTACCGCCACGGCATTGGGAGCCATGGCCCTGCTGCATTGCACGTGGCAGCTGGAGGCAATCCCACCAAGGCGTGTATGGCCAGTCTCTACGCGAGGATGGCGGGGATCACCAATCCAAAGACAGGACTGCCAAACAACACTATCATCACTCCCGCTGCATGTGGCATGGAGTACAAAGATTTGAATGCTGTTCCTCAGCGCGTTACCGATACCGGTTCGCTGCCTCCCGCTTATAAGGCATTCAACCCCAGCAAAGGCAGCACGCTCCTGGAGGATATGAAACTGAACTTGCCGGACGGCCGGTTTGATGACCGCAAAAGTTTGCTTCAAAATTTTGACAAGCTACGTCGACACGTTGATACGCAGATTGGAAACACAAGCACCTTCGAGCAACAGGCAATGAATATTGTGTTGCGCGGGATGAGCGAGGCGTTTGATATATCCAAGGAAGCCCCGCATACCCTTGCGCGCTACGACACTGGACACATCAAGCCGGATGCCGGCACGATGAAGCGCAACAGTTATGCCAAACAATTTTCACCCGTCGCGTTGGGCAAACAAATGCTGATGGCGCGTCGGCTGGTAGAGGCGGGTGTGGGCTTTGTCACTGTCACGTGCACCGGGTGGGACATGCACGGCGGCGGCAAGGAATACACCATCACTGACGGCATGCCCGTGCAGGCACCCGCCGTGGACCGCGCCGCCAGCGCATTCATTGAGGACATCATTCAGCGCGGCCTCTACGACAAAGTGCTACTCATCATCACTGGCGAATTTGGCCGCACGCCAAAAATAAATTCCAAGGGCGGCCGCGATCACTGGGGGAATCTGTGCACGCTGGCCTTTGCAGGAGGCGGCCTGAAGATGGGGCAAGTTATTGGCGCTTCCAACAAGACCGTCAGTGAACCTGCGCGCGATCAGGTCTCCAGCAATCAACTCCTAGGCACTGTGATGCATACCCTGCTGGACATCTCTAACCTACGCCTACGCACCGATTTGCCCGAAGACGTGCAACGCGTCATCACCGGTAGCCGGCTGATCCCGCAGTTGGTCTAAATGCCCTTTCAGTTGTGAAATAGTCAATTGGCTTGTCGCTCAATGATTTCTTCGGCAGGCTTCGTTCATGCTTAGGAACCTCGGAGCTGTGTTGGCCGGTTGTATTTTGGGGGTTATTGTCATTTCGTTTGTGGAAATGATGGGGCACGCTTTCTACCCTCCCCCGGAAGAGGTTCAAGAGGCTTTAAAATCCAAAGATATTGAGATTCAAAAAAAAGCGATCGAGGAATATCTGCCGAATGCACCTTTAGGAGCGATGTTGTTTGTGCCTCTCGCATGGGGGGTGGGTACGCTGGCAGGTGGATATTTTGCGGGGCGGTTGGCAAATCCGGGGTCGCAGGATGTTGCCTGGGGTGTAGGTGGTTTGATGCTGCTTTGTGCCGTAATCGTCCTTTCGGCTATTCCACACCCAGTTTGGATGCAGGCGGGAGTTCTAATGTTTCCACTAGGGGCATATGGGGGAGCGTGTTTGTCGAGTCGGGCAATTGCTCGGTCTGTTGCCAAAGATTGACGTGCCTTGCTGCTCAAGCAGATAGAATGGTAATTGGTGCCAATGACAGTTTGCTATCGGCAGGAGGATTTCACCTTGGATGTGTTTAGCAGAATTAGCAACACGACGGGGTAAGCGACTTGAATCAACTTGACTGTCGAAAAAGCAATCCACATGAACGGCATCACAATTATCTCCGAGAGATTATCCATGATTGGCTTGAGGTTGTTGATAGTCAGGTAGACATCGATAGCCGCAACCAGGCAGCCAATGACTGCCACAATCAATGACAGTTTGCGGCCCCAAGCCTTGTAATTCACCAGCCCCACTCCTCCGATCAGCAGTAGTCCGGAGCATGACGTGAATGCAATGCCGAAGAGGATAAAATACGTTTTCATCCAGCCGGAACTTCCAGTCAAATTATCCACACCAAATAAGTCGGCGCCAAATTCGACCATTCCCAGTGCTAAGCCGGTTACCAGCGCAAAAATCGTAAAACCACAACCACATAGCAGACCTCCTCCACCAAGTATAATGTTTGCAATGCCCAGAGTCTTGGGTGTTCGGGGTAAAGCGGGGGCTTCAGTGGCTTCTTCCGTAGATTCGTCTATTAATTCTTCGAATTGCGGCAGGGAGGTCAATTTTACCCAGGTGGACGCACCCTCTCTCAGGATCATGGTTTTTGAATTTGCCTTGCCTTCACGAATCCACCTTCGAATTGTCTCTTTATCCTCAGGTCCATAATGGTGGCCGTCGGATCCGACAATCGTGTACTTTTCTTGTGGCATGTTAGGCAGGGCCTTTTGGGTGGAGCAGTAACCGCAACGCAATCGTGCCAATCGTGAAACAGTCCCGCTTGAGGGGCAAGCCATTTGCGGAAATCAAACAAGCTGGCGCGTACCTTACAGTTGAGGACAAAGTAGATGTGAATGAACGCTTCCCGTTATGAAATGTATTGCAACATCTCATGACCGCCACTTTGGGTGTGGTTATAAACGACAGAAGACGTAGCTCCCGGCTTGCCACATGGGCGATGGAATGGTTGATTGGGCGCAACCATGAAACGTATATTCCTCTTTTTCTTTGGATTACTCTTGCTGCCGTCTCTTTTTGCCGCGCAACGGCCAAACATCATTTTTGTCTTCACCGATGATCATGCGGCGCACGCCATCAGCGCCTATGGGTCGAAAATCAACAAGACGCCGAACATGGATCGGTTGGCGAAGGAAGGCATGCTTTTCAAAAAATGCTATGTCAGTAACTCGATCTGTGGGCCGAGCCGCGCGGTCATCCTGACCGGAAAGTATAGCCACCTAAACGGCTTTCTGAGGAACCAACGCGCGCCCTTTGATGGATCACAGCAGACGTTTCCAAAATTGCTCCAGAAGGCCGGTTACCAGACGGCCATCGTCGGTAAGTGGCATCTCAAGAGCACGCCAACCGGGTTTGATTATTTTGATGTACTGGTCGGTCAGGGCCCCTACTACAACCCTCCAATGAAAACGATGGATGAGAACGGCAATGTGGTGACCCGCAAACACACCGGCTACACCACGGACATCATCACTGATAAAACCCTGACTTGGTTGAAGAAGGATCGCGATTCCAAGAAACCCTTTATGCTGATGTACCAGCACAAGGCACCGCATCGCAACTGGCAGCCGGGTCCAAAGCACCTGAACATGTTCGATGACGTGGAGATTCCCGAACCCGAGACTTTATACGACGACTACAAAGGGCGCACCTCTGCCGCCAGCAAACAAGCCATGACCGTGGCGCGGCATCTTAATGCAAATGACCTCAAGCTGAACAGGGGGCCTGGCAATCTCACGCTTGAGCAACGCAAGGTTTGGGAAGCTGCCTACGGCCCGAAAAACGAGGCCTTTCATAAAGCCAAACTCGAGGGGAAAAAGCTGATACAGTGGAAGTATCAGCGTTACATCAAGGACTACCTGCGTTGTGTCCAGTCAGTGGACGACAACCTGGGTCGCGTACTTGATTACGTTGACGAAAGCGGCCTGGCCAAGAACACCATTGTCATCTACAGCAGCGACCAGGGGTGGTATCTCGGCGACCACGGCTGGTACGTCAAGCGTTGGATGTATGAGGAAAGCCTCATCATGCCGCTGCTTGTCCGTTGGCCCGGCGTGGTGAAACCCGGCAGTGTGAATCAAGACATCGTTTCCAATCTCGATTTTGCCGAGACTTTCCTCGATATTGCGGGCATAAAAACTCCCACAGACATGCAGGGGGCTAGCCTCGTGCCGCTGCTCAAGGGCCAAAGTCCCAATGACTGGCGCACACATTTTTACTACCACTACTATGAGTTCCCCGGTGCCCACAGTGTTGCCCGACACTACGGTGTTACCAACGGTCGCCACAAACTCATTCATTTCTACCAGAACAAGGAATGGGAACTGTTCGACCTTAAAAAGGATCCCAATGAGTTGGAAAGCGTTTACGGCAACAGCGATTACAAAAAAGTCCAGGAAGACCTTTTGGCACAGCTCAAGCGCCTGCGTGTCCAATACAAAGTGCCCGAGCAGGATCCTGTGACCCCACCACGCAAACCGAGGAATCCTAAAAAGAAAAAGTAGCCTCGGATCTTAGCGTGGCCATCCATCATTGTCAGTGGCATGTGGTGGTGTAAAAGGGGAGGCAAGAAAGTCCTCTGCGCGGTCCTACTCACTCTCGTGCTGACGTGGCCGGAAAACTGTTCTATTAATGTTGAATACGGAATTGGAACAAATGAAATCGACTGATATGAAATCGATCAGCAGACGAGAGTTCAGTCTGTCGGTGGCAACCGGGATTGCTGGTGCATCCACTACTGTCGCTAAAACTGCCAAAGATAAGCCAGTCGGCACGATGGTTGGTCATTTATCGAAGAATCATTCACTGCTCTGGAATCGGCCCGCCGAAGCAGGCAGCTACAGCCTTGCGATTCGTGACATGTCCGATGTGCTGATCGCAAAAAAAACGGGAGAGGCAATTGCTGATAACGATCGTTGTGGTGTCTGGGAAATTGCAGGTCTAAAGCCGGCCCAACGGTATCGCTATGATATTGAGTCAAATGGGAAAACTGTTGTTGTAGGTGATGATTATTTTTTTAAGACCGCGCCGGCGCACGATAGTGAAGCAAAGGTTTGTTTAGCATTCGGATCGTGTGCTGAGAGTAAGCCGTTGGCACTGTGGACCCAGATGGCGGACCGCGGGGCTCAGGGGCTCGTTCTGTTAGGGGATACTCCGTATATTGATTCCACTGTGTTGCAGGTGGCGCGTGAAAAGCACCGAGAATTTCTTTCGATTCCCGAGCTTTCTCGTTTTATGGGTCAGCGTCCTGTGTGGGGCACCTGGGACGATCATGATTTTGGCAGGAATAATTCTGATGGCAATTTGCCAGGTAAAAAAAATACCCGACAGGCGTTTGTTGAATATCGCGCAAACCAGACACACGGAGAGAATGGCAATGGAGTCTACACCAAGTTCCGTTATGGGCCAGTTGAAGTCTTCCTGCTGGACACGCGCTGGTTTGCTGGTACCGAGCCTTCGCCGGTGGACGCCAAAAAACCAACTTTGCTTGGCCGCCGTCAATGGGATTGGTTGCTCGAATGCTTGGGGAGATCAACAGCGCCATTCAAGCTGATCACATCAGGTATGATTTGGGACGATAAAAAGAAAGGGAAATCAGATGACTGGATGACTTACCCGCATGAACGCGCGGCGTTGTTTGATTTCTTGGGCAAAAAGAAAATCTCGGGGGCCGTTTTGATTGGCGGAGATATCCATTGTTCCAGGCTGTTGCGATACAAGACAGAGGAACAAGTCGGCTACCCGATTCATCAATTTATTGTTTCGCCAATTCATGACGGCACAATTCCTGCGCTGAATGTTCCGCATCCGGATTTAATCAAAGGCGCAT
>CAYUXV010000016.1:0-3923 GCA_964448875.1 uncultured Verrucomicrobiota bacterium
TCATCTTTACCCCTATAGATCCAGCAACTCAACCATAAGCGCAGCGGTCTTGTCGGCTCCACCATCATTACCTTCTCGAGTAACCCAGCCGGAAAATCCGATCTTTGCTAACTCCTCACGAACCTTCTCCCACTCTACATCACCTTGGCCGAGTGGGCAGAATCCGTTCTTTTTGCCCCAATCTTTAACATCCAGCTTTACATTTCGTTTTCCGAGAATGCGGATCCATTCGTGGCTGGGCGCAAACTTCTGCATGTTACCAATGTCATAGTAGGCCTGTACCCAAGGGTTGTTGATTTCATCCAAGTAATCACGGAATTGCTCTGGTTTGTAACAAAAGCCATTCCAAACTGTCTCAATCAGCACGTGAATGCCGAGTTTACTGGCCAAGGGGATCACCTTGCGAATCTCCGTGATGGAACGTTCCCATACGTGCTCATGCGTCTCGTTCGGCCCTCGCACCGCGCCGGGCACCAGCAGGACTGACGAACCACCCACAGCCTTCGACTCTCGGATCGCTGTCTCAAGACCCATACGTCCTTCATCCCGTACTGCCTTGTCAGGTGACGAAAGCCGCTTATTCCAGTGCTTGTTGTAAACCACCCCATGCATCGGCAGGCCTACCTCCTCACATGCTTTGCGCAGGCCCGCTACATCCATCCCTGGAGCGGATCCTTCGATGCCATCAAAACCCAAGGCCTTTAGCTCTTGCATGCGTTTAATATTTGGTCGTCCGCCAAATTTTGTAGATTTGTAAATCAGCCCCTTGTTTGCACGTGTACGCTTTTTGTCAGCAGCTTTGAGATTTGAAGTGGCGGCCACGGCAGCAGCAGCTCCGGCCGTATGGAGAAAATCACGTCGGTTCATGGCCCAAGGCTATGGCCAGCAATGAATTTGCGCAAACGAATTTCGGCTTGTTTACACTTGGTCGAGAGGTGCAGCAGCATCCCCAAATATCTTGGGCCTCACATCCATCTTATCCATCATACTAAGAAAGAGTCGGCACATTTGGCGATTTGGGTTCTTGAGGTAATCCAAATTTTGGCCGCCTTTGATTCCGCTGCCTCCACCTCCAAGCATGATGACTGGTAGTTGATTGGCGTTGTGATGACCGGTGAGCATGCTGGAGCAAAGCATGAGCATGGTGTTATCCAACGCGGTGCGGTTGCCTTCCTGGATGCCATCGAGCCGACGGGCAATGTAGGCCATTTGCTCGAGGAAAAACTGGTTCACTTTCAACCAGTCAGCGTTGTCAGTGTGTGAAAGAAGATGATGAATCATGTAGTCCACGCCAATGTGAGGAAAACGCAAGGTGCCGTGGTCGTTGTTAAGCTTCAGTGTGCAAATGCGTGTGGTGTCGGTCTGGAAGGCGAGCACGAGGATGTCGCTCATCAGGCGCATATGCTCAACAATGTCCTGTGGATAACCGTCTTTCGGTCTTGGCATATTCGGCTTAGTCAGCGTAGGTCGCCAACCCTGCAGTTCACCACGCTTACCGGCACTCTCAATGCGTTGCTCCACCTCTCGAACGGAGTTGAGGTATTCATCAAGCTTCTGCTGATCAATCCGACTAATGTTCCGTCGCAAATCCTTCGCATCACCCAGTATGGCATCAAGTACACTACGATCGCCGGTCTCCGTCTTATTTTTGAATAGCCGATCAAAAGCAAGAGCCGGGTAAACCTCTAACGGTGTGGGGGTATTCGG
The DNA here is from genome assembly GCA_964448875.1 of uncultured Verrucomicrobiota bacterium. Lineage (GTDB taxonomy): Bacteria > Verrucomicrobiota > Verrucomicrobiia > Limisphaerales > UBA1100 > UBA6614. Next base: position 1,708 of record CAYUXV010000016.1, read on the forward strand.
ACTGCTCCATGAAATATGCGAGCTATATAGTAAGGAGTAATTCTTGTGCACACCGGGATTAGCCTTTTCACAACCAAGCACAAGGCTTGGAACTTTCGTCTGGTGGCCGATTCGCTGAGCCAAATATTGGTCCACGCTGGTACCAGATAGAATCCGTCCACCAGAAGCCAAAGGTGCACCCGAAAGCAGATTTCCCGTCTGGGAACTGTGGATGTTCCCCTTGAGTGCCTCTTTGTTGTATAGGCCACGGATGAAAATCATCTTCTCTCGAAAATCATTTAGAGGCGAGAGAACCTTGCCAAGCTGCATGTCTTTACCTTCGCCCTTGGCCCACCATTCCTTCGAGTGGAACCCACAACCGGCAAACAGGATGGCCATACGCGTGGGCGCCTCACTCGCCTGCTTAGCGGCCTTCTTCGTGTCACCCCACACCCGCACGCTTTCCATCCAGGGCAACGCCATCGTCACACCCAACCCACGTAACATTGTCCGCCTTGAAATATCGTGCATCATGTTTCCTTCACTCGCTATAGTTAGACTAACCTCTTCTTGATTTCTTTCAATTCTCTTTTGCGACTGCCGCGCTGCGGATGCTCCGGAACTGCTCACTCGTCACAATCATTTCCACCGCCACGCTGAAACGGTAGCCGTTTTTTGCCAAGCGCTCCTGCATTGCTTTCAACAGCGGCTCGTCGGACAACCCCACTTCGCGACCCAGCGCGTAACCCAGTAGCTTTTTGCAAAACTGCCGCACAAAAGCCTCGCGACGGTCGTTGGCTAGGTAATCGCGTAACCCGTTAAGGCCTTTGACAGCTTTGCCGTCAACCAGTTCGGTTTTCGTGTCGACCGGCTGAGGGCGCATTCGGCCGATGGCATCGTACTGCTCCAGCGCAAAGCCGTATGGGTCGATACGCGCGTGGCACTTGGCACAGGCCGCCACACTACTGTGTTTCTCAATCAACTGCCGCGCTGTGAGCCCAGCGGGCACCAGCTCCGGCAAATCCGGCACATTCGCTGGGGGCTTGGGCAGGCGCTCGCCCAGCAGCGTTTCGGAAACCCAGTTGCCCCGCAAAATCGGGCTGGTGCGTGAGGCCCCCGATTGCTTGGCCAACGTGGTGGCCAGCCCGAGGATACCACCACGCCCCTTGGCCTGCGCACCATCCACGCGTCGCCATTCGCTGCCGGTCACGCCCGCGATACCGTAGTGTTTGGCGAGCGATTCGTTCAGGAAGGTGTGGTCCGCATTAAGTAAATCGAGAATCGAGCCGTCCTTGCGAAACAAATCCTCTAGGAACCGCACGCTCTCCTCGTACATCGGTTCACGTAACTCAGCGAATTGCGGGTAAAGTTTTTCGTTCTTACCGTCGTCAGCATCAAATCCACGGATGCTTAGCCATTGGCAGGCGAATTCCACCGCCAACCTTTGCGTGCGGGGGTCATTAAGCATGCGCCGCGCCTGCGCCGCTACCACGCGGTCACTCGCCGGCAGCTTACCGTTCAGCGCGCTTTGCAACTCATCATCCGGCATGGTGGACCACAGGAAATAACTCAACCGACTAGCCAGTTCGCGATTGCTCACCGGTGACCAGCGTTTGTTTTGAGTAACGGCCGGCTGCTCCAACCGATACAAAAACGCTGGCGAAGTTAGTACTCGCGTCAACACCAACTGGATGGCGCGTTCGTGCGAAAGCTCCTTTGCTCGAAATGTCTCGTACAAGCCGCGCAGTTCTTTTTTATCCGCATCTGGCAAAGGTCGCCGCCATGCGCGCTCTGCCAATTCCAATACTGCCGCCAGGTGGATCGGCTCGGTTTTTTTCAGTCGCGCGCGGAAGGTCTCCGCCCGTTTACGCGTGGGAATGCGCAGTGCCTCAAGCGGCGGCAGCAGGTCTTTGCGGTCCTGCGTAGCGAACTCATAAAGCTGCTCGTGGCTCACCACTCGCAACAGCGGTTCCTGCGAGACATACAACAATTCGTCCCACAACCGGTCCAGTTCCGCCGCCTCGGCATCACTCAACATCAGTCGCCGCAATGGCTCGTCCTCGCGGTGGTACATAATCATCGTCACCACCTCGTCAACCGGCACAATCTGCGCGTGGCACATCGCCGCCGGAAACAGCGCGCGAAAGTCGTCGTATGCCGCTGCCATCGCCTGGCCCGCCTCCGCGCCGGTGACCATTGGCTGGCCGAACAGTGCCTTGGCGTCAGGCCGGTTGAGC
>CAYUXV010000017.1:0-10704 GCA_964448875.1 uncultured Verrucomicrobiota bacterium
GTCGCAGGTATGCGTTTGTTTTAGCTTCACCAATGCTCCCAGATCACCAGCGTTGAGCTTCTCTGCAGCCGTGCTTTCCTTGCCGTTAAGCACAAACATTTGTCCGACACGCTCACTTCCCTTTTGGGTAGTGTTTTTCAGGTCTGATCCCGTCGATAGACTGCCTGAGTAAATCTTGAAAAATGATAAATTGCCAACGTGTCGGTCCGAGATGGTCTTGAAAATCAGGAGGACAGTATCGCTGCCATCTATCGTCAGCTCTATCTCGCTGTCGTCTCCTTTTTTTGCTGTTACTGGGCCTCGATCAGTCGGGGCAATTCCGAATTTAGTCGCAAAATCCATCATTCGACTGACGCCAACGTTTGTCGTTCCTGATGTGGCGAATAACGGAACCAGTTCACCGCTCAAAAGCGCAGCGCCAAGGCCTGCCTTCAACTCATCATCCGATAGGCTACCTTCCTCAAAAAACTTCTCCATCAACGCGTCATCTGCTGCTGCGACCGCTTCAATCAGTTCCATATGCATGGCTTCTGCCTGTTCAGCCAGATCCCCATCTGCAGGAGCAGCGGTGGATTTACCCATGCCATCGGTCTCGTAGGTCACAACCTCTTTTGTCAACACGTCGAGAATCTGGTTGAACCCTGGCCCGGCATTAATTGCTACCGTCAGTGGGGTTACTTCATTACCTAGTGAGTCGCGAAGGCCAGCCAAAGCGCTGTCAAAATTGACGTGCTCTTTGTCCATTCCATTTAAGGCTACGAATTTAGATAAATTGTTTTCGTTGGCCCATTCTACTACCTGAGTTGTGCCCACTTCCACACCTTCAGTCGCATTTACCACAACCACTGCACAGTCGCTTACATGTAATGCGGCTTTGGCCTCGGCGAGAAAGTCCAAATATCCTGGTGAATCAATAATATTAAGCTTTTTACCCTCCCAATCGGTGTGCAACAGCGAAGCCCCGATGGATATCTGGCGCTCATGTTCGGCAGTCTGGAAGTCTGATACTGTCGAGCCATTCTCGATGCTGCCCAGCCGGTTGATGACGCCGCTGACAGCAAGCATTGCTTCGCCAAGTATTGTTTTGCCGGAGCCCGCGTGTCCCACGAGCGCTAAATTACGAATGTTTGCAGAAGAATATTCCTTCATATCAAATGGGTAAGCCGTGGATTGTATTTGCCAGAGACGGCAAGGCAAGCCCCATGTGACGAATATCTGCTAACGAGCTACTTTTTCTTTACTGCATCCTCAATCCGATCAAGCCGCTTGTTCAGGGAATGCCAGCACTGACCAAGGATTACCAGCACGATGAAACCAACAAACACCGCTAGCCCGGTCCATTGCAGTTTTGACCAAATGGACCAAAGTGCGCCGATTAGTGACGCCACCAGTGCCACGCCAATGGCGATGTTCAGTGCCACTCGTTTACCGCCTTGTGGTAACGCATCCCCAAGCAGGCTCTTGCTGTTGATCATGCAGAAGAACGTGAAGTAAGCCACCGGAAGCAGCACCATGCCGAAAATGCTTGTGGGCACTGCGAGCCAGAATTTTGCATCTGCATCGCCCCATAACCAGAGGAAACCAAGTGCACCAGTGATCCCGGGTAGTAGTGAGCCAATCTTGTGTGCCGTGCCACCCATTTGCAGCCCCAATGCCTCGGTGAGGCAGAATCCGTTGATGAGCATGAGGATGATGATGGTTGAGACCGCCATGCCCACCACGCCGATACCAAAGATGGATTGAGCTACGGTCTTTCCGGTCAGTGCTTCCAGGGATCCCGCCAATAGACTTGAGTCGCGTGGAACCAACATTGCGGCAATTTCCCGGTCTTTCTCAGGCACTTTTTCATTTGCTAGTTTATACCATGGTCCAAGCAGAAATTTATTTGGTGTTTTATTAACCATTTTCGCCCATTGCGCCTTGGACTTGCCTTTCTTGGCTTTCTTGAGGGCATCGTCATGGGATTTTTGGGCATCGTTAATTTCCTTAATCTTCTTATCTGCCAGTTTCTTTTCCTCCGGGGTGGCGTCCTTTATTTCCTTGGCAAGGATGGCTTCAAGGCGCGGCGCAATTTTTTTCTTATATTCACCTTTTTGGGCGTGGGTTTGCGCGGATATTTTTTCTCCCAGCAGTCCTTTGTCATATTCACCGTGGAACTGGCTGGCAGAGGCGATCACCACACAACTGGTTGCCAAAAGGAAGGGGATGAACAGACCCAGCGAAAGGTCGAAAGTTGCCAAACCCCGATGCTCGCGTCCCCAGCCCTTGCGCAGCATCGAGTAAGGCAGAAGAAAAGTCATGTTGATGCCCACTGCAGTTGCGGCAGCGGTAACCATCCGATCACGTTGTGAGCCGAGAATTATCCCGCGCCAGTGATCCGGGTCACTGGATTCCTTGAGGATGGCCTCGAATTTATCGGCTGGAGCTGAAAGTAGGCTGAAATCCGGGATGAATCCCATGAGGATTTCGTTCCATGGCAAGGTTCCCTTGCTTGCCATTACGGCGACAACGCCAAAGAAGCTGAGCACAATCACGCCCACCATGAGCTTTAAAATTGTCTCGAAAATTTTAACGCCCTTCGAGTCGTACAACCACACAATGACCGACGCGATGATGAATAATGCCGCGGCGCAGAGGTACTTGTTGGCCCCCAATCCCAAGTTGTCTTGGAGCGCACCCGTGCCCAGCGAAAATTGTGGCATGGCCCAGACGAGGTTGGCCATTAGTGCTGCGATCAGCCAGCCCCAGCCGAGTACCGGGTTGATATGCTTGTTGATCGCTTGGAATGGTTTTTCACCTGTAGACAATGCCACGTAGCCGATGACTGAGAGCATCAGGATGCCGAAAATCATCATTAGTGGCTGTAGCCACAGCAATTGGTAACCACCAATGACACCAAGATAAAGGCTGCCTGCTAATGAGCCGCCACCTAATGTGATGGCACCCTGCAACCAGCCAGGTCCAGAGAGCTTGGCGTAGGTCGACCATTTTGCGCCGCCGCCCTTGGCTTCGGCATCGCGCAGGAGTTTCTTTTCAGCAGTCAGTGATTCCTTGCTCATTAGCGGGCAAAAGTAAACGGGAGCTTATCAATTGTGTGAAGCCAAAAGGGTTCACTTGCCAGCCTTGGCAATGTCAAAACACACTATGTGATCCTCACTCCGGATATATAGTTTCTTGTTTGCCAAGGCCGGGCCGCCCCAGCAGGGGTAGTTTAACTTGGGTGATTTGTAGCTGGTCAGCTCGATTGGCTTCTTTGCATTCACCTTATACAGGCCCAGCTTGCCGGTTTCACCCAGTACGATGAACTTACCATCTGCCATCACCAGTGAGCTGCGGCCATATTTATCGATTGGTCCTCCAAACTTGTTCCAGCTTTCGTCCACCTCCCAAAGCAACTTTCCGGTTTTGTATTCCACGCAACGAAAGCTGCCGTCCGGTTCGTTGCGTCCGCTGCTTGCGTAGAGGTTGCCCTCATGATAAATCGGCGTCATCCAATGAACACCTAGAACTTCCTCGTGACGACGGTTTGCCTGGCGGCGTTTGTGAGTACTCCATATCTCTTCATAGCCGGTGAGATCTTTCTTAATCTTCAGCACAAACGAGCCCTCGTTGTAGTAGCACGAAGAGCAGAACACCATGTCGTCGACTACCACCGGATTTGAGGCATTCACCGATTCTGGAGTGCGCGCACGGAACCAACGCTTAAAGAATACCTTCCCCGTCTTCGGGTCGAGCGCTACTAAACCCTGTCGCATGAAACAGAATGCCACACGTTTGCCATGCACTGTTGCGATGACCGGGGCAGCATAGCTCGCCTGTTTTTCAATGCCCAACCAATCCACCAGTGGTTCGCCGAGCCAATAGAGCTTGGGCGACTTGTGCCAAGTATTCTTGCCTACGCTTTCCCAAACCGTTTTGCCCGTCTTTGCATCGAATGCCGCCATGCCAGTGTTAGGGTGTCCCCCGATCATTGTGATCAGTAGACCGTCTTCCAGCACCGGTGTGCTGCCTACGCCAAAGAAATTGGGCACCACCTTGAATTCCTTGTGAATGTCCCGCCGCCAGACCTGTTTGCCAGTCTTTAAATTCAGACATAACAACACGCCTTCCGCACCGTAGGTGTAGCAATGTTCCTTGGTAAGTAAAGGGCAACACCTAGGGCCGTTATTGTAGCCGTAAGGGTCCTCATAGGTTGTTGGGTACGCCTGTCGCCAGATTAATTTGCCTGTGTTTGCATCAAGGCAATCTACAACTTCCTGGTCAAAATGTTTTGCCACCGCCGGTGGCATCAATAGGTAACCGCGTCTTTGGTTTTCAGACTGCGCTTTTTTTAGTCCATCCAGTGTTACTCGCTGTTTTACCTTTAGTGCCTCCAGTTCTCCGTTAATGTACTTTAAGATTCCAAGGATTGTGTCCGCCTCCGACACCTTTAGCAATTTGCTGACCCGGTGGAAAACGACGACTTTCCCGTCCCTAACTGATACAGGCGAATAGCCTGTGCCAATTCGCTTGGCAAATACCTCGCGTGGGCCGTCTTTGGGAAAGACATTAAGCAGTCCTGTTTCCTTGGAAATATTATCTGCGTTGGGCCCTAGGAAGTAGGGCCAGTCATCGGCTGCCATGGTGGGGGCCAGCAACAAAAAAGATATTAGCACAGTTGTTTTCATTTAAAATCCCGCTCCCTTTGTCTTTGTTCGAATTCGGCAAAGGTACATGTCGGCAGTGATGTAAAGCATACAACCATCGTCACCCCAGGCGCAGTTTGCCGTTCGTTGGCCTGTCTCGATGGTGCCGAGATGTTGGCCTGTCGGTGTGATAACGAGTACGCCGCCCGGACCAGTGGCAAAAAGGTTCCCAAGGTGGTCGATCTTTAGTCCATCGCAACCGCCACGCTTGCCGCCTCCCTTGAGAGGGGAGGGATCAAAAAAAACCCGCCCTTCATCAATGGTGCCATCATCCTTTATACTGAAGGCATGAATCTTTGTGTTCCGCCCGCTTTCGGCTACATAAAGCGTTTTCTCGTCTGGTGAAAGGGCTATGCCATTGGGGAACGGAATCTTGTTGGTAAGAAGAATCAATCGCCCTTTGCCCTTGGATTGCATATGTTCGCGAGTCAGCAGGTAAACCCCCTGAAAATCCAGCTCCTTTGCCGGGTCTTGCATCCTCTTTTCTAGACCGTAAGGCGGGTCAGTGAAATACAAGTCCCCATGGGAATTGTAGCACCCGTCATTTGGGCTGTTTAATCTCTTGCCTTTGAATTTTGAGGCGAGAGGTTCATAGACCGGTTTTGGGTTTCTTAGCGAAATGCCAAGGCGTGCGATTTGCCGGTTGCCATGCTGGCAGAGCACCAGTCGGCCTTGCGAATCAATGAGTAGTCCGTTAGATCCAGGCTCGTCTGTGCTCCCATTGACATTTCGTCCCAAGCGCGGCTTTGCGCCTGTGTATCCTGATTTTTCCAAAAACAAGCTCAATCCATCGTGTTCGTCCCATTTGTAAATACGATTGTGAGGTATATCAGAAAACAACAGATACCGTCCGTAGTTCACCCACACGGGGCCTTCCGACCATTTGAAACCTTCACCCAGTGTATGCGTTGAGCCAGTGATCGTGCTGTAGCGTGTGCCTGGGCCGGCAAGAACCTCAATCGTCGCATCAGGTGCAATGAGTTTGTCCATCGCTTTATGATCTATCCGGGAAACCAATCCACCGGGCAGTTTGGGATACACCCTGATTGATGTTTTTTTAGGGCAATGCGTTTGTGTGGACACACTGCCTTTGTCAATTTTTTGGCCGTCGGTCTGAGGCGATTTACAGGCAGTGAAAAACAGGCTGCCGGTTATGGCTATGCCCGCAATGAGAACCAGCAGTTTTAGTCTCATGAGGTCCCAAGGGTAGGCTGCTGATTGCCGTGGGCCAAGCTGTTATTGCGATTTTCGCAGGTCAACACAAACGAGGTTGTTATTGTCGCGGGCATATAGGCGACCATTGGCGAGGGCGGGGTAGGCGCGGACGGTGAAGCCGAGTATTTGCGCGCGGGCCGTAGGGCGGAAAGCGGTGGGATTGGCTGGTGCGCGCAGGAGTTCGCCGCGTTCCGTGAGGATGAGCAGTTCCTTGCCGGCGAGTGTCACGGTGCCGGAGCGCAGGCCCGGGTGGCTCCATTTCATCTTGCCTGTCTTGAATTCCACACAGCGAAGTTCGCAGCCGCCGACATCTGCTCGGCCATGGAAGCCATAGAGATGGTCTTCATGCAGTACGCAGGTGGCGTATTGGTTGGACATCACGCCGTCTCTCGACCAAACGACCTCGTATCGATTGTCATTTACGGCAAGAACCGTCCCGCCTTTGCTGTAGCTAGTGGAAATGAAGACAAAGTTGCCGCTCACCAGCGGCGTGGCCGCGTTGACGGATGCATTAATGGTTGGTCGCCATGGGAAAGCAAACAGCGTCTTGCCGGTGGTTGGCTCAACGGATTCCAGTCCGGCGCGCGTGAAGAAAAGTGCCTGTTGTTTGCCGTTGAACGTGGCGATCATGGGGGAGGAATAACTGGTATTATCTTTGGAGGTTTTCCAGCGAAGCTTGCCGCTTTTGGTGTCGAGAGCGATGATTCCGGTGCCATTTTCTCCGCCAATGTTCAAAAGGACCTGATTGTCATGTATCAGTGGCGAGCAGGCGATGCCGAAGAAACCCAAGTTTGCCTTGAATTGCTTCTTTGTGTCCACACGCCAAATCGCCTTGCCGCTTTTCAGATCCAGCACGGTAACGATGCCGCTGGCGCCCATTGTATATATACGGCCATCGGCAATGGCAGGTGTCGCGCGCGGGCCGTTGTCCTTGCCGAACTGGTCGAGATAACCGCTTTCATATCCGTGTTTCCTGTGGGTTTTGACGCTGGCGGTGTCGCTGCACTCAATGATCTCTCTCTTTCCGTTCCGATGAAAATGCACGACGAGGTCTCCAGCTACCACTGCGCCGCCCCAGCCGCTACCGACCTTTTTTCGCCACAAAACCTTCGGTCCATCGGCGGGCCATTGTGCGGCGAGATCCTTGCCGATGTAGGTCCCATTGCGGCGTGGACCAAGAAACTGTGGCCAATCCTCGGCGGCAAGTGGCATGGCCATTGCAAGCAAGATCAAAAAGTGTTTCATCGGGAAAGTTTCGAGTGTTCCATTAGAAGTTTCAAGCGCTGATCACAACACCCATTGCAGGATCAATGCCGCCAACAATCCCAGTCCAACGAGCCACCAAAACCAGTGCAGGCCTTGTGGTTTAAGTCCGTGTTTTCCATCGCCAAATTCGCGCTCCACGAATTCGTTGTAGTCAAAATCATCCTCAGGAATACCCAATCTCTGTGCGTGTGCGTCTTCACTCCAGCCGGTTTCCTCGTCAGCACCGCATTCCGGACAGGCGTTGGCATCCCCAGGAACTGCTGCACCGCAATTTGAGCAATAGGCAGGGGGCATCAGCCCATGCCGGCGTATTCTTCGTCGACCTTGAGATCCATTCCCATCAGTACGTAGTCGTGGTTGATGGCCTGCATGTCCTGTACGTAATCTTCAAGATTCAAGAGATGCGTAAAGCCTAGCATGGCAAAATTCTTTTGTGCGCCTTCTTGTTTGCCAATGAATTCAGCTTCAATTTTACTTAGGCCACTCATGCGGGCACAGTCTACAAGTGCTTGTACCAATTGTCCGGCGATGCCCTTTTGTCTCCACTTTGGTAGTACGCTTGCGCTAATGCGACCGATGTGACGTTTCCAACCACCAAGTTTTTGGTGTAGTGTGGCAACAGCTACAATCGCACCGTTTTCTATGGCTAGGAGTGGCAGGTTTGTGCCTAGGTCAATATTGCTGCACCATTGATTGATTACTTCAGTGTCAGTAACACGATGTTTAAAAAACATCAGTTCTGGAGCAGGTAGATTCTTGAAAAAGCTTAGCAGGGCATTTTCATCGCTACTTTCCAGCGGTCGCATTTGCAACTCAACGCCGTCATCACTTTGGATGGTCTTGGGGATTTCTTTTAATGCAAGTTCGAGTGACATGATTTTAAGCCGGGTTGCAGCGCAGGAAACATGCGCTTGGGTTGTTTTAATTATTTTGTGACTTTATTATGTTTAAGCCGCAGCAATTTCTCCGGAAATGCCACGCTCTACTGTGTGTGTCTTGCCAGTAAGTGAGGCTGGGTCTAAACTCCAGCGCGCAGCTAGGTGCCTTACTTTTTCAGTGTTGTCAGTCAGGCGGTCAAGTTCTCGGTAATCCAATTCAACAATTGTTTCACCGTAAGGATGGCAGATCATGTCCAACGATTTTTCATCTTCGGATAGCATGCCTTGATTCCAGAGTGTCTCGCCAGCCCAAGCATAGGCTCTTTCAACACGTCCCGTCTGTGTGCGTACCCACGCGTGATGCCCAAGTACGCGGTTGCTGTTGAAATATTGCACGTGTCCTAGTTGTTGGCTGAGCTGAGTGATGAAATGGAAACATTGGTCAATGTCGTTATCCGGCACTGGCAATGCGGGACCGACCACGAGAATCCAACCGTGCATCGGGGGAGCAATGAAAAGTCGCTGGCTATCTGAGACAGAGAAGCCTTCAGCCCATGAGCAGCTTTGTGTATTGGCCAGCCCGAGTGCTTGTTGCACTGCTGCAACGTTGCTGCTGCGCACTGCCAGCCATTGGGTGGGCAGGTTTAATTCTGGCAGTGGTTGCCATGAGGTTTCTGGCATGCGCATTTGGGTTTCACGTAACTCCCGTCTTGCAAGAGCCCAAAAAACACCTCCAACCAGAAGGATGCCTAAAAAAAGGCCGAGCATGATCCAAGCTACCCAATCTACTGCGCTTGTTGTTGCGAAGACAGAATTTGGGTAGGAATAAACCATGGTGTGCACGTCCGGATGGTGAACGAATTGACTGTGATGTGCAAAAGGAAATTGCGTGGATGTGAGTGAGAGTTTTCAATAGCGCGCATGATGCGATCGCGCATAATTCTCATTGCAACACTAATACTGTCGATTTTTGCCCATGCCGACCAATCTGAGTTTGTTTACACAGGTCGCACCCGCATTGCGTGTGTGGGAGATAGTATTACATATGGTGCGTCGATTAAAAATCGTGTCAAAAACTGCTATCCTGTTGTTCTTGGCCAGCTTCTAGGACAGTCATTTGAGGTGCATAACTTTGGGGTCAATGGGGCAACACTGTTAAAGAATGGCGATAGACCATACTGGAAGCTGAAGGCGTTCAAAGATGCAACAGCTTTCAACCCTGAAATTGTCATCATCAAGCTCGGAACAAACGACACTAAACCCCAAAATTGGAATAAAGCCGGCAAGGAGTTTGAGGATGATTTACGCGCAATGATTATCCATTTTGGAAAACTTTCCAAAAAACCGAAAATTTATCTCTGTTTGCCGGTTCCTGTTTATCTAACTCGCTGGGGTATATATGAGAAAACAGTGAAAGATGGTGTTATTCCCGTGATAAAAAAAGTCGCAAAAGAAAAAAGCCTGCCTGTCATCGACTTGCACAAAGCACTAAGTAATAAAGCGGAAATGTTTCCTGACAAAATCCATCCCAATGCTAATGGAGCCACGGTTATGGCAAAAACCATTAAGGCCGCAATTTTGAATCAACCGAAGAAATAATATGCGTAAGATTCTTTTTATTCTATCAGTTTCCCTGTTGCCTCTCGCTGAAGCTGCAGTGTTGCCCGCTCTTGAGCTCAAAGATGGCGATCGTGTGGCACTCATTGGCGATGTGTTCATTGAACGTGCGCAGGAGTATGGGCATCTGGAGTTAGCGTTGACCACCGCATGGCCCAAGCGGCATACCACGTTTCGCAATCTTGGTTGGTCGGGTGACACTCCACGAGGGGTTTCGCGCGCGGGTTTATCGCTGCTGCAGGCAGGGCGCGAGTCGGGTGACGAAGGCTGGAAGCAATTGCAGAAACAAATTGAATTGGTGAAGCCGACGGTGGTTTTCCTCGGGTATGGTATGGCGAGTTCGTTTGAAGGGCAGCCGGAGAAATTTCGTAAGGAGATGCAGGGACTCATTGATGTAATCAGAAAAATTGCAGGATCCAAGACGCGCTTTGTCATACTTTCGCCTATTCGGCATGAGGCAATTGGCGGCGCGTTGCCAAATCCTGCGAAGCACAACTCGCAGCTTGCGGCACTCGTGTCACAGTTGCGCGAACTGGCGACGACTAATAAAGCGCATTTTGTTTCTTTGTTTAACACGGTGAAAAACCGGAAGCAGCCTCTGACCGACAACGGAATTCACGCCAATAGTGAGGGCTACCGTGTCATCACCAGCGAAATTTGCCGGAAGTTGGGTGTTAAATTGAATCCACGTTTGGGCACCCCAGAGGCGGAGACCTTGCGGGTGGTCATTCGCCGCAAGAATAAGCTCTTCTTTGACCGTTCACGGCCGCAAAACATGGCGTACATCTTCGGATTCCGTAAACATGAGCAGGGCAGGAATGCCGTTGAGATTCCTCAATTTGATCCGTTGATAGAAGAGCAGGAAAAACTAATTGCCGCACGTCGCGATTTGGCTCCACATTCAGCACCCAAGCCGCCTGTGCCTGTTGCCAAGCCGCAATTTAAGCCTCAACCAATTCCGCAGTTTGACACCATGCCTGGCATCGAGGTCACGCTCTTCGCCGAAAACCCGCAATTGGCAAAGCCCATACAGATGAACTTTG
>CAYUXV010000018.1:0-22950 GCA_964448875.1 uncultured Verrucomicrobiota bacterium
CAGCAGCACCGCGCCACATAGGAGGCTCCCGAAGCAACTCATCAGTGCCAGCATTCCACAAAGAACCACCGGCACGTTGGCAAGGATTGAGACTGGCGTGAAGAGGTTGAAATAACAGGCGATGAGCGGAACGGAGGCGAGCCAAGCAGTAAGCGAAGTAGCGAAGGCGTTGATGAACCAGAACGCAAATGTCATCATTCCGCGCTGCCACCATGACCAAAGGGCACGCGGCAGCATAGGGTCTGGCGACACCCACGGACGCAATCGCTCCACTAACGATGGTAACACCAGCGCAAGTCCGAAAACAACTGTGAATGAAAGCTGAAAGCTAGCTTGGAATAACTGTTGGGGATTCCACAGCAGTATGACAAAAGCGGCCGCGCCAATGGAATTCAGCAAATCCACGGGACGCTTTAAGGACCAACCGAATATAATGATCGTCATCATGATTGTAGCCCGTACGGCCGAGGGCTGCCAACCCGTGGCAGTGGTGTAAAACCAGAGCAGCGGAATGGCCACCCAGAAAACGTGTTCGCGTCGCAACCGGAATACGGTGAGCAGCGCCACGAGAATACCCGCCATCATCGCAATGTGCAGACCGCTAATAGCAAACAGATGCATTGTCCCCGAACGCATAAAAGGCTCCTTAACTTCCCCAGTAAGCGCGGTACGCCAGCCAAGCGACATCGCCCATAAAAGTTCAAGTGCCTCATCCTGCCCAGGCAAACCCCGTGCAATATTTTTGGAGGCCCAAGCACGAAAACGGTCAACCATCGGGCGTGCTGGCGGGGCCTTATTATCAAGCAGTCGCCATTCGGTGTGTTGATCAGTCTTTAGCACGAAGTGAATGTCTCGACGTTGAAGATTCTGATGATAGTCGAAAACATCCGGAATCTGCGCGGCACGGGGCCGCGAGATAACTCCGTCGAGTTCCACCTGGCGACCCGCGTAGAGGTCCAATCCCGAGGGTTTCAACGTATTAATCATCACGCAGCCGCTTGCTCGATGCCATTCACCGTCGCGCTTGATAAACTCAGCGGCTACGGGAAACAAAAGACGCACTTGGTTCTGATCGTCACTGCGGATGTTACGGCGATCTGGTGTCTTCAAGAGGCTTCCTCGCAGCACAACTATCTCCGCGTCATTTAGCACCAATGCACGCAGATCATACGGCGAGTTGATCCCATTATGCCGGGCCATATTTGCCCACCCAGCCAGCAGTAACATGAGAATTGTAAAGAGTGACTGCATGTGGCCACTCAGCATCACGACTAGCCCAAGAGGTTGCCCGAGCAAATTTAGGGAATGTGCGGATGAAGCCTCACAGGCGCGATTCAACCACCAGAAAAACAGACTGGCCACCGTAGCTGTGATAACAGCAACCAAAAGATATTTAGGTGTCAACGGCCACCATTCCCCTAGTAGCACACCAATCATGTAAATGATGGCGGCGACGAGCAAGGGGCGTTGCATTCAACGAGCATCTGCACGGTGGTGAGGATTGGCAAGGTGAGGGTTTTGTCGTAGCGTGTCGGAATGCTGAAGCTGGGAGTGAATATCGACCACGTAGCAACGTTGCGTGAAGCGCGTTATCGCGGGATGCAACGCGGCGAACCATGCCCGGCTGAGGCAGCCCTTGCGTGCGAGTCGGCAGGAGCACATGGAATTACGGCACATTTGCGTGAGGATCGGCGGCACATCCAAGACGCAGACATGAAAGCTCTACGTAAGGCAGTAAAAACACGGCTGAATTTTGAAATGGCGAATGCTCCGGAAATTGTTCGTTTTGCCTTGCGATTAAGGCCAAACATCGTCTGCTTGGTCCCGGAGAAGCGCGAGGAATTAACTACTGAGGGAGGACTGGATGTAATGGGACAATTACGCGAAATCTCGAGCACTCGAAAACGCATGAACAAGGCGAGCATCGAGGTGAGCTTGTTCATAGACCCGGAGTTGACACAGGTGAAAGCAGCTGCGAAGTCGGGCGCACAGTTTATTGAACTCCACACAGGAGCATACGCGGATCATTTTGATAACTCGCGGAAACGCAGACGAGAATTAGACCGACTCATTGCAGCGGCCTCGCATGCACATGTGCTCGGACTACGAGTGAATGCAGGCCACGGCTTGAATTACAACAACCTTGCTGACCTGTTAACGGTTCCGCACTTGGAGGAATTGAACATAGGCCACAGTATCGTATGCCGTGCAGTGTCTGCAGGCCTAACAAAGGCAGTCAAGGAGATGCTGCGCCTAATGAAGGGCTACAGAGGATGATTCTCGGCACGGGCATCGACATTATAGAGGTGGATCGCATTCGCAAATCACACGAAAAATTCGGCGACCGTTTTTTGAAGCGCATCCTGTTACCAGCTGAAATCGAGTATTGTTTAACACACATCGATCCCGCACCACACCTGGCCGCACGCTATGCCGCAAAAGAGGCAATCGGAAAAATGTTCGGGACGGGCATAGGAGCACAATTCGGATGGCAAGATGCTGAAGTAGGCCGACTGGATTCAGGAAAATCATTCGTGATTCTGCACAAAAAAGGCAAACTATTAATGAGTGAAATCGGCGGCTCCAAATGCCACCTCAGCTTGAGCCACGCGCAAGATTACGCCACGGCAATTGCAGTATTGGAAAGGTGACTTACGATACGTAAAGTTCCGTAATGGCCTTGCGGAGCCTAACTTCGATTTGCTTCTGACGATTAGCACTGATCACCTTTGTAATACCTCGATCGATAAGATAGAAGCTGTCGATTGCCGCGCCTTTCTCAGTCTGGATTTTGGCTAGTTGAATATCAAGACCCAGCTCGGCTAAAGTATCGGAGACAACATATAGCAAACCAACATGATCCTCAGTCTCCAAGTCGAGAATTGTGAAGTCTTCGGAGGATCGATTGTCAAACTCGATGACAGTAGGAATCCTTTCATCTGCAACAGCTTGATACTCGATCGTCTCAACAGGCAGACTTGTTAAATCCAATTCGACATCCTTTTCCGCAGCAAGAGCTCTTACAAGACGCTCGGCACATTTCTCTCGCTGAACTCCTTTAGGCAACTGTCCAGTACGGGCATCCGTAACAAAAAACCGATCAAGCGCAATGGAATCCGTGCGTGTGAATATCTGCGCGCCAAGAATGTTTAAGCCACATTCGGCAAGCACTCCGGTAATTCGACTGAAAAGCCCCGGGCGATCCCATGTGCAAATATTGACAACGGCATATCCCCGGTCCGGCTCACGCTGCCATGCGATACCCGGCTCAAGCATTCGGTCATGGTAAAGAATCTGGAGGCCCAAAAAACTGTTAACCAGCCGAATGTCATCCGCGATATCTTTCGGCGGATGAGTACGGAAATAACGTGTCGGCAGATTATCAAAATGCGCAGTTAATTCTTCACCACCAATTTTATCATCCAGCAATCCACCGACCTTTCGTTCCAGTTCATCTCGCTTAATTTCATCGGTACGTTTACCCTCATCAGTACCGGCAAGCCGACTTTGTGCCTTTAAATAAAGAGTCCAATGACTTGCGTCTTTGAAACCGTTCCAAAGATCGTTACTGGTGCCGAGCGAATCTGCCACCGTATGCAAGGTGAGCAACGTTAGATTTTCCTTCGTCTGTATAAAGTCGACGAATTGCTCGATAACCTGTAAATCTTCCAGATCACGCCTCTGGGCCACTTGCACCATTACAAGATGGTGCCGAATTACAAAGTGCAGGCATTCTGTGGCAGCTGCATCAAGAGCAAGGCGGTCAGCCACGTGTTCTGCCACACGTGCACCCTCCCGTTCGTGGCGGTCTGTCTCAATGCCTTTGCCGGCATCATGCAGCAACAGCGCAAGATATAAAACAAACGGCCTATCAATCTGCTCAAATAGATCATGATATTGCCGGCACTTCTCCAATTTCTCCTCGTAAATTGCATCAAGCTTCTCGATGCAAACAAGCGTATGCTCGTCGACCGTATATTGATGGTAAAACTCGTGCTGAACCAAGCAGGTAAGTCGCCCAAACTCAGGCATGTATTTACCCAGAAAATCCAGCTCATGCATTCGCCGCAGGATACGCCCAACATTTCCACGTTGGTTTAATATCTCCAGAAACGTCTCATGCACATGTTCATCGTTCCGAAACTTTCGATCGACCAGATAGACCTGTTGACGCAACAACTGTGCAAGGTCTGGATGAAGCTCAACACCATGTCGCTGCATCAGGAGAAATACGCGCATGAATCTTCGGGGTTGGTCACGAAAGACTCTTCGTGAAACATAATTAATTTCACCTTTGATGATCTTGAACCCATCAATCACTTGCTCTTTTTCCCCGCCAATCAAACGTTGAAGAGCCTGTTGCCATGCAGGTTTGGGAACGAGCGCAAGCCGCCGCTCAACGGAACGCGTAATGAGATCGATGTTGCGAGCGTGACGGTAATAATCACCCATGAATGCCTCAAGCCGTCGAGCAGGTGATCGGTTCTGATAACCAAGTTGCCATGCCACTTTAGGTTGTACAGCTTTAGAAAGAACATCAACCGATCTATCCAGTTGATAATGCAACTCATTACGCGCACGATGCAAAAACGAGTAGGCTGCCTCGAGCAGCTCGGCCTCAGCTTGAGTAACAATTTTTTCTGCTTCAATCTCGGCAACCAGCTTATAGCCATGCTTGCAAGCCATCATCCATATCAAGTTCTGGTAATCACGAAGCCCGCCACAGCCATTCTTAATATTCGGTTCCTGCATTGTGACCGCGTTCCCAAATTTGGCACGACGCGAAGATTGATCAGCCAAACGTGCTAAAATATACTGCTCCTTCTGGCCCCTGACACACTTTTCACGGACCACTTTTTCCATGTTCTCAAATACCTCTAAATTACCCGCCACAAGCCGTGCCTCGAAAAGCGATGTCTTCGACTGTACATCTTCATTTGCAACAGCCACACAATCTTTTATGCCACGAACCGCATGCCCAACCTTCAAGCCCAAATCCCACAGCGGATACAATACTCCATTCGTTACACCCTGCAAAAATGCCGTCGGTTCACCGCCCGACATCATTTTGCCATCATGCAAAAACATAATATCGATGTCACTGTGTGGATTAAGCTCCCCTCGCCCATAGCCACCAGTCGCGACTAAAGCTAATGGCGGATCATTATTCCATTTCTCCTGTCCCTCAGCCCGCAAGACCGCACTAAGCATATACCTCAAAAGCTCATCAATGGCCCGCGCACGTTCACGGCACACTTCCCGCCCTAAACCACCACCACGATGTAGCTTTTTCAAGCGGG
This sequence comes from uncultured Verrucomicrobiota bacterium, assembly GCA_964448875.1. Classification (GTDB taxonomy): domain Bacteria; phylum Verrucomicrobiota; class Verrucomicrobiia; order Limisphaerales; family UBA1100; genus UBA6614. The sequence continues at coordinate 5,301 of CAYUXV010000018.1, forward strand.
CAGTCTCAGCCTTAAGAAAACGCTTAAATGTCGCCAACTCATCCGCAGGAACCTTCCCCCCAGGAAGGTTTAATTGATCTGCTGCCCGATCTGCAATTCTATTAAGCGCATCACCCACGGCGCGGACTTACCGCAAAATAGCCATTACCGCCACCCAAATCGACTTGCGAACACAATGGGACAAGTTTAACTTCCGCCAAGGCGTGGATCCGATCGCATTTAAAATTGGTAGTCTCACCATCCATTGGTATGGCCTCATGATGGCTACAGGGCTCGGCCTTGGCATGTGGACCGCCACGTTGCGGGGCAAACGCGACGGACTAACCTCTGACGATATTTCCAACATCTTTTTCTGGATTATCATCTCCGGCATCGTTGGTGCGAAACTCTTGTATGTGGTCGATTATTATTTCCACCACTCAGGCCCCAACGCCCTGCCACTCAGCAGACTGTTATTCCAACGTGCTGGACTGGTGTTTCAAGGCGCATTAGTGGCTTCGTCCATCGCGGTGGTCCTTTATGTACGCAGGAAAAAACTTCCTTTGTGGAAAACGCTCGACGTCCTCGCTCCAAGCATTGCTCTGGGTTATTTTTTCGGACGCTTAGGTTGTTTTATGTCTGGCTGTTGCCATGGAAGCGAGTGCGGTTTTGGAGATTATTACCATTCAATCAGTGGCGACTTATTTCCCGGTGGCGAGGTGGTCAGTGGTCACAATTTTCCCTGGATCGCGTTAGTGTTCAAAAAAGGTGGTCTCGGCTCACTACATGATGTGGCATTGTATCCCACACAGTTAATGGAGGCATTAAGTGGTCTAACTATATATCTCTCGCTTGCATGGCTACACAAAAACCGACGCTTCCCCGGTCAGGTATTCGTTGCATATGCCATCGCATACTCAGCTCTCCGATTTTCAATTGAGTTTATGCGTGGCGATAAAATTCCCCGATTCCTAGGCGAAGCAGTAACTCAAGGACAAATCATTAGCGTGCTGCTGGTATGCGGCGGGACTTATTTTTGGTGGCGACTATCACAACAGGCATCAAAAGACGAACCCGAGACTGATACTGCGCCATGAGCGCACGCACGGATTCCATCATCGTCCCACAATCGCAACCCAAGGGAAGACTGGATTCTTTCCTCCGCAAAAATTTTCCACATGCCTCCCGCGGCACATTCCAACGATTGATCGCTTCCGGTGACGTCTGTGTCGATGGGTGCCCTACCAAGCCCACCCATCATCCTCGTGCTGGTGAGGAAATTACCATCCATTGGCCCAAGCCCGAACCCATGACAGCTGAGCCAGAAGCAATAGCTCTGGACATCCTGCTGGAAGATGACCGACTGCTAGTGCTCAACAAACCTTCTGGAATCGTTGTACACCCTGCTGCCGGACATAAGCACGGCACCTTAGTTAATGCGCTGCTTCATCATTGTGATGGCCAACTCTCGGGGATTGGCGGAGTTGCCAGGCCGGGCATTGTTCATCGTTTGGACAAAGACACCAGCGGCTGTCTTGTTGTTGCCAAGGACGATGCAACACACCAAGCACTCTCTGCCCAATTTGCCGGTCGCAAAACTCGCAAGATTTATCATACAATAGTGTGCGGACACCTCCCCAAATCACGTGGCACCATCAAAGTCCCTATCGGCCGCCATCCTGTGCATAGAAAAAAAATGGCCGTAGTCAAAACCGGTCGTGATGCCGAAACTGGTTATCTGATCATTGAGAAACTGAAAGAAGCCACGTTTACTGAGGTCAAACTGCATACGGGACGAACTCACCAGATTCGGGTACATTTTCAGCACCTTGACTGCCCTGTGGTTGGAGACCCTGTCTATGGAGGACGTAGCGCAAGGCTATTGACAGATGTCACCGGCTATAAAGCGCCACGCCAACTTCTCCACGCGCAATCACTCACCTTCACCCATCCCCAAACCGGCAGGCCCACTGCGGTTGAGGCTCCACTCCCAAACGACTTTCTGGACGCTTTGGAATTCCTTAGAATAAGGTAGATTTGCCTTTTACTATCATCCGGTGGTGGGATACTCTCCGCCCCTTTGCGATGTCAAAATTGACTATCAAAGATTTGGATTTGCGAGCAAAGCGTGTGTTTACGCGAGTTGATTATAATGTACCCATGGAGGAAGTCTCAGGTGCAATGGTAATCAACGATGATACTCGAATCCGAGCGACCTTGCCAACGCTGAAAACACTACGTGATCAGGGAGCACGAATTATCCTAGCGGCGCATCTCGGCCGGCCAAAAGGCGACCGTGTGCCGTCAATGTCATTGGAACCTGTAGCAAAAAAGTTGTCGAAAATAATCGAACAACCAGTCGCCTTCGCTTCTGATTGCGTGGGCGAAGCAGCGGCAAGCGCAGTGGGCAATTTGAAAGACGGCGAGATTCTGTTGCTAGAGAATGTGCGCTACCACGCGGCAGAAGAAATGAATGATAAAGGTTTTTCCAAACAGCTAGCAAAACTCGCAGATTTGTATGTAAATGATGCCTTTGGGGCGGCCCATCGCGCGCATGCCTCTACAGTAGGTGTCCCTCAGGAGCTTTCTGCACGAGGTGACCAAGGTGCGGCAGGGCTACTGATGGAACGCGAGTTGCAATTCCTTGGAGAGGAACTGGATGACCCATCGAAACCTTTTGTGGTTATTCTTGGTGGCGCAAAAGTTTCGGACAAAATAAAGGTCATCGATCGGCTCCTTGAAAAAGCAGACACAATTCTGATTGGTGGCGCGATGGCATACACCTTCAAATTAGCTAGTGGTTTTTCGGTTGGCAATTCACTGGTTGAGCCGGATATGACCGATATTGCCCAATCCGCGCTCAATAAAGCGAAGGCACTAGGCGTCGAATTCCTTCTCCCATCGGACAACCTTACCTCGCAATACAAGAACGGGACTTGGGCCAATCCAAAGGTAAATTCTGAAAATGACATACCGGACGGTGATAGTGGCGTAGATATTGGGCCTACCACAGGCGCAAGGTATGCACAGGCGATTGCCGATGCAAAGACAGTCCTGTGGAACGGACCGATGGGTATCTTTGAAGATTCGCGTTTTGCTGGAGGCACTTTAATGGTTGCACGGGCTGTGGCCGCGGCCACGGGTACGGGCGCCAACAGCATCATTGGTGGAGGCGACAGCATAAAGGCATTAAACCAAAGCGGACTGGCCGACAAAGTAACTTTCATGAGCACCGGTGGAGGGGCGAGTTTAGAATTTCTAGAAGGAAAAGAACTGCCAGGGGTAGCGGCACTCACCGACAGATAGACCTATGAATAAGGAACGCAAACTCATTATTGCCGGCAACTGGAAGATGAACAAAACCGTCGCCGAAGCGTCGGAGTTGATCTCCCAGTTGAAGATCGACCTTGACCAATTGACAGACGTAGACGTTGTAATATGCCCACCTTTTACGACACTTGCAGGTGTTTCTGAGATGCTAAAAGATTCCACAATCCGCCTCGGCGCACAGAACATGAGCGAGCACGATTCTGGAGCACACACGGGTGAAATTGCTGCGTCTATGCTCAGGGAACTTCGCGTCCGACATGTGATTCTCGGCCATTCGGAACGGCGCGCGGATCAAAAGGAATGCGACGCATTAATAAATATGAAGACCAAGGCTGCTTTGGCTGCAGGGTTACTTCCAATTGTTTGTGTCGGCGAAACGCTCGAGCAACGAAAGGCAAACGAAACTAAAAAGGTGGTCGGCGAGCAGTTGGCTGGAAGCCTGGCAGGATTGACCCCCGATCAAATCCAGGAAACTGTCCTCGCCTACGAACCTGTGTGGGCAATTGGCACTGGACTTACAGCCACTCCGGAACAGGCTCAGGAGGTACATGGATTCATACGCGAATCACTTGGAACGGCACATGACGACGTTGTTGCAAGAAGGGTGCGCATCCAATATGGTGGCAGCGTTAAGCCGGGCAACGCCCACGAATTGATGAGCCAACCAGATGTGGACGGCGCACTTGTTGGTGGTGCTTCACTGGAAGCCCATACATTTATTGATATTGTAAAAAACGTTTTGGAATAAATTGAATTATGGAACTGGTCATTGGACTTCTCACCATCATTATAGTGCTGGATTGTTTATTTTTGATCCTGCTGGTCCTCGTACAACTACCTAAAAAGGAGGCAGGTTTGGGGCAAGCCTTTGGAGGTGGTGCCACAGACGCATTGTTTGGTGCTGGAGCGGGAAATGTGCTTACCAAACTGACCGCATGGTGCGCTGGCATTTTCATGGTTCTGGCACTTGGTCTATCCATACTGCACAAGCAGGAAGCAGATGAAAAGATGATAGGAGGAGGATCTGATGATACCCAGTCAACTGGATCTATCCCGGGCCTATCGAATAATGCCACCTCGAAACAGCCGCCGCCCAACAACACTTCTGGAGGAAGCAAGTCGCCTGCTCCTGACACGGATGGCACGACATCGGGTAATGAAACCGAACCTCAGCCCGCCACTGGCAATAACAACAAGCCGGAGAAAAACGCTTCGGAAAAAAATTGATCAGCCAACGCGCGCGCGGATGGCTTCCAAACTATCCTTGGGCACGGCCTCTATAAGGGTGCGTGTATACTTCTCGCTAGGGTTCTCGTAGATTTTATCAGCTTCCCCTTGTTCGACAATTTTTCCCGCCTGCATCACAGCCATAGTGTCGGCCATAAACTTCACGACACTTAGGTCATGGCTGATAAAAATGTAGGTGAGACCGCGTTGACGTTGGAGTTCTCTAAGAAGGTTGAGCACCTGGGCTTGGACAGAGACGTCCATGGCGCTCACAGCCTCGTCACAAACGATGAACTCGGGCTCCAGAGCCAGCACACGCGCAACACATAAACGCTGCCGTTGACCGCCTGAAAACTCGTGGGGATAACGACGCAGGAAGGCAGCCTCGAGGCCAACTTCCTCCAACAAGGCAACAGCGCAGTCACGGCGTTCTGTGGAATCGTGACCAATACCATGGACGAGCATGGGCTCGGTGAGTGTCTGCTCAATAGTAAGACGCGGGTTAAGCGAGGCGTATGGATCCTGAAAAATAATCTGCATCCGCTTACGAAATGGGAGCATTCCCTCGCGCGAAAGGTGTTGCAGATAGTCATTACCAAAACAAATTTCGCCCGTGGTAGGCTCGACGAGTTTAAGAACGGCACGACCAGTGGTGGTCTTACCGCAACCGGATTCACCAACTAGGCCAAGCGTCTGTCCTCGAAAGACATGAAAACTCACACCATCAACAGCCTTCACAGACTCGGACGGGCCGCGCCACATACCCTGACTCACGGGGAAATGGACGGCAAGATCGCGTACTTCCAGAAGCGGTTCCTCGTTGTTTTCAATTTGTTTTTTCTCTTCCTCAGGCTGCTTTAAATCGGGCTTCTTTTCGCGCAGCTCGGTTTCGCCATTGTATGTCTCGATGACCTCTAGATAGTCGGCAACCGTAGGCAGAATAGTAAAGGTAGAATCAAGGCGTGGTCGACAGGCGAGCAACCCTTTGGTGTAGGGATGTTTCGGGTTTTCAAATATGGAGAGGACACTACCTTGCTCGACAATCTTGCCCCGGTACATTACGGCGATATCATCTGCGATTTCGGCTACCACACCGAGATCGTGAGTGATGAAGATCACGGAGATGTCGAGGTCATCGCGCAGTTCCTTGAGCAGACGGAGGATCTGCGCCTGCACGGTGACGTCGAGTGCGGTAGTGGGCTCGTCGGCAATGAGAATCTCAGGGTTAGTGATCAGTGCCATGGCGATCATCACGCGCTGCCGCATGCCGCCGGAAAACTCGTGCGGATAGGAGTGCACGCGCTCAGCGGCGTCACGAATGCCAACCTTCTTGAGCATCTTGATAGCCCGCGGGAGTGCGACCTCGGGGTCGGTGCCCTTGTGGATGACAAGTGGCTCGATGAGCTGCTCGGAGATGCGCAGGTAGGGGTTGAGCGAGGTCATGGGATCCTGGAAGAGCATAGCGATACGCTTGCCGCGCAGGGCGCGCAGCTCGGGCGCGGCACAGGTCAACAGGTCGCGGTCGTCCATTTTCGCGGTGCCATCCTCGATACGACCGGGCGGCTGAGGAACAAGGCCCATCAGCGAATGGACGGTGACTGACTTTCCGGAACCAGATTCGCCGACTATGCCGAGAATTTTTCCCTTTTCCAGCGCGAACGAGATACCGTCAACCGCACGCACCACGCCGTCCCGCGTGTGGAACCAAGTTTTCAGGTTGTCGACTTCGAGCAGTGGCATATCAGTCCTTAGATGATTTGGGATCGAGGGCGTCGCGCAGACCGTCGCCGATGAAGTTAAGACTGAAGAGTGTCAACGAGAAAAAGATGGCGGGAAAAATGAGTAGCCACGGGTAGACATCTATCTTCTCAGCACCATCCTTAATGAGAACACCCCAACTACTCATAGGTGGGGGAACACCGAGACCAAGGAAGCTGAGTACGGCCTCAAGCATCATGACGGATGGCACGGTGAGACTGGCGTAGACTATGATAGGGCCAAGCATGTTGGGCAGCAGGTGGACAAAGATAATGCGCATGTCACTGTAGCCCAGCGCGCGCGCGGCTTCGACAAACTCAGTATCCTTGAGTGCCATCACCTGGGCGCGGACGATGCGGGCCATGGTAAGCCACTCAACGGCGCCGATGGCAATAAACATTAGAATGAAATTACGGCCGAACAATACCATCAACAGGATTACAAAGATGACGAAAGGTAACGCGTACAGGATGTCGACAATCCGCATGAGAAAGGCATCAGTGCGACCTCCAAGATAGCCTGCGATAGAGCCGTAGGTGACACCAATGACGAGCGATACTGCGGTAGCGAGGAACCCCACGGCCAGTGAGATGCAGCCGCCGACAAGCACCCGAACAAAGACATCGCGACCATGGTCGTCGGTGCCGAACCAGTGATCAACTCCTGGAGGTTGGAAGTTCTTTGACAAGTCACCGCCGGTGGCGTCCATGCCGCCAGTAGCCCACAGGTAACCATAGGTACCGAAACAGACCAGCGTGATGAACGTGAACACGACAAAACCGAACACCGCCATCCGGTTACGGGCCAGGCGTCGCCAAGCATCGCGCCAAAGGGAGGCGCTCTCGGTTGACTGGATGGTGGTCATTCGAGACGGGTGCGTGGGTTGAGCCAGGCCTGGATGATGTCGACCAGCAGGTTTAACAAGATGATGAGCGTAGCGTAAAAAAGTACGGTGCCGATAACCATAGTGTAGTCACGGTTGAAGGCGGCGGTAACGAAGAAGCGGCCTAGCCCGGGGATGAAAAAGATGGTCTCAATGATGAATGAACCACTGATGAGGCCTGCAAAGGCGGGGCCAAGGAAAGAGACAACAGGCAGCAAACCGCCCTTCAAGGCATGTTTTAAGACGACTCGGCTCTCGCTGGCACCCTTGGCACGGGCGGTCTTGATAAAGTCCTGATTGAGCACTTCGAGCATGCCGCCGCGGGTAAGGCGGGCAATATAGGCGGCGTAGTATAGGCCTAGGGTAAGCGAAGGCAGAATCATGTCGCCCCAGGTGTACCAGCCAAGCGGGCTGAACCATCCGAGGGCGGAGGAGAAAATAAGAATGAGAAGCGGCCCCATGACAAAGGTAGGCAGGCAGATGCCCATCATAGCGGTGGACATGGGGAGGTAATCGAGCAGAGTGTTTTTCCGAAGGGCTGCTATGATGCCCGCGGGCAGACCAAGGGCGAGGGCTATGGCCAAGGCGGCCAGTCCAAGCTGGAGAGAGACAGGAAAGGAGCGGCGAATGAGCTCCCCGACCGTAAAGTCCGGGTATTTAAAGGACGGACCAAGTTCGCCCTGAACGAGGTTACCCATATAGTTGAGGTATTGTTTCCAAAGGGGCTGATCGAGGCCGTAGTGTTTCTCGATCCGCTCCTGGATTTCCTTGGGGATGGTTTTCTCCTCGGTGAAAGGGCCTCCGGGCGCAAGGCGAACCATGAAGAAGGTAAGGGAGGCGATAACAAAGAGCACCGGCACCGCCTGCAGCATTCGCATGAGGATGAATCGAAGCATGGGGCAGCGCTATTCCTCGAGGCGAACGTACTTGTAGGGGTGATGGTCAAGAACGGTAGGGTGCCAGCCGCGGACACTGGAATGACGAAGGCTGGAGCTAACGTAGATATATATGGGGATCATCGGCATCTCCTCGCCAAGGATTTCCTCGCACTCGTGAAAATACTCGAAGCGCTTCTTCTGGTCTGATTCGGCAGCAGCCAGCTTGATCAACTCATCGTAGCGCTCACTAGACCAGCCGGTGTTGTTGTGTCCGCCGTCGGTAACCCACATGTCGAGAAACGTGTTGGGATCGTTATAATCTCCGATCCAGCCGGCGCGCGCGATCTCATAGTTCATCAACTCAGTGGTTTTAAGGAAGACCTTCCATTCCTGGTTATCGAGCACTACATTTTTAATCCCAAGCTCACTCTTCCACATCTGCTGGATGGCCAGAGCAACCTTCTTGTGGCTTTCGCTAGTATTGAACTTCAACTCAATTTTCGGCATCTCTTTCAGACCTTCTCGTTCCAGATATCCCGCTATGAGTCGCTTGGCTTCCCTGATAGCTTCCTTGAAGTCGTATTTAAACTGATCCCTGGCAAAGAAGTTGCCTGTGCCACGCGGGGTGAAGTAGTACGCAGGCTGCTGGCCTGCTTTCATCACATACTTGATGAGTTCCTCACGGTTGATCGCGAGGGCAAGCGCCCGGCGCACATCAGGATCGGCAAGTGGCCAGGGTTTGTCTTTCGGGTGTGACTTGGGAGGCTTTGTGTTAAGGCGGTAAAAGTAAACACCGAGGTAAGTATCAATGTGCAGTTCTTTGGGATGATTGGCGCGAAGAGAATCGAGCCGATGAGGCGGCACGGTCTGTGTGTTGTGCAGAAAGCCTGCGCGAAAGGCGCGCTCCTCGGTGTCCACACTCTCGATGGGATAAAAGTGGATTGCCTGCAGCGTGCCGTTGGCCTCTGTACAACCCCAATAATTGGGATTGCGGCGAACCACAATGCGGGCATTGATGCCCCATTCATCGAGAGTGAAAGAGCCGTTGCCAACAAATGTGCCCGGACGCGCCCAAGGGCGATCCCGTCGATCACGGGCGCCGGCATTCTCCACAGTCTTCTTGTGGACGGGCCAGAAGGAGTAGTGGTTTAACAGCTCAAGGAAATACGGCGTGGGATTTTCCAGCGTGAGCCGGAGCGTGCGCTCATCCAACGCTTCCACACCCACATTGGCGCGGCTCCAGTCCTCCCAGTCCAGTGGTTCCAGTTTTTTCTTGCAGAACGGGCAGACGGCATCCTTGTCTTCCTTTTCTGGCCTCAATGATTGAAGCGCCCGGTGGCGTGCGACTGCGTCGAGCTTTTCCCATTCCGCGGGATGTGCCACGTGCTCACGGCGTGTGGGTTCACCCTTCTTTGGCAAAAGCCAGAGGCCCTCGCATTTGCGACCCTCGTGAAAGAGTTTGGCATTGTTAAACACATGCAGCATATAGGCATATTGTGCAGCCAGACCAGGATTGAGCATACGGCGATAGCTATAGGCAAAGTCGCCGGCGGTAACAGGATCACCATTGGACCAGCGGGCTTTTTCACGCAGGTAAAAAGTAAAGGCCACTTGATTATGGGGCTTGGTATTGACCTTCAAGTTTTTGAGCGTCTTGTTTCCCTCCACGTCGGTAAGTTCATAAATAAACCGCTCGATCGTGTTGGTTTCACTGTCCCAACTTTTGGCGGCACCACTATTGATGGGACGCAGGTCAAGGGGGTGTTCCCCGACGAGGCCCTCGACCAGGGCGGCAAGGATGTGGTGGGCACCGACGCTGGTGGCGAGGTGGGGATCCAGAGACTGGGGCTCGGCACCGTTGCCCAGATGAAGAACTTGCCCCTCCGCGCCCCTTTCAACGTTGGTGAGTGGGCGCGAGCAGGCAGCTACCAGGCAAACGAAGAAAAGCGTGCACCACAAGGGTTTCATGCGGCGCTAGGGTGGCGGATGGGGCGGCAGGCGAAAAGGAAATTCGGAAGATCAGCCTGACCCAGGTGACGACTCTAGGCCTTTAGCCCCCTTCTTTTCTCGGAAAGGATTCATGATATTGGGCAGGCCAGGATTGGGCACTTCTTTCTCCTTCAATCCCAACCGCTCCCTCAAAGCACTGGCCATATAAGGCTCAGTTTGACTCATCCTTTTCAGCACATCCAACAGTGCCTGATCGTGTAAGTTCTGAAATTCCGGCAAATCCACCCGTCCCACATCTGTGTCTGATCGCTTTTCGCTGAATCGATCATAAATCGCTCGAGCAGCACGAATTCTCCCCAAGGCAAAATCTTCTTCACCCTCCGCCAGACAGTAATAGGCTTCCATAATGAGGCCGCTAAAGTTCGCCACTTGCGCATCCCGATTGCCGCGCTTAAGGGATTCTTCAATTTCACTGAGAACAAAGGTTTCAAACTCCATGGTTTTCTTTTCCCGATCAAAACCAATGTACCAGTAGACTTTATCGGGATATTCATCCACCAACATTCTAAACCAGTATTTTGCCTCCTCAATCCGGTTGTGCAGATACAAGTCCTTAATGGCTGTCCGCAGAAAATTATGATGGGCAGTCCTATAGGTGGCCAATGTTGCAGGGTCATATCCTTTCCCTCCTGCTTTTTTAGCCTCCTCGAGAGCTTGACGATATTCACTCTCAGCCTGTGGTATAAAGTCAAGCCGAGGACCAAAACGCATGGCGTTCCCTCTCAAATAAGCGTCTTCAAGGTCCGGCACATGGGGGTTTACTATTAACCTGCCGCGCCGCGCGGAAAGTTGCATTGCCTGGAAACCCAACCGCTTTAACTTCTTGATCGTGTCACGCCGAGTTGTGTTTTCCCTGCATTTCTGTTCACCCATCCACGCCCAGTAAATGCATTGTGTTTCCGGCAGGCGCCACTCAAGGCCAACGTGCCGTTTCATCTGTTCTCCATCAGCATTTTTCAGAGATTTACCATCGGTATCCTTGGCCATCACCGTCCCCATCTCATCATCCACCTGCTTCATTTTACGGGGGTTCAGCTTGTATTTCCTAATCAGATTCTTCACACGCGCCTTGTCCTCCTTCGTCTGAGGATTCAGCAGGGTATTCCAGTCCGGCTTGCCCTTCGCATCGACACAGGCTTGCACGCTCGGCCAAATATTGGTGGTCATCTCGTTGATCCATTTGCGCTTGTAAATACGGTGGGCTGAATCCATGTCCGCCCCCATCTTGTGTTTAAATTGCCATCCCAATTCCCAATAAAGTTGCGGCTCGTGAGGGTTGTACTGGATGGCCTCATCGCGAAGCAGCGATATACCCGCCATCACCCACTTATAGCGTTTATTAATGTCTGTTTCCTTGACGGAAACATTATAGGCAAGGTTCCAAGCCCGATCGGTCCAGACCGTTGGTGTATGCGGCTGCAATTTGGTAACCCATTCAGAAAGCTGCACCATTTCCAAAAACTTACCCTCCATCTGAAGATTGTTTAGCCGATGCCACAAAACCATGGCGATGACCCCGCGAAATCCGCCCAATGCCTCAGCAGTGAACTTAAGTAACGGATCAGAATTCGGCATGGTTTCCAAGTAAGTGACGCTCAATTCACCGCGTTGTTTGTTCAGGTAATTCTGTGAAAACGCCACCATCGCCAGTAAAGGGATGATCATCACCAGAAAAATAGTTTTACGTGACTGCATATCTGATTATTCGTTCCCGGCCAGAGCCAGCTCCCTTTTAGTAAGAATCAACATACCGCCAAATGCAAACAGACACCCCACACCCCACACGAAAGCATAAGCCTTAAACAGCATCCCCCACGTAATGCTGCGCCCTTCGCTCAAATCCTGAACCGGCGAATAATCGGTAAGTGGACTGATCATGGTGGTCATAAGCTTAAAGGCCGGGATTGCGTACCAATCCAGAATCGAAGTATCCTTAACATTTCCTTCTAAATCCTGTGTATATCCCTGAATGATGGTATCATCTTCAATTATATCACGCATAAGCGGTGTACTGAAGGCAATGATTAGTAGGCCAACACACGTGAATGTTGCCATGGGAAATGACATAAAACTAGCAAACGCCAACCCAAGTCCAGCCAACAGGCCCAACCAGCAGAAAAGAACCAGTAATCCGCGCACATAATTTTCACCGAATGAGCTTTCCGTATAAAGTATTTCCATTTCACCGTTCCAGAAGGGGATTGATAACGACACTTGCGGAGTCGGCTCGCCTGTCTGGAATGAGGGTCTCCCGCCAAAATTAACCATTTTAAATGTTAGATCGCCTTGTTCCGTAAAACTACTCGGCATCACATCAAATTCGTGAAAAGTTCGAATGGTCATATCCTCAAGGATGACCTGCCTATTTGGGTTGGATTGATCTCCAATCTCAATTTGAGCAGGAAAAACCCGGTTTTTGAGGTTAATGTTAACTGCATCCCTCATTTGCTCCCGAGCCGAGTTGGCAAATACCTCCAACTTGAACCTCAATGTAATAGTCGCATCCTCGGGCAGATCTCTTGCCCCAGGCAAGCTGAAGTTCCAGCTTTGAGATCGATATGTCGTTCTGAGCCCTTCGTTTGGATCACGACGCGTAATCGAAACCGGCACAGCTTCCATCCATGCTTTCCCCTCTTTCTGGGCATTATCATACCATTCGAATATTTCAATATCAGCCGGCGCATTTTCCTTTATCGTACTGAGAAACTTTGCGGCAACATCATCAGATTTCATCAGAATATCGATCGTTTCCTCAATATTCATATCGGGTCTTATCCCGGTACTTGCAAAAGCGTCTGGTTGCTCGCTCCTCACTCGGCTGATAAAAGCCCGCCAACCACTTCTCTCTGCTCTTTTATAGTAGTCTTTTGCCGGATCGTTGTCCTCTAATATAGGTTTTACCGACGCACGACCCACCAGATATTTACGACGAGCCTTGTCCACCTCCAAACGTGCAATCAACTGACGTAAATCATCACTAAACCCGTCAGGGTATTTCGGATCAGGATTATCACGCCGTCCAGCCCACATCGAATGCCAAAACTGGATATTAAGTGGCGGATGTTTAGGCGGTGGCGTGCTAGCCTGTTTTGAGGCCATATCATCGAGTTCAGCCTTGCGCTTGGCATTACCTTTTTCACCCTCCAAATCCAAAATCATGTCGCACACATCACTTAGCGCCCATTCAGGAAGATCCGTAATGCGATTAGTCCACAATCCGGAATCCCAAGCCAAGGGGGCTATCGTATTGAGTGGCTCATGCTTGAGTGCCTCAAATCGAGTTTCAGAAAAACGATCCAACCGATATTGCACCATGCCATACACCGCTGCACCTGCTAATCCCAAAAGAGCGGCATTGAGCGACATAATACCCAGCCATTTACCAAGCCAAATTTGCCAACGCGGTATGGGTTTGGTGGCAACCATCTGCATTTGGCATTCCTCCACATCACGCGCAAGCGTGCCGCAACCAAGCCACAAACTTGAAACGCCCAGCAGCAAAGTGATCATTGCCAATGTATACGTTATTAAAATATGTATAAGACTCTTGGGAGTACCGTCGTCCTGCAAAATCAAGGGCAGGGCGACAACGGCCAACAAAAGTAAGGCAGCCATAAGCCAAAAGAACTTATAACGAAATGCTGCTTGCCATGTGAGATGGGCAACCGCAAAAATTGGCTTAAGAGGATCAGGGACAGGATCAAACACTATAGGAGCCTGTTCCGGTGTCAGTTGGCCTGATTTCACTCGTGAAGTAGCCGTAATATCCGAATCAGCCTGTACTTCGCCCAGATTCGCAAAACCATCATTCTTAAGGTCACGCGCAAGCAAGTTATAGGCGTTAAACCCACAGTAAAAGTGAATGAAAGCCAACGGTAGAATAAACGCCCAGCCCCAAGATATAAGCGCAACAATCAACAGGGCTTCCAAAACAAGCAGGGATGCTCCTGTCAGCCAGAGTTGCTGACTTATTGCCCAAATACCTACAAGCAGAAATGCACGTGTGTCAAACGCCTTCGCTTGTAGGGCCTTGTGATCCCTGCCCGGCTGCTCAAAGACTGAATATGTCTGGGTAGGCTCAGCCATGGTAAAACCGACAGCGTCAGTCTTTCTTCTTAGTGCCTCCCATAAGTCCGCTCAGCTTCTTACTGGCTGCGGACAAATCGGTTTTTTTCTTTGCAGCAGTTTTTGCGGCAGTCTTCTTGGGTTTGGGCCCAGGCTTCGCCGTACCCAACTTATCTAGTTTTTGCTTATCGACCTTAACTTCAGACTTGGCTTTGGCTTCAACCTTTTTCTTTGAGGCAGGAGCAGAAAGTCGCTCCAGCTTCTTATCAGCTGCTGTCCGAGCTTGTTTATCACCTCTTAAATATTCCGCCACTTGACTGCCAGACGTAGCACCTGAAGTCTCCTCTTCGCTTTCCTTGGCTTCATTAACAATATTCAAGAAATAACTTTCGAGATTTTGCGTTGGATTATCCAAATCCACCTCACCTTCCGATACGTCTGCACGAATTATCTCTAAAATCTTCTGTAATTTCTCCTTCGGCAAAACCGGCATTGTAATCCGAACTGAGTCTCGCTCCGCCAGCAAGTCCTTTAATTCGCCCATCGCCTGAATCTTGCCGCCATAATAAATCACCACTCTATCGCAAACATCCTCAACGTCAGACAATAAGTGACTTGAAAGGATCACTGTCTTGCCTCGCTCAGCAAGTGTAAGGATAAGATCCTTCATTTCACGACAACCGATGGGATCCATGCCACTCGTAGGCTCATCCAGAATCACCAAGTCAGGATCGTTGATCAACGCCTGTGCCAAGCCAATACGGCGCTGCATCCCCTTGGAAAATTCGCCCACAGTCCTCATTTGGACACGTTTAAGGCCCACCATATCCAGAAGTTGCTCAGCACGTTTTTTGCGTTCCTTACTGTTTAGTGCAAAAAGGTTGCCAAAGAAATCAAGGGTCTCCTCCGTATCGAGATATTTATATAGATAACTTTCTTCTGGGAGATAACCTATTCGAGCTTTTGTGCGTACATCTCGTGGCGAACGTCCAAACACCTGTATAAGCCCGCTGTTGGGATGCAATAGACCGAGAAGCAACTTAATGGTAGTCGACTTGCCAGAGCCGTTTGGGCCCAAAAGACCGAAAACTTCACCACGTTTGATCTCGAAGCTGACGTCGTTCACCGCCCGTGCCTTGGGACGGTTCCAAAAATCTTTGAAGACCTTATTTAGGCCCTGAACCTTGACCACAACATCCTCAGCAGTCTCAGAAGATTGCGAAGAGGTCTCGTCCATTATTGCCTCGCTGACTACCGCCATAATAAATTTCTCCCCAAGGGATTGGTTTCTATCACTTTATCACATTTGGGCGCCGACAGCCAACGCACTCTCAGTCGGTTATTTTGCCGGAACTGGTTCGCCCATTTCCTCGGCAACATCTGCTGCCTCTTCACTTGATTCTTCCATATCAGAATCGTCACCAGATGAGCCGATTTCAATAGGCTCAAGTTCCTCACCCTGGCGCACCAAGCGGGCGCTATTAAATACTACAAATAACGAACCCACTACATGCAGGGCCGCCGCAGTAACCGCCGAAATCAACTTGATCCACGCCATGTAAAGACCACCAAACACAAACAGAACGCCAAAGAGAAAATTCTGGTTAATCACAGAACGTGTCATGCGTGAGAGACGCACAAGGAATGGCAGCCGGCGCAAGTCATTATTCATCAATGCAATGGTAGCACTATTGATCGCCACTTCACTGCCCGCGGCACCCATGGCAATGCCAATGCTACCTGCAGCAAGTGCCGGCGCATCATTTACACCATCACCAACAACCGCCACCTTGTAACCCTTTGCCTTTACATTATTAACAAAATGCACTTTGTCTTCCGGAAGACACTCAGCTTCCACTTCCTCACAGCCAATTTCCTCAGCAACACGTGTGGCCACTGCTGTGCGATCACCCGACACAAGTGCAACACGCCTCACTCCTTCTTCTTTCAGGCCATTGATTGCGCTATTGGCCTCTTCACGTGTCTCATCCGATAGCCCCACCCAACCAATGTATTTCTTCCCACGGGCGACAAAAACGAGGCTGTATCCCTCTGTCTCATCTATGTCAACGGACTTAGCAAAATTCGCCTTAATACCGTTCTCTTTCAACCAAATATCCCGGCCGACCAGGATAACTTCGTTATCAACGGTCGCCTTAACACCTTTACCAGGAGTTTCCGTAAAATCACCCGTATCAAACAGCTTAACGCCAACTTCCTTTGATAAGGTATCAAGCGCTTTTGCAGCTGGATGTGTACTGCCACGTTCAGCACTGGCAGCGAAATACAACAACTCTGCACTAGCTTCCTGCGTGTTCTCCACGGGCTGGAGACGACTCACAGCCAGCTTGCCTGTAGTCACAGTACCGGTCTTGTCAAAGACAAATGCATTAATTCGCGCGGCCAACTCAAAATCGCTGACTTTCTTGATGAGAATACCCAAGCGCGCGGCGGCAGATAATGAGGCTACAATCGCGGTGGGCGTAGCCAGTACAAACGCAACCGGGCAAGTGACAATGAAAACGGTAATGACGATATCCAAGTCCCGCGTCATGGCCCAAACAAGCGCACCCATTACGAGAACAAGCGGTGTGTAAAAGCCCATGTACTGGTCAACAATCTTCTCAATCGGCAACTTGGTTTTCTCCGCAGCAAGTATAAGGCCTCGCACACGACCAAAGGTTGTATCCTCACCAGCCTTGGTCACTTCAACCGTGAGAAAACCCGTGGTGTTTGTGGTTCCTTGGTAGACCTCATCCCCTTTACCTTTGTCGACTGGCAGGGATTCACCGGTAATGATGGCCTGATTGATAGAGCTTTCACCTCTAAGAATAACGCCATCTGCGGCGATGTTGTCACCAGCTCGCACCTCGATGACATCACCCACACGTAAATCCTGTGCTGCCACCTCTTCAGGATCTCCATTAACCTTCTTCCCATCCGCATGTTTGATCCGACGGGCCTTGGTTGGTGTCAGCTTGATAAGGCTTTCAATGGAAGCCTTGGCTCCTGCTGCGGTCTGATTCTCGATCATCTCAGCTAGCAACATGAAAAATGCCACCAAGCCTGCCTCTGGATACTTTCCAGAAGCAAACGATGCGGTAACTGCGATAGCCACCAACTCGTTGGTGGTAAGCTTACCCTCAGCCAAGTCTCGGAAAGCACGCAGCAAAATAGGGAATCCAAGGAGGAAGGCTCCTATCATCGCAGAAAGATTGCCCACGGTGGCGATATCACTAGCCGAGCCTCCGCTGCTAATGAACCAGTCCGCCAAAAACCCGTTCACCACGAAGACCAACCCGCAAACGATCCAAACAGGTTTCCACCTATCCACTATAGACTCAGGAGCGGCACTTTCGACTTCTGCAAGTTGTCCAGGATCGTCCATAACTAGCTTATTAGAAAATAATTACTTTTCATCCTCGGGAGCTCCACTGAGCTCCGTGGCTTTGGGTGGGGGCGGAGGTGGAGGCGTAACCGAGAGATGAATTGGCATCCGGGTTCCATCTGGCATCGTGGG
>CAYUXV010000019.1:0-7040 GCA_964448875.1 uncultured Verrucomicrobiota bacterium
GTGCCATCTGTGAGACCGGCGGCGATCTTGAAGCCGTCAGGAGACCATGCCAAGCTTGCGACACCACCACCACCTCCACCACTCTTCGGGTGGCGAAATAAATCTTTGACCCCCAACTCATGTAATAAAGCCCCTCCTTGAGTGTAAATATGTATGACAGGCACTTGCACAATATTCCCACCGGGAGAGATTCCAACATCTCTCATTTCACGCTTGTATATAGTCACCGCAATGCGGCGACCTTGAGGATCCCACGCTAATAATTCCGTCCCAAACGGGATTTTCTCCCCCTTACGGTCTTTCATCAGAAATGACCTGTCAGGTTTCAGGCGTTTGATCCGGGATCCCGCCCCAACTGGATCCTCGTTTGACTCCAGACCTTTCATGTCTAAAAATTGCAGGTGACTGCGGCCTTTAAGATGGCCGCCAAAGCGAGAGGGTAAATCTTGCCTGCCAACTGAAAAAGCGATTTCCTTTCCATTCGGGTTCCATGCGACAGAAATTATGCCAGAACCCCCGACAAACTGCCGGACGTTTGGTAGCGCCAGATCAAACCTGAAGAGCTCCTCCTCCAGTTTTTCGTCGAATACGACCATCCCTCTTCCGCCATTTGTCTTTGTCACCAGATATTTCCCGTCAGGGCTCCAGCCTGCGACTTGGCCAAAATCTTTGCGTGCCGGGGTCAATACCTCCCTTGCATTGCGTGCATTCAATGTGTGCAGGATTTTCCCGCTTACTGGGTCGACAATGGAAATACCATCTGTTGAGTTAAATGCGACCTTCCGGCCATCCCTTGACCAGTTGGCCGACTTGAGAGCTGGCGGATTTGAACTGCGGCTGGCCCTGAGATTGCTGAGTGTTAGTTTCTGACCAATGATTCTGGGTTTATCCTTGGGCCGCTTCAGATTCAATATCCCGTAGTTGAAACGTTTCTGGGCACTATCTATAAAAAAAAGTGCGAGACGGGTAGAATCTTTGGGGTCGAAAAAGTCGATTTCTATTACGCTCCCCATATCGTTGGCAGAGATTCTCTCCTTCGGCTTCCTGCCCCAGTTTACCGCATCCCAAAGGAGCAATTGACTGACATCTTCTTCCTTTCCGTTGTCGTCATTGAATTTCACATCAAGGCCATTACTGACCAGGGTGTTCCCGTCGGGGCTCCACGCGAGGACACCAATTTCGGTAGCCGAACTATCCCCAATCCCAGCATTGAGCCTCACCGGGAATTTTGGAGCGGCAATGGCTGACGCATGGGCGATTACGAATAAAAGGAGACAAGTGATGCGAGTGTTCATGGTATCTTTGTTTATCGGTTGGTTGTTTTAAGTAACGCTCAAGTTACGAGAAATTATTTGGGCGTCTTGAAAACACGGATGGTGCCGTCATCCAGACCGGCGGCGATCTTGAAGCCATCAGGAGACCATTCCATGCTTATGACACGGAAGTGCCTCTTGGGATTTGTCGGCTGAATAAATACATTTTTGACTACAAACTCATGCAGCAATTGTCCTGCCCGGCTATACACATTGATCACTGGAACTGTTCCGCCGATTCGGCCAATTAAATTCTTCACCTTCTTCTCGTATGTGATTGCGACTCGACGACCTTGAGGACCCCACGCTAATGCTCCAGTTTTATTGGAAATTTGCATTTGGCGATTTAAGAGGAGCTTCTGCAGGAGCACGCCCTCACTGTCTTTCATTTGAAATGATCTGTCGGGCGGGTTTTTTTTGAGTCGTGATGGAGCTCCAATCGAATCCTCATTTTCCTCCAAGCCTTTCAAGTCAACAAAATGCAGGTTCATAAGTTTATCCCTAAAGACAATCTCCTCGCCATTCGGATTCCATTGAGCAACTCCTATGAGGTTGGCTTTAAAATTCCCGCCTGCAGGGTTTAGGAAATCAAACCTGAAAAGCTCTTCCTCAAGTTTATTGTCAAATACGACCAATCCTCTGCCGGTACTCGTCAGCAAATTCTTCCCATCAGGTCTCCAGTCTGCGACTTCACCAAAATCTAAACGCCCGGGGCTCAATGCCTCTTGTGCATTGTCCGAATTCAGGGTGTGCAAAGTTTTCCCGCTGACTCCATCGACAATAGTGACCCTGAAATCCACAAGCCGACCGCGTCTGAGCACGCGAGTGAAAGCAAATTTTTCCCCATCCCTCGACCAATAGGCTTCCTGATCTTGAAACACTTTTTCCCTGAATATCCGGGGGGGATCCTTGGGCCGTTTCAGGTTCAGGATGCCGTAATCCTGTGAAAGCAATGCGAGGCGGGTGGAATCTTTGGGATCAAAAAAATCCAACTCCGTTATGGGTCTACCTTTGACGGTAATTCTTTCCTTTGGTTTCCTCCCCCAGTTCTCGGCATCCCACAAGAGCAATTGATTCACTATTATTCTATTGCCCCTCTCATCGGGTTTCAATTCATCGCCATTGCTAGCCAAGATTTTCCCGTCAGGACTCCATGAAAGTGCGTTTACCGTTCCATTAGGGAATAAGGGAGGAGCCGAAATCGCCGCATAAAGCGTAAGTGGAAACTTGGGCGCGGCTGAGGCGGAGGCGTGGGCGATTACGAATAAAAGGAGAAAAGCGATACGTGAGTTCATGATATATTTGTTTATCGGTTGGTTGTTTTAAGTACCGGACAAGCCGAGAAATTATTTGGGCGTCTTGAAAATGCGGATGGTGCCATCGCCCAAGCCCACGGCGATCTTTAAGCCATCAGGAGACCACACCAAGCTCTGGGCATTGAAATTCTGACCGAACCTTTGTGGATGGATGAATACATCTTTGACCACAAACTCATGCAGCAAAGCACCTCCTTTGCTGTAAATATTTATGGCAGGAATCCAAATGTTTTTTCTTTTGGCAGGATCCTGAAATTTCTTGTTTGAAGTTACGGCGATTCGACGACCTTGGGGATCCCATGCTAACAGATGAGAATTGGTTGAGATAGTTTTACCTTTTTCGTCTTTCATTTGGAACGACCGGTCGGGTTGAATGATCTTCTTGTAGCGGGATGAGGCATCTTCATTTTTTCCCAAATCTGCCACGTCCAGAAAACGCATATTGGTGTCAGTTTTCCCCTGGTGCTGATGCAGAAACGCGATTTCTTTGCCATTAGGGTCCCAAGCGATCTTAACTATTCCCCACCCAGACAGATCGAACCACAAAAGCTCTTTTTTCAGTTTTTCGTCAAATACAACCACCGATGACTTTGAATGTGTCGCCAGATATTTCCCATCAGGGCTCCAATCTCCGGGTTGGCCAAAGTCTTCACCTCTGCCGCTCAATGCCTTGGGGTTTAACGTATGCAGAGTTTTCCCGGAAGTTCCATCCACAATGAAAACGCCTTTCGGCTCAATTTTAAGTAAAGGAACGGCAAATTTTTTACCGTCCCGTGACCAAATGACGTTTACTCCACTTAACACCCTTCCTCCAACAATCCGTGGTTTATCACGGGAACGTTTCAAGTTCAGAATTCCGTAACCATCCATGGATTGAAATGCGAGACGGTCGGAATCTTCAGGGTCAAAAAAGATTGGTTTTCCAGGGGGATATCTACCCAGTATGATTTTCTCTTTTGGTTCTTTATCCCAATTCTCGGCATTCCAGATAAGTAATTGATTAACTGGATTATCAACATTTCCGACCTTTTCCTTTTGAACACCGTTACTGGCTAGGGTTTTCCCATCGGGGCTCCACGTAAGGCCAGATATTTTTGCCATACTACCACTTTTATCCTGTCTGAAAAATTCAATGGCCGCATCGAGTCTCACTGGAAATTTAACTGCGTTGACTGGTTCCGCCGATTTTCCAGACTGAACAAGCTTGTAGACTTCCCTGAAGTTTTCCTCCCACTTTTCGCGTGGCACAACACCCTTGGGAAAAGCCAAGACTCCCAACCCCAAGTTCTCCCTCAGTTCCTCTTGCGCGAGAATTTGGTCTTTTAAATCCTTGGCGCTGAAGCCCAGTTCGCCGGCTGCACGCCTGATGTCCAGGTCCTCTTCAAACCGGTCGCCAAGTTCTGCGATGGGTTCCTTGTTTCTTTCCTGCGGGAGCCCAATCACTGAACCGGTTTTCTCCATGGCTGCCTCGAATCTGGTGATGTCTTCTTCTATCAGCTTGTTTATGACCGCAGCCTTAGCGTACAGGCGAAGCGCATGCTGTTTTTGCTGATCAGCTTTTTTAAATATTACTTCATCAGGAACATCTTCGAAGATTTTTTCTTTGATCTTTACCTGCTGCATTATTGCCAGCCGAACTTCTCCAGCTTGTTGATTCAACGGAATCATGCCCTTGGAATGGCATCTTATGCATGAGATGCCATTACTAATAACAGGCGTTTTTTTGTTTTCCCTATCCCGGACTATCTCCAAGGGAGCACGAAAGATCCTGGTACCATTTTCATCCGCCAAAAAGTATCCCTGCAGCCCATTGGGCAGGTTAAAGATGAGCTCACCGCCGGCGTGCTCAAACGCGGTCGACTCACCCCTCGCGTCATCTTCAAAAATCTGCTCACCATCCTCATCCAGTAGCGATCGTGGCCCCAATGGGTACTTGAATATATCCTGTTCAAGCTTGTTGGAGGAAAAATCATATGATTTCCAATAGGCGCCGTAAGGGGACTTGTGGCGTTCGACAATCCGGTTGAAATAGGATATCCCGGATTTGAGAAAGCCTGCGCGCCAGATACGTTTACCCGCGGCAATTTCGATATTTTGAGCCACATTCACTCGCAGAATTTTCTCCAGCTCAAAGTCCGTTTGTGGCAGCGCAAGAATAACATGGTAGAGGGCCGGCTTCACGGCATTGGCGATAAACCAGTCCGCCCGGATATAAGACACGTCTGTAGTAGTTAATTTGCGAATCTCAGGAAAGGCCGGGTTGCCGATGTCCATAATGTATGGATAACTTTCCACTTCATCTTCAGGATCAATCTTGATGGGGTTTGCCCGCTTGGCTTGTCTCAGGTCGGGTCGCCAGTTTCGGCGTTCCTGTCTTTCCATGAGGTCTTGAACCTGTATCTGCCCGGATATGGCATCCCAAATTTCCGTGGTCCAATCGTAATCGCGCACGTGAATGCGCAGGATGGTCTTGTTGCCGTCGATGGGAACCGGGTTATGAATTTCCTCGTCCCATGAAAGGCTATTGACCAACTTGGATAGGGCCGTCCGGTAGTTGTGCATGGTGGAGGGCGGCTCCCCGGCATTGTGCAGGTGAGACAAAGTGAAATAGCGAATAAACGGCCGATCCCCCTCCGGTTGTTTCTGGAGGTCTGCAAGGATCAGGTAGGCAATTTGCTGATGGGTAATTGGTGGACGGTCAATAATGGGGAGGGGAGGCCATTCAACAGCCCCATCTTCAATCCACTGTTTGATTTTTTCGAGTTGCGCCTGTGGAAATTTTTCGCGGGCCTTCTTGGGCATATCGCCCTCGTCGACGGAGGTGTACAAAGTTGATTTGTCAGGTTCTCTCGGGACCACGGTTCCACCTTCCATCAGGGCCTCGTAGCTTACAAGTGACATGTCAGCTTTTCTGCCACCTCCCACGCCGTGGCATTTGCCACAGTGGTTGTCCAGTATCCCTTTGACCTCATAAGCCAGCGCTAATTGTTCAGGGCTGGGTTTTTTATCAGCAGCAATTGCCGGAACACAGAAAAACACAGCCACAAGGGCACACATTGTCTTGGTGGGCATGCGTTAAACATAGTTAAGCCACACATCCTTGCAAGTGAGTATTTGGCTGGTCCAAGCCCATGACCATTGACCCCTCAAGTGGGTTTAGGCACACTGCCCGCGCTCCCAAGTTATGAAGCAATACAAGAATTTCATTGATGGACAATGGGTGCCCGCGGAATCGGGCGATACATTCACAAACTCCAACCCCGCAGACACACGCGAGGAAGTAGCCGAGTACGCCAAGGGCGGCAAGGCCGACGCACAGGCGGCGATTGCCGCAGCAGAGGCTGCCTTCCCCGAATGGCGGGCAACGACTGCGCCAGCCCGCGGTAAGATTTTAAGTGCGGTGGCGAACATTATCGCCGGGCGACAAGCCGAGCTGGCCGAACTCCTTTGCCGTGAGGAAGGCAAAACCAAGGTGGAGTCGGGCATGGAGGTTGGCCGCACAGTCGACATCTTCCGTTTCATGGCAGGCCTCTCCTATACCATTGGCGGTTCGGTAGTGCCGCATGATCTGCCCAACAACATGCTTTTCACCAAGCGTGAACCTTTGGGTGTAGTGGCGCTAATCACGCCGTGGAATTTTCCAATTGCGCTCCCTGCGTGGAAACTCGCGCCGGCCTTGGTAAGCGGTAACACCGTGGTGATGAAACCCGCATCGATGGCCCCGGCGTTGACCCTGGAAATTGCCAAGGCTTTTGAGGAAGCGGGCTTACCCAAGGGTGTCCTCAACGTGGTCGTGGGTAGCGGCAAGGAAGTAGGTGATGAACTCGCCACCAATCCAACGGTCAAGGCACTTTCCTTCACCGGCTCGCACGAGGTGGGCCAGGGCATCTACCAGCAGCTTGCCCCCCGCATGGCGCGCGCGCAGATGGAGATGGGTGGCAAAAATCCAACTATCGTACTGGCCGATGCAGACCTTGATTACGCCGCCAAGCTGGTGGCCATGGCCGGTTACATGATGACTGGTCAAGTCTGCACGGCGACGAGTCGCGCGATTGTAGATGAAAAAGTGGCCGAAGAATTCACTGAGTAACTTGTTGCCGAGGACAAGGCGCGCAACGTGGCCAACGGAATTCAGGAGGGTGTCACCATGGGCCCGGCAGTTTGTTCGAGTGAGTTAGAAGGAAACCTGAACTACGTGAAGATTGCGCAGGAAGAAGGCGCAGAATTATGGTGGGGTGGAGAGCAACTTGGGGAAGGCGACTTGGAGCATGGACACTTCATGAGCCCGGCAGTAATTGGCAATGTGAAGAACGACATGCGCATTGCACAGGAGGAAGTCTTTGGTCCGGTGGTTGGCATAGTAAAAAGCGGGGGCTTTGATGAATCCATTGCACTTGCCAATGACGTGGAA
>CAYUXV010000020.1:0-7000 GCA_964448875.1 uncultured Verrucomicrobiota bacterium
GCTTCAATCCTAATTCCGCCAATTCAGGAAAGCGGTCGGGATCGCCGGCGGATGTGTAGGCCGCAACAATTGCACGCGCCACGTCCCCCACTCCGTGCGCATAATACCCTTACTGCATGACGGGTTGTTCACCCACCACAACCGGTGGCTTTAGGCAACGAATCGCGGCAACAAGACGCTGCTCAATCTCTTCGAGGCCTCGATGATGCTGGTAGCGCTCAAGTATCAGATGCGGGCTGTCTCTACCTCGCCAGGCAAACTCGTTGAAGTTGTATCCAACCGTTACTCCCATCGCTGTCGTCACCGCATCCGTCTTATGGGTATTGACGTCGCCACCGGTCTGGAATGGCTGGTGCGCAGATCGGCCCATCAGGATGTAGGCGCTGTCAAAATGCTCACCAACGGCAACCATTGCCGATCCGTTGATGTGATGATCGTGAGGCGAGGCGTAAAGAACTCCCATCTGGCGTCCGGAGTCCCGCTGCTTCTTCCAGTTCCTGCCGCCATCAGAGGTTTGTATCACGGTTCCCCGGTCGCCGGTCACCCAACCGTGAAGGGAATCCGTGAAATGAACGCTGCGCCACCATCCGGTTGTTCCGGTCGGCGCTACTTTCCAGCTTCGGGATGTTGCCTCACGTTGCAACAGGCCGAATTGGCTGACTGCCCAGACCTGGGTTTTATCGGACACACTGAGATCGTTCAGGTTAATGAGGTTAAAAAGTTTTTCATCCACAAGAATTTTTTCGCGCGCCCAACTTTTTCCACTGTCTTTAGAATAAAAAACGTTGCCGTGCTGGCCGACAATCCAGCCTTCCATTGGATTGGCGAAACGCACGGCGCGGTAGTTCAGCGAAATACCGTACGGCCGTCGAGGCGCGGGCATTGGCTGCTTCGTCCAGCTTTCGCCACCGTCCCTGGTGACCATTGCCGTCTCAAAGCGGCCCACCGTCCAGCCGCGTTTGTTGTCGATGAAATGCACGTCATAAAGCCAGGCCGGTGTCGGCACCTTGCGCATCTGGTTCCAGCTGTCTCCTCCATCCCGGGTTCGCCAGACGGTTCCAAATTCACCCACCGCCCAGCCGTTCTTTTGATCCAGGAAGGTCAGTCCAGTGAGCCAACCTCCCACTGAATCCAGCTGAACCTTCCATGTCGCTCCGCCGTCCGTAGTTGCGAGAATCACCCCCATGCCTCCCGAGATCGCCACCTCATAGTCTCGCGGCCAGCCGCCCACTGCCCAGCCGTGTTTGCGGTCGACGAAAAATATTTTCTCAAGAAAGAAATGGGCACCGGTTTCCTGTTCTTCCCAGGTAGCGCCGCCATCACGGGTATGTAGAATGGTTCCCAACCCTCCCGCGGCCCAGCCATGAGTTTCATCGACGAAACTTACACTGGCCAGCCGCTCGCCAATGCGATCCCGCTTCAACGAGTTGGGACCGCCCGCACCGGCTTCGCGGCCGGGCGCCGGCCCTGGACGTGTTCCGCCCTTGGCCACGGCTTTTGTCTTCTGTGGATCGATTGCCATCCACCCGAAGTGTGCCGGATCGCGGATCACACTTGCTGGAACAGACCAGAAAAGATTCAGCTCGTTGCCCTGCGATAGCTTTCCCTTTTGATTGTTCTTCCAGAACCAGGCTGCATCGGTGGCGCGGGCATTGTCCGCCGAAACGCAACGGTGGAGGTTCAACCCCCAGCGCCCGAGCACCTCGCCAGGTTCGCACAGTGCGCTGAAAGGAATCTTCAGTTCAACAGACCAGTGTTTCCTGTCCGGATTTTTGTCGACTTTTACCTTTGTTCCCGAACCCCATTGCGGATGCGGCATCACGGTGAACATGCCAAAAGAATCATAGTAGCGCTGTAAAAGAACTCCATCGGAGTTGATCATGAATTGAAATGATCCTGCATGATAGGGATCAGTTTTGCTCAGGTCCGGCGACAACAACACTTCAACGTAATCGCCCCAGTCGAGCCCCCATGACTCGCGACGATCGAGAAAGTGCGTCCTCCGGTTCCCCTTGCCGTAGGCCTTGTCTTCTTCATCCCGAGTGACGACTTTCAGATGGCCCAACGATTGCTCCTCGCATTCAAACCGAAGGTATAGATTCGAGTCATCGTGCATCAGAAGCACCTTAGTACGCTCCGAACTTCGGCCGATGCGGTCTCTCAGGCCATCTATCTTGGTCGCCTTGCTCCAATCGACCGATCCTACCGCCGGCAAATCAAGCGATGGGAGAGGTATGCTTTCCTCCTTCCCAACGGCCTTCGCGTGCGCGATCCGGAAGCCTCCCGAGTTTCGGTCCATGTCGTAGTGAACGAGAGACGTCTTCCTTGTGCGACTCAACTGGACCGGGCCGGTATTGGGCCTATGCAAACGACTGATATCCACCCCCCAGATCGAATCCTTTCCCACAGTCGGTCGAAGCGAATCCCAGTGAACTTTCATCGTTACCTTCCAACCCTGCTCTGAGCGGGTGGTCGTCACCTTGGTTTTGGATTTCCATGCCGGCGACATGGTTCCTCCGTCCCAGGTATCATAAAACACGTCGAGCAGGGCGCCGTTCGGATTGACGGCGATAAAATAATAAGCCCCCTCCATGAAGACGCGATTCGCGCTTGCCGGACGTGGCTTTAACTGGGAGCGAAGTTCCTCCGGATTCGGGGCCAGATGGATCAGTTCAAAATTCGACCAATCCCGCCCGACTCCCACTGGGGTCAGACAAAGGATAACGCATTCGTCGAGCAAGACCGATTGGGTCGGCTTTTTCAATTCGCGGGCCCATTTCGTTTCCTGCCCTGGCGTCATCCCCATGAAGAGGAGAGGCTTGAAAGCAGCAAAATCACCGCTCCAGAAAGCCTTTACCTTCTTGGGCCGATTGTCCACCAAGGGTGTAGCCGCCTTTAATCGGACCGGGTTAGGATCCGGACAAATCACCGTGATGACCAACTTGCCACCATCACAACGAATCTCGGCATGGGCGGCCGATTTAGGCGACTGACCCGAAGGGCCGACAAAGTCACCGGTTTTGAGATTCTGCCTTGAGGAAGCCGTAACCCGCTTTAGAGCCCGGGCAAGGTCCGAATCAAGAGTGTTCTGGAAGGTAAGAGCCGGCGGCGGCTTGAGCTCCCATGAGTGTTTCGCGATCAGGGCGTCCAGTTGCGCACGGTTGATTCCCAATTCCTGTGCAAATTCGTTACCACGCTCGAAGACACTCCAGTAGTTAAGGCGAACGACATCGCTAAAGGGATGTCCAAACTTCTTCTCGATGCGCGCTTGATCTTTCTCAATTGATTGGGCCACCACGAAACTAGGATTCAGCCAGATGATAGTTCCAAGGAGTAGGCAAACCAACAACCGCAAGCCATTTCCAAGTTGAATAAGATTCTGCATTGCGTTTGTTGATACGTGTA
Source organism: uncultured Verrucomicrobiota bacterium (assembly GCA_964448875.1). Lineage (GTDB taxonomy): Bacteria > Verrucomicrobiota > Verrucomicrobiia > Limisphaerales > UBA1100 > UBA6614. The sequence continues at coordinate 3,406 of CAYUXV010000020.1, forward strand.
TTGGTGAAAAATAGAATTACCGGAGGCTATTCACGTTTTTATCTTGAGTCTCTCAAAATACACTGGGAAAGAAGGGACGGCTTTCACGGCATCAAGCATGCCCTCCCGATCGTCTCAGGTAAATCATCAATCACGGTGAGACCCAAATCTCCCGGGAGATCTCACATATCTCGACACAGATTACACAGTTGTCTCCACGACTAATTCTCTGAACTTCCCTGAATCAGGAGGGTGGGGTAGGATTCTCTCAGCAATGAAAACACTGATTCCAATTTTGATAGGTTTGTTGGTGGGTGGGTGTGCTTCGCCGATCATCGTTCCCGACTTGCCAAAAAGCCCGAGAAAAGTTGCTATCACTGGGTCTTTATCGGTTGATCCACTCTCCAACAGCATTGACTCACCTGCAATTGCAAGAGAGCTTTCGGAAACGGCACAACGATTTCTAGCCGGAATCGAGCTAGACGATAAGGCAAAGCTCAAGTCTCAGTTTCTATTTCAAGATGCAGAGCGTTTCAATTTTCACTTCTTCCCAATACCTAGACGGGGAGTGCCGTTAAAAGACTTGAGGGAGGGACAAAGACAACTTGCAATTGCCCTCATGAATGGCGCGTTAAGTCATGTCGGCTCCCAGAAGGCGCTAACTATAATGAGCCTGGGAGACTACCTTCGGGATACTGATGAAACGCCCAACGAATATCGCGATTCGGATCAATATTACTTTTTGATTTTTGGCAATCCATCGACGAAGGAAACATGGGGATATCGGGTCGAGGGATTTCATCTTTCGATCAATATAACCGTTGTCCGAGGACGATGGATTTCAGTAACCCCATCTTTTTTTGGTGTGATTCCGGCCACAATAGTCGATGGGCCGCGTAAAGGAATGCAGGTTTTGAAACAGGAAACCGAATTGGGGCGTGCTCTGGCCTCTTCATTTACCGACGAGCAACGTAAGAACGGCTTTGGTGAAATCCCAGAGTTTCTCACCGAAACTGTTGGTGGACTCACAACCGGCAACAAGCGCAGAATCGAACGCACTAAACCACGTGGTTTAGCGGCTTCAAAAATGTCTACAAAGCAGAGTGAGATTCTCATGAAACTGGTCCGCGAACACATTGGACGCATTCGTAAGGAGCTTGCGAACCAGGATCTCGCCCGTATTGAAAAAGCCGGTGTCGATAAGATTCATTTTTTATGGGCTGGCGGGTTAAAACCTGGTGAGCCGAATTACTATCTCATTCAGGGACCGACCTTCCTCATTGAATATGACAACACTCAGGATAATGCCAATCACGTTCACTGTGTATACCGTGATTTCGAGAATGATTTCGGTGATGCTATACTTAAGCATTACCACAAACATCACCGCTAGAATAAATCAATTTCATATCGAGACATGATGGGGCAGTCTAGATCCGCTGTTTTTTACTGTTCATTAGCAAATGAGTGACTACATACCTGCGCTTCCAAAGACGCGACTTTCGGTTGAAAGATATCCTGACATAATGGATACGCAATAATGCATATAATACTTTTTGGCGACGCAATGGGTTGGAAAGAATAAGGTGCTCCTTATGTCAGATGAATAGTTGTATGAACAAGAAATGCGGATTACTGCTATCGTTTTTGCTTCCTGTTACCGTTGCGCTGGCTGAGGAGAGTCTGCCTGATCGATTGGATTTCAATCGTGAAATACGCCCCATTCTCTCGGATAAGTGCTTTTCTTGCCATGGTCCAGATAAAAAGACTCGAAAGGGCAAGCTTCGTCTGGATCTGGAGGAATCGGCCAAGGATCCAAAGAAGAGAGCCATCGTTCCTAGCAAGCCCAAGGAGAGTGAATTGATCTATCGGATCACAACCGATGATGATGATGAACTCATGCCGCCTAGTGCTTCTGGCAAATCACTGACGGCAAGGTAAAAGGAGCTGCTTGGGCGATGGATCGCCGAGGGAGCGTCTTGGGCCGAGCACTGGGCTTATGTGCCGCCTAAGAAGCACAGATTACCTACGGTAAAAAAGGCCAACTGGCCGTCCAACTGGATTGATCACTTTGCTCTGAGGCACATGGAGCAAAGCGGCAAAAAGTCTGCTCCAGATGCTGATCCTATCACCCTTGTTCGGCGTCTATATTTTGACCTCATCGGGCTGCCCCCCGAGCCTGAGGTTGTTGTTGCCTTCGAAGTAAACCCGACCCCCAAAGCCTTCGAGGTTCTTGTGAATCGTCTTCTTGCCTCCGAACACTACGGAGAACGAATGGCTTCGTACTGGCTTGATCTAGTGCGCTTCGCAGACACCGTTGGTTATCACGGGGATCAGGACCATAATATATCGCCCTATCGGGACTGGGTGATCGACGCCTTCAATGACGACCTCCCCTTCGATCAGTTCACCCGTGAGCAGTTGGCCGGAGATTTACTCCCCAAGGCCACCACCAGTCAGATCATTGCCACCGGTTATAATCGTTTGCTCCAGACCTCCCACGAAGGCGGGGTTCAACCCAAGGAGTACATTGCCATGTATGCTGCGGACCGGGTGCGAAACCTGGCTGAAGTATGGATGTGGACTACGTTGGGATGTGCCCAATGCCACGAGCATAAGTTTGATCCATTCGAAATGAAGGATTTCTACTCCATGTCCGCCTTCTTTGCAGACATTGACGATACCGCGCATCTCAAGAATGGCGTCGACAGTGTGCCTACACGCCGTGAACCTGAAATTAGTGTATTGAATCGGGAAAAACGGAAGCAGCTCGCTAAACTGGATAAGATCATCAAGGCCAAACAGGCTCTGCAGAAAAAAGCATCGGATTCAGCGCTAGCCGTTGAAATCAAAACCCTACAATCCGAGCGTTCTACCATCCAAAAAACAGCCCGCAAGACCATGATCACCCGGGCCACCAAGCCCCGCGTGACCCGCATTCTGCCAAGGGGAAACTGGCTGGATGAAACCGGCCCCATAGTCCAACCTGCGGTCCCTGAATTCCATGGCCAAATCAAATCCCGCAAGCGGCTCACCCGTCTGGACCTGGCCATTTGGCTCACCGACAGCGAACAGGGAATCGGCAGGCTCAATGCTCGTGTGCTTGCCTATCGAATATGGTATCTGCTTTTTGGTCAGGGGTTGGCTCCCGACCTCACCGACTTTGGTGGACAAGGTATTCCTCCTGATCATCCTGAGCTTCTGGACAACCTGTCCATAAGCCTCCTTGAAAAGAACTGGAAACTAAAGGCACTGGTAAGGGAAATCGTTCTTAGCCGCACTTATCGCCAGGCTTCCTTGTCTAAAGATGGCTTTATCAGTTTTCAAGTTGCCCGTCGCCTCCCGGCTGAATCCATTCGTGACAACGCGCTGGCCATCAGCGGCCTCCTCGTTCGAGAAATTGGCGGACCCAGCGTCAAGCCCTACCAACCAGCCGGTTACTATCGCCACCTCAACATGCCTGTCCGCAAGTACACCCATCACACGGACAAGCGGCAATGGCGTCGAGGACTCTACGTCCACTGGCAGCGCCAATTCCTCCATCCCATGCTGAAGGCATTCGACGCCCCGCGCCGCGAGGAATGTACGACCCAACGTTCCCGCTCCAATACGCCCC
>CAYUXV010000021.1:0-17420 GCA_964448875.1 uncultured Verrucomicrobiota bacterium
ATAAGTCTTTGAATGCCGACCGCACATTACAGCATTAGGATATATTTTCATTCCACAAAATCTCCCGGAGGTGCAGGCTTGGCCCATGATCAGCCGACTGATAGTTCTCGCCTGCCTGCTTGCAATTTCCGCTCAGGCAGCCCCGCCTGATTTTGCCATCGGACCTGAGCCCGGTGGTAAATATGCCGTATTCAGGAAACAATTCACGCAGCACATCGATGTCTTTGGCATTCACCTTTTTGGTCCCGCGAAGCCGCCGCCGAAAAAGCTACGGCATGCAGCCATTGTCATGGCCGAGTACCTGGACAATGACGAGGACGGCAAGCCGGACAATCCCAAGGTGCTTGCCACTATGATCAAGCGCGATGCGTTCCTCGCGATGACCGAGAATGAACGTGCGCTGGACCGTCTCGATCATGATGTGTTTCAGGACGCTGGCTTCCATCATGGCAAGGGCCAGTTCGCCACCGAGACGAATCCCGGCGGCAAACAATTTGATGCCACGCTGGAGGAGGTGCTGCACCTGATCACACATGAAGGTTACGCGAATGCGTATCCAAAAATTTTCGGCGAACGCCCCGGGACAGAGCTTGCCAAGTGTCTTGACCGTGCGCGTGGCGGCCATTTCAAGCGTGTGCCTCGGCACTACCCCAAGGACGCCTGGTTTACCTACGATGATCGCAGCTGCGATTACGGTTGCCAATGTACTGAGTACCTTTATTGGGCCATCACCTCAATGCTTGGAGCGCAGGAGGCCAAGCATCGTCGTGAGGATATTGTTCACGAATGGCGTCTCTACAACAGGGAGCTTGTCCGCACGCGTGATCCGAACATCTACAAGCTGATTACAGACCCCAAATACCGGCTGCCTACCAGGCTGCCCGATGGAGTTTATCTGGGAAGCGGCAAGAAATAGGGGTCAATCCAGTGCCAGTGTCTCACCACTCTTCTGGTGATTGTGGATAACCTGTATTGATGGGCAGAAGAAGTTGCCTTTGGCAGTATTGATGGTAACACCTGTGACGCACGCAATCTGCCCCTCAAAATGCGGCAGCAAACCGTCGATGATGGTCCCAAGATCCGTGTCAACCCGCTCCATCAGGAACTGGGTTGCCAGGGCGATGAGCGGAACATCCCCGGCATCATCTGCCACCTTGAGGAAGGGCAGCATGATTCGCTCCACATTGAATTGCTGAGCGTCCAATGGATCCAGGGCCTTGGCCTCCAGGTTATCATGGCGCGCGCCCATGATGGTCACCAGCGCGCCGCAGGAAGTCGTGATTTCAGATTGGCCTTCACGCGGCACCTTGCCCCATTCCCCATCGTGCCAGCCAATATGCGGTCCAGCGACCAAAAGCAAGTTCTTCTGCCCGTCTTCTTCGGGTACATGATGGATCACCGCTTCCAGTCCCGTTCGTCCACCGTGGCAGTAGCCGGCTAGCCCGCCGAACTTGAATCGCTCGCCCCAGTGCTTTTCTAGTGACTGCAGTTCCGGCTCATTGATTTCATCGCAGCAGGACCCTTCTGCAAAACGTGTGTTGCCCAGTGTAAAGCCGTGTTGCTCTACGAGTGTTTGGTTCAACTGGTTGAAGTATTCAAATCCAATGGCGGTCTTGGGGAAACACTGCCTGAGCTGTTTGATGATATCATTCATTCTCTTTATTCATCCCAAAGGCAGGTCGCTGGGTTGTTGGGTGGCCATGCCTTCTTTAAAATGTTTGCGGCAGACGGGGACATAACGCTCATTGCCGCCGATTTCCACCTGTGCGCCTTCACGCAGCACGTTGCCAACTGTGTCAGTGCGTAGGACCATCGTGGCCTTGCGACCGCAATGGCAGATGGTCTTTATCTCGATTAGTTTGTCGGCCCATGCAAGGAGGTGTTTGCTCCCCTCAAAAAGATTGCCTTGAAAATCGGTGCGCAGACCGTAGGCAAGCACAGGGATGCCAAGCCGGTCGGCAATTTCGCCAAGCTGATAAACCTGTGCGCGCGTAAGGAATTGTGCCTCGTCGATGAGAACACAGTCGATCGACTCCTCTGCTCCGGTAAGTTTTAATAGGTCATCAGCAGGCGTGAAGGAGTGGGCCTCAGCAATCAGTCCAATGCGCGATGCAATGCGGCCCTCGCCGCCGCGTGTGTCGAGTTGTGGGGTGAAGAGCAAAGGGTGCAGGCTGCGTTCGCGGTAGTTGTGTGCTGATTGTAGCAGGGTGGTGGACTTCCCTGCGTTCATTGATGAATAGTAAAAGTATAACTTGGCCACTGCCTACTTTTTCAGGGCTTCAAGAATCACACGGGCGACATCTTTGCCAAGAACTTTTGAGCCTGTCGGTGTGTAATGCACGTTGGCTGGTCGCATGATTTCCTCCATGCGCTTTTTACTCATGGTAAAAAGGTCGTGCGTGAGCACTTCGTGTTTCTTCATAACACGCAAAGCTGCAGTGTTATATTTCACCGAGTCGCCAACATAACGTCCCTTGGAACCAGGTGGCACAGGCGTAGTGTTGCGCCAGATGAGCTTTGCTCCGGTCTTTTTTAGGCGTGTGACCAGTTTGTCCAAGTTCTTTTCATATGCGTCGATGGGCACCTGCGGCTTGCCGCCTTTTTCCTTGGGGAAAAGATTCTCGCCATTTGGCCCCATATACTTGAGGTCATGCAGTCCCCAGTTGAAGTGAATGAGGTCCCACTTATTCTTGCCTAGCCAAGCGTCGATGCTGGCAAGACCCTTTGTGGTCGGTCCGCCGTTAGTGGGAATGCGGTGCAAGTTAACTTTGCTCTTGAGAAACCCGCGCGTGGGTAGCGTGTAGCCGATAGAGATCGAGTCACCAATGAGCAGCACGCGTGGCAGTTTTGGGTTGTCCTTAACGGGGGCGAAAATGGGGTTAGGTTTGCGGGCAGGCTTTTTAGCTTGAGCATTTAGATCAAGGGAAACCAACAGCACACAAAATGCGCCAGCCAGCAGGGTGGTGAATTTCATGCGCCGAGCGTAGCAGGCCGGTGATGGGCGGCAAGCCTTGGCTATTTGTCGTTCTTGAACCTGAGTGGTTCCCCTCCCACAAAATCGACACTGGTAATGGTCGGGCACCAATATTTTTCGATGTGCTCAATTACCAAGTCTGTGCCGTGAAAGTGGCTGACGAACGGCCGCATGCGTGGGTTGTACATGGTATCGGTCAGGTCGCTCATCAGCACAACGTTCTGGTCTTGATAAATCATCTGCCGAATGGAAAAAGGGCGTCCAAGTACGCACATGTTGGTGTGTACGCCCATCACGATGACGTTCTTAATGCCACGTTGTTTCATCAAGTAAAACGCTTCTGCGCTGTCGGTGATGGCGTCGCCTTTTTTTATTTTTATGACCGCGATTTGGTGGCGGTCCATTTTTGTCTTGGTGCTACATCTGGGGAGGCAGTCACAGCCACCATCGGAATCGTCAATCGGCAACTTAGCCTCGTGCTTGTCATCCAGATAGCACCAGCCCTTCAGTGGAATCTTCGTCTTTAGTTTCGGTGCGTTGGCGGCTAGCTTACGCATTGGTGTGTCTGCATAGAGTTTCATCGCTCCGCTGGGGCAATGAATAATAAGGCAACCTTTGTCACGAGCAGCCTCCACCACCGCATTCATTCGCGGAGCCATTTCCCCTACACGTCCTGTTGCGCTGGCACACCAATGCTTTGACCACATGTCGCAAATGACCAGAGCCGTTTTTTTAGAGTCCCATTTTGTGACTTCAGTTTTACTGATATATTTGTCGCCAACTCTCACCCGTTTGCGCGTGTTCATCCGGAGCGAATCTGCAAAAACTGAAGCTGAGAGCAACAGAAAGACGGGAAGGAGGAGGGAGGTTTTCATGAGGCAATTGAATCAGATTGGATGTTGCTGTAAAGCCCGGAACATTAATCTATATTTTGCCTATGCAGGCTTTGATCGATGATTATTGAAGGCAACGCAGTCATCGTATTTGACTGTGCCACCGAAGATATCCAAGGCGCTGCCGATGGTGAGGTGGACTCGTCCGTTACTGGCGGTGTAAACTGTCTCAAGGTCATCAATAGAGTTTGCACCTCCAGCGTATGTGCAGGGGATCGGAGAGTCGGTTGCGAGTTTTTCCACCAGCGCAAGGTCCACGCCGGTTTGTTGGCCTTCCACATCCACGGCGTGCACAAGAAATTCTGCACAACTATTAGAAAGGGTGCTGAGTGTTTCCTCGTTTATGGTCAACTCGGTGAAATTCTGCCAACGATCAGTGACCACCCAGTATTGGCCGTTGCGTTGCCGACAGGAGAGGTCGAGCACAAGGCGCTCGGAGCCAATCGTTTTCACAAGGGCGGCAAGGCGTTCTTCGTCGATCCGCCTTTCGCGAAAGACATACGAGGTGACGATGATGTGCGAGGCGCCGGCGTCGAGCCATGCGGCTGCGTTGTCCTGGTTGACACCGCCACCAAGCTGAAGCCCCCCAGGGAAAGCTGCCAGCGTCTCTCTCGCCGCGGTTTCATTGCCAGGGCCGAGCTGGATGACGTGGCCACCTTGTAGGCCATTATCCCTATAGAGCGAGGCAAACCACGTGGATGGACGGTCAGACACAAAGTTGGTCTGCGGCACTTCCCCATCACCGGAAAGAGTGCCGCCGACAATTTGCTTCACACGTCCTTCATGCAGGTCAATGCAGGGTCGAAACACAAAGGGAGAATAGATGGCTTAAGATCAATTTCCAATGCTCAAAGGATGGTTAAGCAACAGTTGTTCGCAGTTGGGTGCAACTTCGAGTTTATGGGTGGGCAAGGGCTGTGTAGGCTTGATGGATGAAGAGGAGGTTGGTGTTTTTATTGATGGCAATAGCAATGGTGCTTGGTGTAGCAGGGTGTGTGTCGCAAAAGCCGCAGGTCGAGAGGCTAACGGTGGAAGAAACTCCGCAAATAGAATCATCCGCTCCGTTCGAAATTACTGAAGGGCAAGTGATGGTGGAGTGCCGGTTTACGGAGGGGGACGACATTCTGTCCGCACCGAAGATCATCACGTTGGAAGGGCGAGAGGCGCAAATCGCTATCAGCCAAGAACGATCTTTCCCGGGCTCAAAGGAACCCACGGAGCTGGGGGTCAAGCTGACCATTTTACCGGTGGTGAAGGATGGGATGATTTCGTTTGGGGGATCGTGTTCGGTGAAGGAGTTGGCAAATACCAAGAGCGGTGGCAAGCTGCAGAGCGCCTCCATAATCACACGGGAGTGCGTGTTCTCAGGCATTGCGGCCTCTGGCCAGGAATCCTTATTAACGCTGCCCTCTATCAATGAGGAGGCCGTCAAGGTGACATTAAAGTTTACTCTCGTGGATGAGCAAGGCAGGCAACCGAGCGCGGACTGAAGCTTGCTACTAGACATTTCAAAGAGATGGTCGTTATAAAGGGTCGTCCCGATTTATTTTGCTGATTACCCACCATGAGCACCTCGACCACACGCAAAGGTATCCTTGCCGGAGGAAACTGGATTGTCGCCCAGGTGAAAATGGTAGACTGCTATCCCCACCGGGAAACGCTGGCTAACATTTCTTCGCAATCGGAGGGCACAGGTGGGTCGCCGTACAACATCCTGATTAATCTGGCGAAGCTGGGCGCTAAATTTCCGCTTGCGGGTGCGGGGCTGGTGGGCAAGGACGGTTTTGGCGAATATATCCTCAATGACCTGAAGCAGCACAAAGTTGATGCAGGCAACATCAATGTCTCCGCCAAGGCACCGACTTCATACACAGATGTGATGACGGAAGAGGATACGGGAAGGCGAACATTTTTCCATTGCCGTGGGGCGAATGCTCTTTGGGCTGGCAAGGGGTTGAATTTCAAAAAGTCGAAAGCACGGGTTTTTCACCTGGGATACCTTTTGTTGATGGACACGATGGACGAGCCGGATAAAAAGCATGGAACGAAGGGTGCGGCTTTGCTTGCAGCAGCGCAAAAGGCGGGACTTAAAACAAGCATTGACTGTGTGAGCGAGGATAGTGATCGCTTTAAAAAAGTGGTGACACCTGCGTTGGCGCACACGGACTATTGCATCGTTAACGAGTACGAGGCGGGGAAGACGACAGGTTTTAAAATTCGGGGTGACGATGGTGAACTGGATACGGTTGCATTGAGGCACGCCGCTGGCGCACTCCTGCAACTGGGCGTGAGCGAGTTGGTGGTGATCCATTTCGCTGAAGGCGGTTTCGCTCGAACACACGGCGGCCAGGACTACTGGCAATCATCACTGAAACTCCCACAAAAATATATCAAGGGTGCTGCTGGCGCGGGGGATGCGTTTTGCACCGGTGTGCTGCTTGGAATTCATGAGGGCTGGGACATACAAAGAAGCTTGTTCACCGCGGTATGCGCGGCAGCAGCGAATTTATCTGCTCCAACCTGCACAGGAGGAATGAAGAATCTTCGGAGTGTTCTGGCGTTGGGGAAGAAATACAGCCAGGGGCCAGCTTTAGCGAACGCTTAGAGGCTTAGGCGCGTTCCATGTACTTCCGGTTTCTGACGTCTACTTTGATTTTTTCACCGGTTTTGATGAATAAGGGCGCCTGAATTACTACACCTGTTTCCAACGTAATAGGTTTCTGCACGTTGCTGGCTGAGTCGCCTTTTACGCCTTCAGGTGCGTCCTTTACCTCCAGCACCACCGAAGCTGGTAACTCTATTGATGCCATCCTGCCGTCCACATAGGTCGCAGTGAGCGGTGTGTTGTCGGTCATGAAATCCTTCACTTCCTGCATGATGTCGGCATTTGCGTTCTCTTGTTCATATGTCTCTGGATCTACCAAAACGTAGTCTTCGCCATCCATGTAGCTAAACTCCATTTTGCGCGTTGTCATTGGTACGATGTCAATTGCCTCAGAGGAGTTGAACCTGTGGTCAAATGACTTTCCTGAAGTGAGATTGCGCATCTTGGCCTGAATGTAAGCCGGCCCCTTGCCGGGTTTCACGTGACCTGTATCCATAACAACACATACCGCACCGTTAAAGTTGATTGCGTTGCCGCGGCGAAGATCGTTTGCAATTGCCATGGATAAAATCCTGTTTGGGGAACAGGCGTGAAAATAACGCGACGCTAGGCGAATGCAAGCCCAGATTGGGCGTCAAGGTTCTGTGGGATCGGGCTCTTCGAAATTGAAAACCTGTTCGCCTGTTTTGGCAAAACCGAGTATTTCGCGCGCAAATCGTTCAACCGTCTTGGGGTCATTGCGCAGTGCCTCAATAGATGCTTTGTTATACTGAGCGAGTTTCTCCTCCTTAGCAATTTTGCTGTCAAGCCGAAGGATTTCCTCACGCATACGTTCGTTCTGTTTGATCAACGGAAGATACCACACCGCGACTGCCATCATTGCTGCTAGGGTTAAAAGAGTCACCACAGCTTTTGTAAGCTTGTCCCAAATTCCAAGATCGACCCTCCTTTCGCTCATGCGCGGTTGTCCTAATAACAAAAAAATGTGAATAACTCAAGGCGAAAGCTTTTACGCGCGGGGATGTGTCTTGTCATAAACTTTCTTCAGGCGATCCGTGGTGAGGTGCGTATAGATTTGTGTAGTAGCCAAATTCTCGTGCCCGAGCAGTTCCTGCACACTGCGCAAATCCGCACCAGCATCAAGTAGATGTGTGGCGTAACTGTGGCGCAGTTTGTGAGGCGTGAGCGCGGGATCCAGTTCGGCTGCGGCGAGGTAGTGCTTTAAGCGCAGTTGCACGATGCGTGGGTAAATCGGGTTGGGCTTGTCCGTGTGTGTTAGGAAAACTGGCAGTTCGCCCGTCGGCGGATGATCCAGAGTCGACCAGTAACGCTCAATGGCGGTTATCGCTGGTGTGCCTATGGGAAGTTGCCGTTCCTTTTTTCCTTTGCCGCGCACTCGGATGAGTCGCTCGTCCAGTTCCAAATCCTGTGCCTGCATCGCACACATTTCGCTCACGCGTAATCCACATGAGTAGATAACCTCAAGAATTGCCGCATCGCGCAGATAGGGTGCGGGATCAATCTCGTCATTGCCCTTTTGCGCTTCTGCTAACTCATGTAAGGGAGCCTCAAGAAGCGCTGCAGTCTGGTCGACGGTCAGGAATTGTGGCAGTCGATGCTCCATTTTTGGTAAAGCAATATTCTTGATTGGTGAGTCCGGCAGTTTGCCGCGTTGCACCAGAAATTTGTAAAATGAGCGTAAAGCTGAAAAGCGCAATTGCACGGCTGAGCGGCTCAAGTTGCCCCGTCCTAGGAAACGCAGGTAGGAGCGAAAATCCATTCGCCTCAACGTCAGCCAATCTACAGCTCGTTTTTTTTCACTGGCATACCATTCGATAAACTCCAGCAATGCCTGCCGATAATTCCGCTGAGTATAGGGAGAGGATCCCACTTCATTTTGTAGATAGCCCAAAAATGAAGATACATTCGTATCGTCGATTACGATGGAATCGGCAGCCCTCCTCGGCATAAGAATATGCTATCAGAAATGAGAGCGCTCCTCAAGATTACTTGGATTTGTTCTTGGCTGGTTTTTTGGCACCTTTGGGAGCGCGCGGTTCAAATTCGAAGCCAGTCTTCTTTTTCTTCTCGTCCCACACTAGGTAGGCCTTGAAGGGACGCCCTTTCTTAGAGATGAATTTTTCCAGAAGATCGGTTTTTCCTGTTTCCAGAAGTTTGGCCAGTTCCTCCCTTTTCATTTCACGTTGGAGGATTACCTTGCCACTTCGGAAAGTGCATTTTTTCTCCGGTGTGTTTTCGCACAAATAATGCATGCCGTGTTCAAAAACATTCCCGCCGCAGGCCAAGCATCTGCCTATGGATTCCTGCCCGGTGAAATCTGGTGCTTCTTCTTCCTCATCCTCTCCAAAATCAAACTCTACTTTATTTTCATCTGTAACCTTGATAATCGCAGCAAAAGGTCGGCCCATTTTACTGCGAAAACCTTGTAGCGGACCAATGGTTCTATTAGTTAATAGTTCATCTGCTTCCTCAAGTTCGAAGAATCGTCCCCCCATCGCTTTTCCAAAATCAAAATCACAGTCTCCGTTGCTACAACTGAAACGCCGATAGTTTTCTTTCACCAATTTGCCACATTTTGGGCAGGGCGTCTTCAGTTCACCAAAATCACCAGGGATAGTATCATTTTCATAGCTCTTTGCACGATGTACAATTTCCTCGGTCATCTTGCGGATTTCGGTCATGAACGTATCACGGTCCATGCCGCCCCGTTCAATTTCCTTGAGCTTGTGTTCCCAATCGCCGGTCAACTCCGGCTTGGATAGAGCTTCAACTTGGAGGCCATTCAAAAGTGTAATGAGAGAAAACGCTTGAGCAGTTGGGATCAGTTCTCTCGCCTCACGCACGAGATACCTGTGCCGAATAAGTTCCTCAATGATGTTTGCGCGTGTGGCTGGTGTTCCCAGACCTGACTCGCGCATCGCTTCTCGTAGCTCCTCGTCTTCTACCAGCTTGCCCGCACCTTCCATCGCGCTTAAGAGGGTGGCTTCTGTGAAGCGTGCTGGTGGTCTTGTTTCTTCGGCTTCAATCTCCACACCTGTCGTCTTTACTTCTTCGTTCTTCTCAACAGCTATGAGCGTCTCGCCTTGCTGATCGCGCCCGTAAATCGCCATCCAGCCTGGTTTTACCATCACTTTGCCTTCCGTTTTGAAAGGTTCGTTTGACACGCGTGTGATCCGCATTGTCACAAGAAACTCTGCTGCAGGGTAAAACACCGCAAGGAACCGTTTTACTACCAGATCATAGATTTTTTCTTCCTGCTCCTTCAGCCGCTTGGGTTTCTGGAGTGTAGGGATGATTGCAAAGTGATCTGAGATTTTTGCATTGTTGAAAATCCTCTTGTTACTTGGCACAACCCAGTCGTTCTTTAATACTTCGTTTGCAAATTTTCCATAGCCGCCGTCACCCAAGACACCGAGCGTTTTTTTAACTGTAGCCGGATAATCCTCTGGCAATGCCTTTGAGTCCGTACGTGGATAAGTCAGCACCTTATGTCGTTCGTACAGAGCTTGCGCTATGGCCAAGGTGTTACGTGCAGAGAATCCGAACCGCGCATTAGCGTCGCGCTGCAGTGTCGTGAGATCGTATAATGGCGGTGAAAGCTGCTTGGTTGACTTGCTTTCTTCCTCAACCAAGCCCGGCTTGCCCGTACACTTGTCATGAATTGCCTGCGCTTTCGCCAACTCCCAGATACGTTCCGCACGCTTGTGTGGATCGTCCTCGTCCTTTTTGAACGACTCATCCAGCCAGCGTCCTGTGTACTCTCCGGCTTTAGCTTGGAATGTCGCATGCACTTCCCAGTAGTCACGTGGCACAAAGTCCTTGATTGCCTGCTCACGTCCCACAACGATTGTTAGAGTTGGTGTCTGCACGCGGCCAACAGTCGTCAGAAAAAAACCGCCACCCTTGGAGTTGAATGCCGTCATCGCGCGTGTGCCGTTGATTCCCACAAGCCAATCAGCCTCGCTGCGGCAAGTTGCCGCGCTGGCCAAGGGCAGCATCTCCTCGTCATCCCGTAAATGCTCAAAGCCGTCGCGAATCGCCGTAGGTGTCATGGATCGCAGCCACAACCGTTGCACTAGTTGCTTCGCTTTTACGTGTTGCACAATGTAACGGAAAATTAATTCCCCTTCTCGACCCGCATCACACGCGTTTACCAGTGTGTCTACATCCTTTCGTTTAATTAAACGCTTGAGCACACGTAGTCGCGCTTCGCTTTTTGCTATTGGTTGTAAGGTAAACGTTGGGGGCATATGTGGGAGTTTATCGAATGACCACTTGCCGCGCTTGATATCGTACTTCTCCGGCACTGCCAATTCCAGTAAATGCCCTACCGCTGAGGATATGACGTATTCTTCATTCTCGAAAAAATCCTTGGATTTATCACGCGGCACTTTCAATACCTTGGCAATATCGGTAGCAACCGATGGCTTTTCTGCTATGACCAGTGTCTTGCCCACGTTCGCGCGAGTGGTTAGAGGCTTGCCGACGTTTTGGCAACCCTCTTTTTCCAGACTCCAAATAGCTTCCTCACATTCAAACAGAAAATTCGCCCACTATCCAAGTGCGTGTTACCCTCAGCCGCGATGGTTGAGAGCCGCCTTGCTAAAGATGAAACACGCGCTGAAAAGGTGCGCGAATTATTCGATTCCATCGCGCCTCGTTATGACCTCATCAACGATCTCCAAAGTTTCTGGCTCCATCGTCGATGGAAAAGGCGGCTTGTGCAGTTAGCTGAGGTAAAATCCGGTAAGCGTGCACTTGATCTCTGCTGTGGGACCGGCGATATAGCCTTCGCTCTCGCTAACAAAGGCGTCAAAACTACTGCGATAGACTTTAGTGAGCCAATGTTGAAAATTGCAGAAAAACGCAAAGGGGATGCTGATATCATATATAAGGCAGGTGACGCCTTGAATACAGGCGAGCCCGAAAACCACTACGATTGTGTCACCATTGCCTACGGTCTTCGAAATCTCGCCGACTTCGTGGGAGGCCTTGCCGAAATGTATCGTGTTGCCAAACCCGGTGGACGCCTTTGTGTTCTCGATTTTGGTAAGCCGCCTAGCCGCCTTATTCGCTTCTGGTATCTCGGTTATCTGAAATGGCTAGTTCCGAGTTTTGGTCGCATTTTTTCCAAGGATGCATCTGCCTACGCCTACATCTACGAGTCTCTGAAGGATTACCCCGCCCAAGTCGGTATTGCAGACGCAATGAGAAAACTAGGCTGCCAAAAAATCAAAATAGACAACCTCATGTTTGGCACTATGGCCATTAATGTGGGTGTCAAAGTTTAGCAGGGTTCAGTCTGTTGTTGAGGCGATGTCCTGCATCAAAGCGAGTGCTGTAGCCTCAGTGAGTTGCCGGATATCATACCGACGCAAGAGGTGCGCTGCCTGTTCCTTCTGAGGGAATAAGTCCATTACCGTTGCTTGGCCCAGAATACGTGCATCAGTCAGTCTGATAGCTGTGACTTGAATGTCAGGCACCTTGAATGCTTTTTCACGGGAAATACCTTGAATCAACATGTTTCGCTCAGATATGAGCACTTCGAAAGTCACTTCCGGAAGGTTTGTTAGATCCGCATCGACCAACTGCACTCCCGCAAGTCGCAGTGGGCGTCCGAACAGCCTTTCTACATCACGGCGTGTCTGACGATCTGCAAGTTGACCGGAGTCAAAGGATTGACTTGTACCGGGTAGCCCTCCTGATGTGAGGGGGATTGCGGGTCTTGCTCCGGTCGCTCCTTGCCCGGGCAAACCTGTTGCTGGATTGATAATGGGACCAGATTGAATACCCGGCAAAGGCGAAGCGGGAATATTGCCATAAGGCAGATTCACGCGAACATCAATGCGTGGGGCACCCATCTTGGCATAGACCAACTTAAATTGCTCCATAATGCCCTGTGCCTGCTCGGGCGAAATTAGCTGCTTGAACGTTGCAGGTGGCGATTCTGAATAAACGAACTTTTTCCCAGCTACTTGCTTTGCTTCATTCTTGAATATAGGAATGCCATTGTTGTTGTTCGTATGGACAATCGGTGGTGTTTGTGAAGGGCCAATACAGCCTGCGAGAAGTGGTAATATTATGACTGTTTTTTTCATATTATCTCGTTGCTTAGATTCATTAACGCGCTAGCCGTACTTCGACAGTGAAATTCACAACATTTGCCTTTAAAGATTCGAACGGAACCGTTTGTTGTCCAAGTTCTGTTAAGATCAGCTTCTGAAAAGGTGTTTCATCAATACTGAAACCTTGTTCATCCTTAAAGACACAACGAATCTGCACTTGAATGCGTTTGTTTACGCGATTCTGCACATTGGCTTTTACTCGGAGACGTCCATCGGCCTCTTTGGTTTCCTGCAAAGCAGTACACGTCACGGCGCTTGTGGCAAGTGGCCCAAGCGAGACGAACTTTGTTTGGTTTTGTTGAGCGTAATATCCGGAGTTTGCCGCACAAGCTGTGAGCAGGACAGCGGAAAAAATTAAGGCAATCTTTTTCATGACAGTTATTTATCAGCGACAAACACTACGGTGTCGCGTGTGGGATTAACTTTGATTTCGAGTTGACGGCTTAATGCCGGGATTTGGTTTCTATTTGCGTCTAAAAAATCGATCTTAACTGTTTGCTTGCCTGGCCGAAGTCGCAATGCGGCAAAGGCAAGGTGTTGGGGCAGATTGTTCCACGAACGTGTGTCGGCGTTTGGTTTGACGGTCCCCCCAAATGCCTTTCCAGCCAGGCCCGCGCCGAGTAGGGCCAGTCCCACATCGCGAGTTTCCTCCGGTTGTGTGAGAATTAGCCCTGGTAAAAAGCCGATATCCCCGACCGTATCGCCGGCCTTTTTTACCGCGGCCTTATCTGCCAGAACCGTGTCAAATTGTCGTCGTCCGCGTGTGCTTGCCTGTAGCGTTAAATTATCCAGGGCGGGTGCGATAACGCTTAAGTTGCCGCTCCGTATGTCTGCCGATTGAATCGTTGAATGCCCTTCGCCGAATACGAGTCCTTCGCCAACATCGCCTCCTGTACGTTTCACAGGGCCATAACCGAATTGTAGAAAAATGAGAACATTGGCGGAGGTGTCAAAATCGGGCAAATTCATTGCAGACTTCCTTGCGCGAGCAAGTGCAGCGCTTCCGTCCCCACCAAGTTTCGCAGTTGCGAACCCATCGAGATAATCCATCAAAACCCAGTCACCTTGATCTTCGCTTGCTGCAGCTGCATCAAATAATTGTGCAGTACGAAAACATGCGCGCGCGTTGTCGGGTTCGCCATCACGCCAGTAGAGCATGCCTCTGTAAAACCATCCCATAGAGCGCTCATAGGGCTCTCCGTAAAACACTTTGCCACTTTCAAGAGAGAAAAGCGCGCGCGCTTGCCTGGTTTCGGCGTTGCCTAGCAATATGGATCCCGCAGGAGGTAGCGCAGAATCAAACAATTCTTTGGCTTCATTGTAGCGGGCTTCCTTTAAAGCTGCTAATGCAACGCGTAAGCGCCAAAGATTTTTATCTTTGGATGGCGCGGCAGCAACGATGCGCTTGCCTTCTATGATGAGGTCGCCGCTGTATTCCGGCGCAAGGCGAACAGGAGGAGCCTGACAGCCAGCCCAAGCCAGTGTCATCACAAGAAGCCCGATAGCCGCGCGCGGATTCATGGCGGCCCTCAACGGTAAATAAAGTCGTCCAGCCCCTGTTTCTTTGTTTCGTGGAAACCCTCCCAGACGATCACGCTTGTACTCGGGTCGAGCAACTGGAAGGTATAAAGGATGTAGTCGCTGGCACCGGCTTTGCCGCGCCCGGAAATTCCGGAAAGTTTACCGGTGAGGATATAATCGGCACCCTTGAATTCGTTAGTCTGCACCTTTTCTCCACCGGTCACTTGACCACTCAGTTTTAGTATTCTCTCCTTTTCCAGTTCGTCAATCCGATCGCGAGCAAGAAAATTCAATTTATTTCTCGCGTGCTTCATTAAAGTTACACGCATGCGGGTAAGGAAAATGTCCTTGTTGACAGGAAAACGTGTCTCGTTGATCACCGGCGCTAGTACAATACTCGGCTTACCTTCTGCGTTGGCAATTTGATCGACGCCGATCATGTCACGAGCCATTTTCTCGGCTACTGTCACGAGATCCTGAGATTCCGGTCCCAAGCCTGAGACAAAACCACGCTCGTCAGCATTCAATTCAGTTGGAACGGTTGGTGTGGGATCATTGATGCTGGCGCAGCCGCAAAAAAATACGACGGTCAAGCTGGTTGCGATCTGAAGGTGGTGTTTCATATTGCTCCTTGAACTGGGGGTTAATCTGCCGGAATCGTTATCGGCCGAAAAGCTTATTCGCTGGTCTTAAAGGACTGGCAGGTATTGTTTCAGGTGTTGGCTGTGTGGGGTTGCCGAGTTGCGGTAATGGCATGATCGGAGGCAATGCCCCTGGGGCAATGGGCAACCCAGTGTTGGGGTCAATAAGTGGGATGTTGCCGATAGAGGAGTTTGGTTCATCTCCGGGCGGGAACGAGGCTGGTATACCACTCGGTAAGTTTATAGGTTGTTGTTGAGCCTCGATCTCCGCTTGTCGTCGTGCTGTCTCTCGTTTTTGCACCTGCCGATCCAGAACCTGGCCAACCACCAAACCGACGGCGCCACCTAGTGCAGCTCCTTGTGCAGTCTTATTATCATTGGCAAAGATACCACCAAGCGCAGCGCCAAACACCGTGGTAGTAGGTGTATAAACGGGCACATTACCCTGTTGTGGTGCCGGTGCAGCTAATGGCATTACGGTTGGAAAAACACGACCTTGAGGCCCAAATATTTGTGCCTGCGCAAACGACGCAGACACCATTACCAAGATGATAAAAGCATGGCGTTTCATAGTATGTAAGCTACATCATATTCGTACATATTTCCAGTCAAAACAGGGCAGTGTACATGCTGACAATAGGCATGTGTAAGCACCAACTGCCCGGCAATGGCCGGTTTTTGTCCCCGAAATTTTGCCTACCAACTAACGAACGTAAGGATTCGGATTACGACCGAACATGGATGAAGACACCCAAGTAGCCGGCATCCGTGGCGGTGTAATGATTAGATATGAACCGGGCGTCTGGCCCATCGAGAAATACGGATTGTAAGGGTTGGAGGCATACGGGCTGAACATGGGACTCATCATTTGTTGTTGCTGCGCAGCGCGGCGTTCCGATTGACGATCAAGCACCTGTCCCAGCACGAGACCTGCTGCTGCACCTATCGCCACACCTTCAACTGTCTTGCCCTTCTTATCTCCAATCAATCCCCCGGCGATTCCGCCAAGCACAGTTGCAGGCAATGTATATCCAACCGAGGTCTGCTGCGGCATCACTCCAAACGCGGGTTGCGTCATCGGCGTAGGCATATAGTTCGGGTGCGTTTGCGGCCCATACACCGGGATTGTCTGAGGCGGATTGATAAAAACCATGCTTGGCGCATTAGGCAAGGCTGTTGCTGGCGTGACAATGGACGAACCGTACTGGGGGGCTTTAACCAGCCCGCCCGGGCCAAAAATCTGGGCCTGAAGCTGGTGAGCGGTGAAGGCCACAAACAGGAGAACAAAGCGTCTCTTCATGGGCATCAACATAGCACTGCCAAGTGAAGTGGCAACAGAAAAATGTATGTATACGTACTTTTTTTGGGAAAAGATGACTATGGGTAATCCAGCACATAGGTTGGAGTTGTTTAGCAAAAGACTGAATTGAAAATTCTGGCCTTGTTCGGTGAAATATTTAGTATTCCAGTGTGTCCAGCCAATCATCAACCGGGAGCGGGAAATCCATATTCATTTCCTATCGGCGTGATGATAGTTCAGCCAATACGGGTCGCATTTACGACCGATTGATTCAGCACTTTGATCGGGAATCCATTTTCAAGGACGTGGATGCAATTCCCATCGGGGTCGATTTTCGTAAACACCTCGAGCAACAAGTGGCCGGCTGTAAGGTATTGTTAGCGATTATTGGGCCACGTTGGGTAGGCAATGATCGTCTTCAAGATGAGGGCGACTTTGTTCGGATCGAGATTGAGTATGGACTGGATCCAGACCGCGACATTCTTGTGGTGCCTGTGTTGGTGGGCGATTCATCCATGCCCTCCACCGATCAATTGCCGGATAGCCTGAAAGACTTTGCCTTCCGAAATGCCATCCATGTACGTCCGGATCCCGATTTCCACAAGGACATGGACAAACTTATCAAGAGCTTGTCGAGTGTCGTGGGAGAAAACTTGTCAAAGCCAACCAGTGGGCCCGCAACTGCTGCTCCCACCCACGAGCCCTATGTAGCTCGGGGGAGGAAGTTTCATGACCCCGGAGAGTTGGCCGAGTATTTTGGTGAGAACTGGGTAGAGGGAGTTAACCAGTTTGAAGAAGGATATATTACAGATTGGGTGGAGAAGAAATTATGCGATCGTGGAATGGCCAGCGGTCTCAAAGCCATTGCACGCGCTGATGACCTGGATCAGACTCAGAAATTTTCCTTGGCATTGGTTTTGATGAGCGACGATTTCCCACTCCTTTGGAAAAAGGAAGTGATAAGCGGCGAATGGCTGGCGGCAAACCCGGAAAAGGCAATTGAGATATGCCAAAGCAATGTGCCTCAATGGTACGCGAGGTATCGGCCTGAGGATGAACTTAACCTCCTTCAGATAGCGGACCAAATCCAGAAAGTAGTGGCGGATAAGGCGTTCAAGGGAAAGCTGAGGAACTTGGCAATTACGTTGGTGTTGGATTCTCAAACTTCCCTGAAATGGGGAAACCGGAAAATAACCACAAAATGGTTGGCGGAACATTCACAGAAGACTGTGGAAATTTGCCAGAGCAAATTACCCGAGTTGTATAATAAATGTCGTCCCAAGGATGAACTTGGTCTTATGGACATCGCGCGTCGGGTGCGGGCGGTGTTGCAAGATAAA
>CAYUXV010000022.1:0-8663 GCA_964448875.1 uncultured Verrucomicrobiota bacterium
ACTGAGCTACACTCGCATCCGTGGTGGCGGAATCTTATGGGCAAACGCCCGGTTGGCAAGCGGTTTTTAGTCTTCGAAGTCGTAGACTGCCACGCGTTCGCAGTTTGGCTTGAACACTTTCTCTACAAACTCAACGTGCAACGGATGTTCCTGATAGGTGTCTTGCGTATCTTTGTCCTCAAAAATTAGGTTTAGGGCGACTTGGTAGGATTGGTCCACAACGTCGCGATGACTACTGACCATCCGTCCACAGTGATAATGCAGTACACCGGGACAGGGTTTGAGGTATTTTTCCGCCCCAGCAAGGAGGGCCTCAGTAGCACCAACTTGATCAGGTTTTGTCCAAAAAATAACTACGTGTGAGAACATGGGCGGACGATATGGGAGCCCGAACTACACGGCAATCTTTTTGGTAAGTGGGGCTTGCGGTCTGTGGGGGTGAGTCTATGATTGCCCCACCTGCCGGGTTCTAATACACACGAGGAGTATTTATGGCTGAAGCAAAGAAGACCGCAAAGAAGGAGGCTGCCCCCAAGGACGACGCACGCAAGCGCAACCTTGATGACGCCTTGGCACAGATCACAAAAACGTTCGGTGAAGGCAGCATCATGCGCCTGGGTGACGCGAGGGGACAGGTCCAGATAGAGGCCATCCCTACAGGTGCGCTCTCGCTGGATTAGGCGCTGGGAATTGGAGGCGTGCCGTGTGGGCGGATCATTGAGATTTACGGGCCGGAATCCTCGGGCAAGACGACCGTGATGCTACACGTGGTAGCAAATTGCCAAAAAACAGGTGGCATCGCGGCGTTCATCGACGCGGAGCACGCTTTGGATCCCGCTTATGCAAAAAAGCTTGGCGTAAATCTCGACGATCTGCTTGTTTCCCAACCGGACAGTGGCGAAGAGGCGTTGACAATCTGCGAAACACTCGCGCGATCAAATTCAATCGACGTAATCGTAATTGACTCTGTCGCAGCACTGGTGCCGAAGGCAGAACTGGAGGGTGATATGGGCATGGCCACCATGGGCATGCAGGCGCGTTTGATGAGCCAAGCACTGCGCAAGCTAGCTGCCATCCTTGGCAAGTCGAAGACCACCTGCATATTTACCAATCAGCTACGCGAAAAAGTAGGCGTAATGTTTGGCAGCCCGGAGACAACGCCAGGTGGCAAAGCGTTGAAATTTTATGCCAGCGTGCGCATCGACATTCGACGCCGGGAAGCGCTGAAGGATTCCGCCGGGCAGGTGATAGGTAATCATGTGAAGACTAAGATCGTTAAAAACAAGGTCGCACCACCGTTCGCCGAAGCTGAGTTCGACATCATGTACAATCAAGGTATCAATAAGCATGGTAGTATTATTGATGCCGGCCTGCGCTTCGGGGTGCTTACCAAGAAAGGTGCATGGATACAGCACGATGGCGAGTTGATCGGCCAGGGCGTTGCGGCGGCACAGCGGACACTGGAGGAGAAGCCCGAGTTATCCGTCCAGATCGTTCGCCAGATTATGGCTAAGCACAACGGTGAAGAACCTGAAGAGGAGAAAACCGAGATTCCGCCTTCAGAAGAGAAAGTTGCCTAATCCCTCGGCTTGCTTCACGACGCGAGTCATTCCACAATCACCCAGTGCCGGAAACCAACCCACATTCCGTCGCTGCGCATTATGCAGGCGACTTCGATGACGATGCGCTTTCTTCTTGGGCAAGAGAGTTACGCGCGCAGTTGGTGGCGTCAGAAGTTACGTTGGGACTGGTCTTCATGGCCCCAAAATTTTTTCCCCACGCACTTGAGGTATTGGAAATACTTCGAGTGCATTCGCGCGTGCCGCTGCTGGCCGGCTGCTCCAGTCAGGGACTGATCGCTAAAGGTAGTGAAATTGAAGATGATGCCGGGATTTCGCTAGCGCTGTATTACCTCCCCGGGGCAGAACTTAACCCAACGCGATTTACACAGGGGCAAGTAAACGAGTGTGCCAGCCCTACCTTCTGGCATGAAGAAATCGGCGTAAACCTGGACGATGTCAACAGTTGGCTGATCTTTGCCGACCCATTTCATCTTGATGGTGAAACATGGCTGGACCAATGGAACGAAGCGTGGCCGGGCCGACCCATTCTAGGTGGTCTTGCCAGCGCAGGTCCCAACGCACGCAGCACTCAGGTTTACTTGAACGGTGAAGTGTTTGAGGACGGCGGCGTGGCTGTAGCCATAAACGGTGCGATACGGCTGCATAGCGTCGTTAGCCAAGGTTGCAAACCCATCGGAGAAACCTGGACAATCACCAATGCGGAGGATCATTTCATTCGTGAAATTGCCAACCGCCCCGCATACGAGGTATTGGTTGAGACCTTTGATGGCTTGAGTGACGAAGAACAGGAAAAGACAAAAGGCAACCTTTTTGTCGGCTTGGTTATGAATGAATATCTTGAGGAATTTCGCCAGGGAGATTTCCTCGTCCGCAACTTGATGGGGGCGGATCCCAACGTAGGCGCCATTGCGGTAGGTGCTTTCCCTCGGACTGGACAAACCATGCAATTCCAACGGCGCGACGCCCGGGCGGCTGCCGAAGACCTAGACGCGCTGCTTGATCGGGTGCAGACCGAAAGCGGGCCTATCTTTGGAGGCGTGCTTTGTTGCTGTAACGGGCGTGGCAGCCATCTTTTTGGCACACCTGGCCATGACGCCGGTCTCGTACAGCAGCGACTTGGACCAATGGGCTTAGCCGGATTTTTTTGCAATGGCGAAATCGGGCCAGTAGGTGAACGTAATTTCCTGCATGGCTACACGGCATCACTGGCGTTGTTTGTAGGCAACACAACGAACGAGAACCTGAGTTCCGTATGAGCTGCTGCGACACGCTGTTGCACACCTTTACCTCGATCACCGAGCCTCTACAGCTGGAGGCCTTGTTTGCAAAAGAGCAACCCTGTGAACTGGAGATCGGATGTGGTGATGGTGGCTTTCTACTAGGTTATGCCCAAGCAAATCCGAAACGCAATTTTGTTGGGGTAGAACGCTTGCTTGGCCGCATTCGCAAGTTGGACAAGAAAGGACGGCGCGACAACCTGCAGAACCTTCGACTACTGCGAATTGAGGCACGCTACCTCATCAAGCACCTTTTACCAGAACAACAAATGGAAGCGATGCACGTCTATTTTCCAGATCCATGGCCCAAGGATAAGCATGCGAGACATCGATTGATCGACAAGGAATTTCCAAATCATGCCGCACGACTACTGAAGCCTAATGGCGTCATCTATTTACGCACGGATGACACATCATATTTTGAACAGATGCAGGAAACATTCATTGCACATGGGAGATTTGAACTCGAACCCACCCCTCTTGATTTGGCAGCTCGTGTAACCGAGTTTGAGGCAGAATTCAACTCGCATGGAAAACCTACTAATAGCACCTCCTGGCGACTCACTGGTTGCTGAATTAGAAGATTAATTAAACATCGATTACCGGACCATCATCATCGTCATCACGCCTTTCAGGCGGGCGTCGATCAGGACGATGGAACTTGATTCGGGAATTGCCGATACGAGCGAATGTATTACCAATAATAGTAACCACACTGATGATCAGCGCACCTAAAAAAGCAGTACCAAAGGTGTGGACTTGGAAAGCTTCTCCCATCAGTGAACTTGTAAGTAACAAAAGAAAGGCGTTGATCACCATTAGAAACAATCCAAGAGTCAAAACGAGCAAAGGAAGGGACAACAGTAGCAACAGAGGTTTCACGATTGCGTTAAGAACAACAATAAGTAGCGGGGCCACCAACAACCCTGAGGCCCCTTTAATTACGATATCATCACATATAAATTCAGCCAAAAGTACCCCCAGTGTGGTTACAAGCCATCGGTGAAAGAATGATGGCAACGGTTTGGGTTTGGCGGAATAAGTCATGGCAGAGTAAGCAGCAGAGAGGTCTCCTTCGTGGCTTCAATTTCGGTCCCAGACAAGCAGGCTGGCACAAGACAGTGTGTGCCAGCGGTTAAGGTTATTTCATCAAGACGTAGTTCCCCACTAACGACGGCGATAATCGTCATTCCACATTGAAGGACCTTTGTATCACCGGCAGCAAGAGTGTGAAGTTCCACACTGAAAAGCCCAATTGCATCTGCGATTATTCGCGGGTTGCCTGTTGTGGATGAAAGAGCAGGCTCTATGTCATCAAAATCAATCGCCTCTAAGGCAGATTTTATATGAAGTGTACGAGGCTTTCCGTCGAGGCCCATACGGTTCCAGTCATAAACACGGTAGGTGGTGTCGCTATTCTGCTGGATCTCAAAAACAAGCGTGCCTCCACCCAGCGCATGAAGCCGACCACTTGGAAGGAACATGGCATCGCCAGCGCATAAGGATAGACGCGGAACACAATCTGACAATTCGCCTTCTTTAAGCTTGTTTTCAAAATTGTCACGCGTAATCCCATGACATAAACCAGCGAACAGATGGGCATCAGCACTTGCATGAGCAACATACCATGCCTCGCTCTTGGGTTCACCATCCGTTGCCCCTATGGGGGGATGAACCTGCAAAGACAATGTTTCGGCAGCATCAAGGATTTTAAACAGTAGTGGAAACCGACCGTTTGAAGGCGGTTCCATGCCAAGCAGTTCAGAAACATGATTCTCCATTAACCAGCGCATATCACGGCCTGCCAGCGGGCCGTTTGCGACGACGCTCACCGCACCGGGACGATCACAAATCTCCCACGACTCGCCATATGGACCATTGTTTGGAAGCTCACGACCGTAAATCTTCTTCAGTCGTCGCCCTCCCCACACGCGTTCCTGTGGCAGCGGATGAAATAGAAATGGATAAAGCATAGCCGCCGAATGTTCAGGCGGCGTCTTGGGGATTCTCTATGAACCGCCCAATGTTTCGAAATTTCTGATAACGCTGGACACGTCGTTCTTCGGGATCAATTTTATTGAGTTCCTCAAGGTTTTTGATGAGCACGTCTTTTACCGTAGCCGCCATGGTATCGTGATCATTATGCGCGCCACCCATCGGTTCGGGCAGGATGCCATCTACTAGCCCCAACTCTAATAGGTCAGCTGCGGTTATCTTCAAAGCTTCAGCTGCCTGTGGTGCTGCAGAGCGGTCCTTCCACAAAATAGATGCGCAACCTTCAGGGCTGATCACCGAATAATACGAATTTTCCAGGATCAGCACACGGTCGCATACGCTGATGCCCAATGCGCCACCGCTGCCACCCTCACCGATAACCAAGGCGATCATTGGTACGCTGAACAGGGACATTTCCCGTAAATTGATGGCAATGGCCTTGGCTATATGGCGTTCCTCCGCCTCTACTCCGGGATACGCACCAGCGGTATCTATGAGAGTGACGATTGGCAGACCAAAGCGATTGGCCAACCCCATCAAGCGAATAGCCTTACGATAGCCTTCAGGATGCGCACAGCCGAAATTGCGCATGATATTTTCCTTTGTATCCCGCCCTTTTTGCGTGCCGATGACCATTACCTTGTGATCACCCAGTCGCGCGAAGCCCGCGACGACAGCTCTATCATCAAGGAACAATCGATCTCCATGTAGCTCGGAAAAACCACTGAAAGATTTGGAAATATAATCAAGAGCGTACGGTCGCTTTGGATGTCGGGCTAACTGTACGCGTTGCCATGCAGTGAGGTTTGAATAGATTTCTTTGCGAGTTTTGTCGATCTCCGCCTCCATGCGGTTTATTTCATCGTCAAAATCGACTTCTACCCCCACATCCTCGGTTTGCTCACGTAATTCAGATAGCTTGCGTTTAAGTTCAGAGATGGGTTTCTCGAAATCGAGCAAATGTTTCATCTGTTATAATCCTAACGTGGAGTCTGGTTGTAAGCAAGGGGAACCAATCATCCCAGTCTCCAGATCAGCCAAGCCTGAACTACAAGTATAACATACATCATAAGCCAGAAAACCAACTCGCGGCCTTCCATGCTCCGCTGTCGTGGTCGGCCGAGCCAAAATTGAAGTTTCACACTGCCAACACTGATAATATCGCCGTTGCGCAATCGCCGCGCTGATTTCAGTGATTCGTTGTTTATAAGGGTTGAGGCGTCTTTCTCTGGACGCAGCACAAAACCACCCTCTTTGCCAAGATCGAGCATCACGTGACGCTTCCAAACACCTTTTGCTTTGAGCTGAACACCACACTTTGCATCTCTTCCTATGAGCACTGGAAAATGATTTGCCTCTAAATTATGCCGCTTCCCATTATCAGAGAGGATCGTCAACTGAGCCAAGCAATCTACATTTTGGGCCGCCATTTTTATATCCCTCGATTAGCCCGCCAAAGCATAAAGATTCCAAAGCCTTGAAATAGGAATGCCGGTATCCACACAATCAGGTGTGGATACCAATCAGGCTTATCCGCAAAGGCACGTCCTAGAAGAGAAAAGCTGTAATAAAGCATAACCAAGATCAAAGCGAGCGCCACGCCTACACTGGTTTCGCGTCGTTGAGTACGTAATCCGAGCGGAATACCCACAAGAATGAAGCCTACACAGGCAAACGAAAAAGCAAATTGACCGTGTAAATGAACCTGCTTTTCAATGTCGCGCACTTCGTCACCCGGTTTCAGTTCGCCTTCTGTCACCAGCACAGATAGAAGCTTATCCGAACCTTGAGCTGCGATCGTACGCACCTCACCCACGCGCCTACCATCGCGCAGCACCTGCAGTATCGTATCCGGCGTGGGGAACACGGATAATTCGCCATCATATTTCAAATCCGCCACGCTGGCGTTCATATCAACCGTCACCACTAAACCACGAGACTGCCAGTGCTGCCACAACACTCCAAAAGTCAGCTCATTGTTTTTGGGTTTACGGATAGATACATTCAACTTTGGGAAAGGGACCGTAATGTCTCTTGACTCTTCAAAGAACATCGGCTGCCACCCTGAACCCCGACTTTGACCATCTTCTTCATCCGTTTCCGCCAGTTCACGGCTCTGAATCTGGACATTTTGCAAATGAAATCGATATAACTGCTGCTTTTCATCCACCTCTACTTGGCCACTTTTCGCTTGTGTCATCCGGGCAAGTTTTCCCTGGCTAAACTCATGCAACGTCACCCCCTGCAAGTCTGTGCTGCCCGGCAACTTACCTGGTCGCTGGGACACGTAGCGAATTTCGAAATCAGGGATTTCTGTGATGTAATTCTTCTGCGCCAGCAATCGTCCTGGCTGTTTCCTGAGATAATCCGTGATAACTGTGTGGATCAACTCCTTCGACTGCCTTTTCCAAGCCGGTGCAATCTGTAAGTTTACCCACATCGCCAACCCGCTTAGCAACACCCCTCCCAAGAGCAACGGTTGGACTAGCGCAACCAAGCTTATGCCTCCGGCACGTGCAGCTATGTATTCATGATCCGCACTGAATCTCCCGAAAACAAGCAGCACAGCCGTCAGTAATCCCAAAGGAAGCGCAAACGTGATAACATAAGGAAGCAGCAATCCAAATGCTTTCAAAACAACGTCGACCGGCAGTTGCCCCTTCATCATGAGGCCCACCACATCCTTCATGGCGTTAGCCAACATCAGCACAGCTGCAAAAACCCCCACGCTTATTGCCAGCGTCCCACCGACCTGCCGCAGCAAATACCAATGGAGAGTCCTCATCGCGAAAGCTGAAACCCACACACCACACCGAAACCTAAGCCCAACATACCGCGAATGTCACGCTCCGGACGTCAACACTACTGGTTAAAAAGAAATGGTGGCTAGAGCCAGGGTCGAACTGGCGACACAAGGATTTTCAGTCCTCTGCTCTACCAACTGAGCTATCCAGCCACACCCACCTCGCGGCGGGGGAGCAACTATGCCCAATTGGATTCGTCGGGCAAGTCCTTTTCGAATTCTTGCAGACATGTGTATTATCATACTAGAATTGGCGTTCCAGAAAACCAGAGTCATGCCAACGTATATTTACGAAACCATCCCGAAGAAAAAGGGTCAAAAGCCCAAGCGCTTTGAAGTAGTGCAAAAAATGA
This sequence comes from uncultured Verrucomicrobiota bacterium, assembly GCA_964448875.1. Lineage (GTDB taxonomy): Bacteria > Verrucomicrobiota > Verrucomicrobiia > Limisphaerales > UBA1100 > UBA6614. The sequence goes on from CAYUXV010000022.1 coordinate 8,012, forward strand.
AGGACAAGCCCCTGAAGAAACACCCTGATACAGGCGAACCCGTTCAACGCGTTATAACTGGCGGATGTGGAGTTGTCTTCCACGGCCCGAGCATTATGTCCATGAATGTGCCTCGCAGCCGCGGCAAATGACACCGGACAAAAGCTGTGAATAAACCTTGAATAAGTCGAGACTCACTATAGTCTCGCTCCTCCTTTAACCCCTAAACTTAGGCGATAATTACATATATGAAAAAGATCATAACTATCCTTACAGCCTGTGTTCTAACGTTGTCTTTTGTGGCTCCGGCAGTTGCGGCTGATAAAAAGAAGAAAACACCCGTAGCGATCAAAGTACCCAAGAGCATTGAATTGACCGCAGAACAAAAGACCAAGCTTGATACCCTGAATAAGGAATTCGGCCCGAAATTGGCAGAATGCCGTAAGAAACAAGCCAGCATTATCACCGCGGACCAGAAGAAAGCCCGTGCTGAAGCCATGAAAAAGGCCAAGGCTGATGGCAAAAAAGGTAAGGAACTGAGAGCTGCTGTGAATGCCGCATTGGCAATTACTGCTGATCAAAAGACCAAACAGGCCGAGACCAAGAAGGCAATGGCAGCCCTGAACAAGCAAATCAAGACCCAGTTCGCTGCCCTCCTTACAGATGAGCAGAA
>CAYUXV010000023.1:0-2632 GCA_964448875.1 uncultured Verrucomicrobiota bacterium
TTCCACCCGATCACGATCCGCTGGGCTAATGTGGATGAGGACGAAAAGCAGATGGCCAATTGATCATCGGAACCTCTATCGAATGTGAGGCCACCATCTTGTCCGACATGTCCGGCTTCAAAAAAGGGTGGCGAAAACCTACGACGCAGGCGCTTTCAAAACCGCCAAAAATGGCCTGGAAGAGGCCTCGCGTGTGGTGTTTTTGAACCAACCCCATACACGCGGGTGACACGGGATAAGTTTCGTTAACGTCGGGAGCGCGGCCATGGTTGACACGCGGTTGACAAAAACGAAGGTCGTGGGCAGCGGCTTTGGCGATGCCTGGACCGGCAAACGTTGCGGTGCTCACGCGCGCACCACCGGCAAGCCTTGCAGATCTCCAGCGGTTCTAGGAAAGGATCGTTGCCGCATGCACGGCGGTGCAGCGGGCTCTGGCGCGCCACGCGGCAAACGAAACGGCAGTTATCGCCGCGGCAACGCGACAAAAGCGGCGCTGGAAATTCAGAAAGTGAGTGGCGCCACGCTGACGCTGGCGGGACGGTGGCTGGCGGCTCGAGAAAAAGGTTCGGCATCCGAAACCGCCTTGCTCACCCTCGCCGGCACCACGTTTCGAGAACTGGAACGGGTCCGCGAACGGGTGGACGGCGAAGAAGAGCGTTGAGTTGGGCGGTTAATATTTGCAGGGAAATGCCGCCCATAAGGCCTTATGCGGGTGTGACCCTCAGTCCACCTTGCTGGTCACGAGATCGGTTAGACTCGTTTCGCCCTGTTTGATCGGGATCGTCTCGCCATCGGGGCGTGGATGGTCGGCCCAGTGGTTATCGGGGTCCACGCCCCGGCAGATGATCGAATGCTCATTCCAGCCACCATAGGCCTTTACGTCCGGCGACAAGAATCGCATCGCCAGGCCACAGCGCCGGCGGTTGGATTGGTTCACCTCCGAACTGTGCAGAATTAGGTCGGAATGCAACGAGATCTGCCCTGCCTTCATTTCCAACGCCACCGGCGTGCCGCCGAAATCTCCGGGATTCTCGACGGTTTGGTTCAGCACGTTATTCTCCTCATCGGCGCTGTCGACGAATGGAATTCTCGGCGTCTTGTGTGAGCCCGGGATGACCTGCATGGCGGCGTTGCCGAGATCCACGTCATCGATCGCTAGCCAGACGGTTACCACCCGACTCTTGGTCAAGGGCCAGTAGGAGATGTCCTGATGCCAGCTCACCCGCTTGCCATCACCCGGTAGTTTCACAAAGAAATGGCTGTGCCGCAAAATCACATCGTCGCCGAGCAGGTCCTGGGCCACGTTCAGGATTCGGTCAGTCATGATGATGTCATGCACGCCGGCACAGCTCTTGTGCCAATTGACGATCTCGTAGTTATCCCAGCCCGCGGCTACCGCCTTGCTCAGCAGATCGTCGAAATAGGAGCGGATCTCGGCGATCTCGTCGGCGTGGAAAATATCGATCGGGAACAGATAACCGTTCGCGTTGTAGCTCTCGATCTGCGCCGGAGTCAGAACACTCGGCGCCTCGACCCCGAGTGGTCGGAAACGCAAGTCCCGCTCCAGTTCCGGATAGGCGTCATGTCGCTGCCGCATGGGTCAGGCCTCTCTGTCGATCCACGCCGACGATGATAACTCATAACGTAATTCCAGCGGTAACCGAATATTTCGGTGTCGCCGCCGATCCTGCGCTCAGCATCAGCGCGACTACGGCTGCTAACATCGTACGCATCACGTGCCCTCCTATGCGACCGGAGCCTTGCCGTTGCGGCTGAGATATTCATTCGCAGCGCAGCGCTGTCCGTTCCAGTCTGGACCAAGGTTTGATCCGACGGCTTTGCCCATCAGTTGCAGGGCCAGGCTATTGCCAGGGCTGCTTGCACGACCACAAGTGCGGATTTGTGAAGCTGAGTCGGATTTTCCTTGAGGAATTTCGTCACGATACCGACCACTTGCCCGAGGCGCGCGCCGGCGGGGGCGCACGACCTGAACGAGTTGTCTATGAATGGTTGTGTGACCCAGACCCCGTTGATGAAGCCCTGGCAGTAACCGGCACTGACCTGCTTGGCGTTGGGACGTCCAGCTTCAAGCTTCTCAAATTCGCGGCATTTCTCTAGGAGCACGTTCCCCGTGACTTCCGCCGCCGCCACCGGCCCCGAGCTCAGCATCAGCGCCACCAAGGCGGCTAAGAACGTGCGCGTCACGTCTCCTCCTACCGACCACACTTATCGACCCACTCTAGCGTGTAAATGCGCGGCAGCCACTCGCGGGCGAGGCGCTGGGCTTCCTCAATAGCGGCTCTACGTCATCTTGGAGTTATCAAGCCAAGCACACAACCCAAGGATAAAACTAAAAATGGGTAAAGAGTAAGCCCCCGCTAACGCGGGAGCGTCCGGGCAACACGGAAGCCCCTGTTGTTATTCCGAAAGACGGACGCCTGGGGGGAGCGGTACGCGGAACGGGACATCAGCGTCGCAACAATGGCGCGCAAACTAGCAACGCCCAAGGTCAAGACGCGTACCGTAATCGTGCCAAAGGAGAAGGCGACAAAGGCGTCCGGCGTCATGGCGCTCGGATAGACGAACTCAATATTGGCCCCAAGCTCTGGCGATAGATCTGGAAATGACTTGG
>CAYUXV010000024.1:0-3255 GCA_964448875.1 uncultured Verrucomicrobiota bacterium
ATCGGCTGCCACCCCGTGTGCCATTTCAGCGATCATGCATTGCATTCTTGGAAGTTTTCTGGCTGCCATTTGGAGGCGAGATGCTGAAAAGATGGACAATGAAGACTCGGCCGCTATCCTTTCCGCAACACACGAGGAAAATAACGAATCATGAGCGAAGAAACCTGCAGTTTAGCCCAGAAGGAATGTAAACCCTGCCAGGGCGGTGTGCCGCCCTTGGCCGGTGAGGAATTACAGAGCCTCCATGATGAACTTGGTAACGATTGGCAAGTCATTGACGGGCATCACTTGGAGAAGGAATATTCCTTCAAGAATTTTGCCGAGGCCTTGGAATTTACAAACAAGGTTGGGGCACTGGCCGAGGAGATTTTTCATCACCCGGATATTTTTCTAGCTTGGGGTAAAGTGAAGATCACGATCTGGACCCACAAGATCGATGGGTTGAACGAGGCCGACTTTATTTTCGCGGCAAAGGCGGACGCGCTTGCTTAAGCTACCAGAGATTATTTGGGCGTCTTGAAAACACGGATGGTGCCGTCGCCGATACCGAGGGCAATTTTGAAACCATCCGGGCTCCATGCAATATTTCCAGTGACTCCTGACCCGCTTCTGGTCCCATTCTTCGGGAATGCCTGCGGTTGATCCAGCCATTTGATGTTATCAAAATTATGCAAAAGCTCCCCGGTTCCCGCATGAAGAATTTGCAGGACCGGCACGTAATGAGTTATCGGGGTTTTTATAAATTTGAAGGTTGAAACAGCTATCCGTTTACTCTGAGGTCCCCAAGCGAAAAAACCCACTGAAGCGCTCCTGGGCCCCGTTATCCGCACGTCGGGCGGGCCTGGGAAGGTCTCCTTTATTCTTATTGAGTAATCGACTTTATTCTTCTCGGGTTCCCCATCCCATTTCGTGGTATCCAGGATGCCGATCACTTTATCCCCCTGGCTAAAGGCCAACTTTGTCCCGTCAGGACTCCAGCCGAACCTCTGGCCTAGGGTCAATGGAAACCGGAATACTTCTTCTTCAAGGGATTCGTTATACACAACGATTTCCTTCCTTCCCAACATGGCCAGCATCTTTCCGTCCGGGCTCCATGCCAAAGTCCCCGTATTAAACCTACCTCCCTGCGCACGCGATTGGATTAAACCCAATTTGAGGTGGAAAATTTCCTTATTAACCGCCACATCAACTACCGATACGACACCGCCCCGGACACCGCCGCGCTGTGAGTTTAGAGCTGCAAACTTTTTGCCGTCCGTTGACCAGAAGGGTTGGAAATTCCGCCCCAAATAATCCCCAAGAACACGGGACTTATCCTTCGGACGATTTAAATTGAAAATACTGACGCCGAGACCCGGTGAAATGGCAAATCGACTGGAATCCTGAGGGTCAAAAAAATCTATATTCCGATGAAACGGCTGTTCGTTCTGGAATTTCGCAAGGATTTTCTTGTTCCGTTTGTCCCAAGTGACTGCGTCCCACAAAACCAATTGTAACTCGGATTGTTTGCGGCCGCCATTATCCAGGATCGTTTTCCGCCCCGTGCTGACGATATGTTTACCATCCGGACTCCAGGCGAGAGAAATACCCCTGGCTGGATTGAACTTATTGTTGCGAAAATGTTCCGTACCTGCCTTGAGAGTAACCGGAAACTTGGGCGCGGCGAAGGCTGACGCATAGGTGATTACGAGCAAGAGGAGACAGGCGATGCGTGTGTTCATTTCTGGTTGTGTTTATCGTTTAGTGTTTTAGTAATGCTCAAGCTAGCGGATCTATTTGGGAGTCTTGAAAACGCGGATGGTGCCATCAGAGAGACCGGCAGCGAGCATGAAGCCGTCAGGAGACCATTCCAAGCTTTCAACACGGCCGGACCCATTTTTGACTGACTTTTCATGCAATAAATCTCCTCCTTTACTGTAAATAAATATTGCAGGGATGTCTTTGAATCCTCCAGTGGGTCGTTTTTCAAGGATTGATGCAGCAACGGCGATTTTACTACCTACAGGGCTCCATGCTAAAAATTGAGGGCCACGAATTGGATTCCCCTTGCCGTCTTTCATTAGGAATGACCTGTCGGGTTTATCTCTTTTGTACCGGGATGGCGCGCCAACCGGATCTTCGTTTTTCCCCAAATCTTTCATGTCTAAAAAACTCACGTAATGTTCTATGGGCTTACGGGTATTTATACGCTTCAGGATACCTAAAAAAGTGATTTCCGTGCCTTGAGGATTCCATTTGACAGAGAGTAAAGTGCTGGCATTCCGATTCGGAGTCGGCCCAAACGGATCGAACCGAAAAAGTTCTTTCGCCAGTTTTGCGTCGAATACGACCACCGATTTACCAGTGTTTGAAACCAGATATTTCCCGTCAGGGCTCCAGTCCTCAAACTGACCAAAATCCCTGCGTGGCTTCCTTAATACCTTCCCTGCTTTTCGTTTATTCAACGTGTGAAGGGTTTTCCCGCTTTGAAGGATTTTTCCGCTTTCTCCGTCGACAATGGAAATACCAGATGAGTTAAAGGCAATCTTCTTGCCATCCCTTGACCAACTGGATCCACGTGCTCCAATCTGTCCGATTGATGGAATATGATTTTGTAACCCCTTTCCAATAATCCTGGGTTTGTCCTTGGGACGGTTCAGGTTCAGGATCCCGTAGCCTGCCTCGGAATCTAGTGCGAGGCGGGAAGGATTATCGGGGTCAAAAAAGTCCGCATCAATTCTACCAATCTTACCATCGTTGACCGGTATTCTGCTCTTCGGTTCCTCGCCCCAGTTTACCGCATCCCACAGGAGTAACTGCTGGACGGATCTTTCAGGATCGTCCCTTGCATCGTATTTCGTTTCAAGACGATTGCTGGCCAGGTTTTTTTAGGCGTGACTCCTGGTATGGGCGCGAACAGGTTGGGGACCCCTGTTTGTGCCGTTATAAAAAAATTCAATTGATGCATACAGCGTCAGCGGGAATTTTGGGGCGGCAATGGCTGACGCATGGGCGATTACGATTAATAGGAGACATGCGATACGTGAGTTCATGGTATTTTTGTTTATCGGTTGGGGTTTTTTAGTAACGCTCAAGCTACGAGAAATCTATTTGGGCGTCTTGAAAACGCGGATGGTGCCATCTGTGAGACCGGCGGCGATCTTGAAGCCGTCAGGAGACCATGCCAAGCTTGCGACACCACCACCACCTCCACCACTCTTCGGGTGGCGAAATAAATCTTTGACCCCCAACTCATGTAATAAAGCCCCTCCTTGA
>CAYUXV010000025.1:0-12168 GCA_964448875.1 uncultured Verrucomicrobiota bacterium
ATCCCCGCGATCTACACTAATTTTGCATGATGCATCATAGTCAATCTCTAGCAATTGTGAGTACCGCAACTTATCAGAACTTATCTTCTCTCTTAGATCTTTAAGTTCTTCTTCTATTTCATATTTTGTCTGATTGAGTGATTTTGTTTGTGAATCATCATCATTATCCTCAATCTTTTTTACAATTCCATCCAGCTCATCATTCTTTTCTTTTACTGGTTTCCAGAGATTGACCAGCAATTCTTCATTTGAAATAACGCGTTCATTTTCGCCCCAAGTAATCGTCACCTAAACGGGCTCATCAGAAGTTACATTTAACACAAAAAGGCCACTTTCTGGTCCATCTTTTGGGGGGGCGGGCGTTTTTAGAATAGTTTTAAAATTAACAATACCGCCATTTTGTACGTCATTTTTATTGTCTAAAGATTCGAGGTCATCCCCCGAAAGTTTTAATTCTTTAGTGCTTTTGTCAGTCGAATCATAGTTCCAGCCAACAACTTCATCGGCAAAAGGTAGAGATGTTTGACGTTCACTCGGGAATTCATCAACATCGACTACTCTGCCCCAGAGTGGAACTGCGAAAAGAGCGATTAATACAACCTCAATGGCCACTATCCCAAACTCTGCCAGAGTAGTCGGTAATTTGGATGTAACTCCAGCATGGTCAGCATTTGGGTTCTTGGATTTTCGGAATTTTAACAATGTGATAATGAAGTAGACCGACCAGCCAATGAGAAGCACAACCATCAGGACATGTACGTACACTATCATTGCATCCATATCACTGCCGTGAACAGAGTTGGGGCTATAATCACTTTTACCTTCGGCATCTTTTCCGACTTCTGGAAATCCTAATAACGGTCTGGCCTCTTTGACCCAGGGTTCCAGCTTTGCATTGAAATAATCAGGCCCACCCATCGCAAACATGATTAGGACAACAGCTAAAATACCCACTGTGCCAGCAACAAAATACCATGTAGTTTTGCTTTTCATTCTATAAAGGATGCTTTTTAACAGCTTCATCGATAGCTGACGGAGTGTTCAGGATTTTGTCATTAGTCTCGATATTATCCTGCGCATTGATGGATGCTGAGCGTCGTGCCAAAAATATTCCAAATGCAGCCAATCCAGTCAGCACTACCCCAACCACTCCCAAAAGCACGAATATTCCAGCATTCATTCCATGAGCGAGAGGGGAATCTGTTTTACCATAACAGCTAGGGCAGGCCTCAACTGTTTGAGTCAGTGAACTCCAGATCAGAATCAATACTATCCAGAATGTATGTTGTATTTTCACAGATAACTGTATTTTTCCATTTTTTTAATAATACGTCGGCTATAGGCGAGTAATATTACGCTTTTGGTCAGAAAAACAATTCCCAGCACGAGCAAACTCGACTCCGATCCATTGTACCATTGCCATAGGCATAATGTGCTTACAATAAAACCCAACAGTATCGATATTACAATAAACACGATATGGAAGGCTTTAAGAGACATCACTTATTTCCGGAATCTTCTTTTTCTTCATCTTTGGATTTGTCTTTTTCCACTGGCATACCAGTAATTTTATCAAATTCCCCCTCATTACCAGGCTTGCCCCATTGTTCTCCTAGCACGGTGAGAGCCATCATTCCTGCAAAGAAAAAGAAAGTGCAAATCATTGTCCAACTAATTGTCTTCCATTTTGCATCCCACCAGATATGCATAAACACGGCGACTACCCCGGTTGCTTTTATTATGGCAACAAACATTGCCACCAAAATGGTGTAGCCAAAGCCCCCGAGATAGTAGCCAATATCAAATAGGTCCGCAGCAAAGGTTAACACTGTTCCGACAATTAGAATAATGCCGACCGCGTTAATCTTTTTCTTTAGATCAGCGTAATATTCGGGTGAATGGTGTTCGTCGCCCATAATAGTTTATAGTAGGTAAAGTATTGGGAATAAAAATATCCACACTAGATCAACGAAATGCCAAAACAGACCTGTTATTTCAATCCTGTTGGCAAACTGGTCCTTGCTTCGGCTCCACACACGGGTGCTAATAGGAAGTAAATGATAAAACATTACAAAGATCCCGCCTAACACATGGAGCGCATGTAGTCCTGTAAGGGTGAAATAAGTGGCAAAAAAAGTACTGTGCGATGGATTATATGAATTTATGCGTTTGATTTCGTCAGTATGAATAGATACCCCATGGTGACCTCCGATATTGGAATCAGCATCGGATACTGTTTTTTTATCTGCTGTAGCATGTTCGTCGTGTCCGTGATCTGATCCATCAGCGTGAAAATCAACACCATAAACATCTTCGGATTCCATGCTTTTTTTGCGCCATAGCCAACATTGGCGAACCCAAAGAAATATGTTGGGAGTTGGAGTAACACCTTGACTGTCTCGGCGTGCTGAAATATGCCCAGATAGGGCTATTTTTTCAGTTTCTGATTTATCAAAATGTGTGACGATGAGATCTTTGTCTTTTCCTTCCCAGCCCTTTTCCGTTTTCTTGAATAATTCCAAATATTGCTCCCCAAATGTTTTTTCAAAGGCATCGTCGCCAAAACGCTTGTAAAAACGAATCATCACGGTTTCGCGAAATTCAGCATCTCCGTATGCGGTCGCAAATTTTATGTGCGCCAGTTCTCGTGCTGTTCGAGTAGGTTTTTTAGAGATTGTAAGTCTTGGCTTGGATTTCCCCCCTATTTCTACCAATTGGTCTTTCAGTTCGCTTCCTACATGTAATAAGTTAAATTCACCTGCCTTAAGCTGTTCTTCGATATCCTCCACGGCACCCAAATTTGGACGAGCATTATGTATGAAACGAGCCACCTCGCGCGGCTTGTCGCCGGGGTCCGTAATTGTAATTTTATATTGGTTGGCAAAATTTACATCATAGTGAGTGAATTTATCAGGCCATTCGTAAGACCATTTTACAACGAGGAAGGCCCCGGCAAAAATAATAGTCCACCATTTGTATCTTCTGAATCCCGCAAAGTCGTCCATCTTAAGTGCGATCCACGCGAGTACCACAGTGACGCTTGAAGCAATCAAAATCAGCGTGTTGAAGTCTCCCACCCACTTATTCAATAACCCCATTGACCACGTGCCTGGATCCGCGCCTACCCGAAGTAATACATAAGCCGAAAACAGAGCACCAAACAGCATCACTTCAGATGCCAAAAACAACCAAATCCCCGCCTTGCCGTTGTATAGGCCAGTATCTGGGCGGGGTTTTTCTGCGTAGGGAATTTCCATTTATGGTTTGGCTGGTTCGTTTTGAGGCCAGAAATCTCGCTCTGGATGTCCGGGGCAATCTGTGTTGCTGTATTCGTAGGATTCGCGATGAGCTTCAACTTCTTGAGGAAAATTGCCATGAGGCGGAGGAGTCGGTGTTTGCCATTCGAGAGTTGTCGATTCCCACGGGTTATCACTATTTACTTTCTCCCCATTTCTGATGCTCCAAAAGAAATTAATAATGAAAGGTATTTGTGATAAGCCAAGGGCCCAAACTGCGTGAGATATATTCTGATTCAAGGAAAGCGCATAAGCGCTAGTGCCTAGAATCCCATCCTGCCCTGCGTAAGTAGCCCCTCCATCAGACATCCGCCGAATCATTCCGTCCATCCCTTGAGCGAACATCGGCATAAAGATTAAATTCATAAATGTAAGGGAGCACCAAAAATGTACACGCCCCCAAAACTCATTCATTTTTGTCCCTGTCATTTTTGGGTACCAATAATAGACGCCAGCAAACATTGCAAAGATGGTTCCTGGGGCGACGACATAATGGAAGTGTGCAATAACGTAATAGGTGTCATGCAGGTGGATGTCAGTAAAATTGAAGCCAAGAGGCAATCCAGTTAGGCCGCCTATCCCAAACATTGGCAGAAAAGCCAGCGCAAACATCGCCGGTGTGTTAAAGCGTATTGACCCCTTCCAGAGAGTCATGAAAAGACATGTCAACAATATGACCGAAGGGATAGAAATAATCATGGTGGTCGTCTGGAAAAATGTGGCGATCTTATTGCTCATGCCGGTCATATACATATGGTGTGCCCAAACAATGAACGAGAGAAACCCTAGCACGAGGACAGAAGCTACCATCAACTTATATCCCCAGATTGGTCGTCGAACGTTGTTGGCAACAACCTCTGTTACAATTCCAATTGCCGGGAGTATCAAAACGTAAACTTCAGGATGTCCCAGAAACCAAAAAAGATGCTGGTACAATAACGGGCTGCCACCACCGCTTATGTCTGCAATCTGTCCGCCAACCATTAGCCCTGTGGGTGAAAAGAAGCTCGTGCCGGGCACGAGGATATCCATTAACATCATGACTGCCGCTGCTTCAAGCGGGGGGAAAGCCAAAAGTAAAAGGAACGCGGTGACAAACTGTGCCCACACAAAAAAGGGCAGGCGAAACCATGTCATGTTTTTACACCGCAACTGTATGATTGTGGCGATGAAATTGACCGCCCCAAGTAGCGACGAAGTAATTAGCAGAATAAATCCGACTAGGAGGTAAACTTGACCATTGGTGGTTATGTTTTCAGAAAGCGGGGGATACATCGTCCAACCGGCTTGCGCCGGTCCGCCCGGAATAAAAAAGCTAGCCGTGATTATCACAGCACCCAAGAAGAAACACCAAAAGCTAGCCATATTTACCCTTGGGAAACACATATCCGGCGCTCCTATCTGTAACGGAACAACATAGTTTCCAAATGCTGCAAATGCCAGGGGTACAATTCCCATGAAAACCATGATAACCCCATGCATGGCTCCAAACTGATTGTATGCCTCGGGTGACATAACCCCATTTTCAAAAACAGGCTTAGATTCCCCGCCCAACTGGTGTGCATAGACATGCTGAAGAACTGAACCGACAACAGGGATAGGCTCCCCAGGTTTGGCCATTTGCCAGCGCATGCAGCCAATGAGGCAGAACCCGATCAATAAAAAGATCAGGCCTGCCATACCATACTGAATTCCAATTATTTTGTGGTCTGATGAAAAAACATATTTTGTCAGCCAATGTTGCTCTGAATGACCATGCTTAAGCTCGTCTTCATGAACTTTTGCGGCGGTTTTTGTTTTTGCTTCTCCCATGAATATTTAATTCATCTGCTTTTGTTAAACTTTATCGTATACCATCAACCCCAGTAAGAGCGGCAAGTAAAGGAGGGAATAATAAAACAGTTGACGCGCGGATACCACTGTCAAATTACGGGTGAATCGAAAGGCATAAATTACAAATATCACACTGAGGATCACCGCTCCTGCCAAATATGCAGATCCCGCAAGGCGCAGGATAAACGGGGCAAGAGCAAACGGAACCAATCCTATAGTATAATTCAATGCATGCTGGCTTGTGCGTTCCCCTGTCATGTCGTTTACGGATAGCATTGCAAACCCTGCCCTCGCATATTCATCTCGATACATCCATGAGATAGCAAAAAAATGTGGCAGCTGCCAAAAAAAGAGAATGGCTACAAGCGCCCACCCTTCCGTTGATATTGTTGCCTGAGCAGCGGTCCACCCCATTAACGCAGGCAAGGCTCCAGGGACTGCGCCGATAACCGTGTTCATCGGGGTCACGCGTTTAAGCGGGGTGTAAATGAGAACATAGCTGACCAAAGTTACCGCGCCAACAACACTGGTCATTAAATTGACCGTGAGTGCGAGCCAAACTAGACCAATTGCGCTAGCAACTCCGCCATAAAGTAGTGCCATCTCTGGGCGAATTCGCCCAGCCGGGATCGGCCGGTTTGCAGTCCGTGTCATTTTTGCATCATGTTCTTTTTCAAGATACTGGTTCAAAGCCTGTGCTCCACTGGCAACAAGTGCTGTGCCAAGTAACACATGTATCAAAAGGGAAACAGTTACAGTTTCAGCTCCCATATAAAAGCCAACTGCGGTTGTAATAAGAACCATCAGCGTCAACCGGGCTTTAACCAGGCTGGCAAATACAGCAAGACGCCCTGCGATCGCATTCCTCTTCAATTGAATGGCGGATGTTGATCTCATTTTAATTCAATGCCGGCACGGGCAAATCGACTGACTCTCTTTCCGCAGTAATTTTATTACTTAGTGGTAATGTTCGTTGCGCCACCAAAAGCATTGTTGAGCCGAGTGCTAAAAGTAGTGCCCCTAAAAGTACATGCAATGTTGCCATGTCAGCGGGTTTGTTTTTTAAAACTGTTAATACGCCAAGTAATACCTGAGCGGAAACCAACACAATCCATCCCCAGGCATATTTGCGGAGGCAGTGGTTCTTGGGCAATTCACGTCTAGTACGGATTAGAGCATAAACGAGAACTGTCACCACGAGTATCGCCATCGTTCGATGTGCCATGTGAAGGTAAATCTGATTCTTCGTGACAGGCGTGCGATCACGCCAGTTGGTTGCAAGGGCTCGTTTCTGATTATATCTTTCGAGAGCTTCCGGGTTTGTGTCAGGCCACCATTTACCATATGCCGCGGGAAAATCTGGAACCGCAAGGCCTGCATGTTGATGTCTCATTGATGCCCCGAGAAACAGTTGGGTAAATATAATCGCAGTCGCGATTGCATAAACCCACTTTAAACTAAACGTTTGTTCGGCAGGGTCTTCTCGTTTTGCATTTTGCCACCATTTACTGGTCCAAACTGCAATTGCACAAATTAATACAAAATATGACTGTGCCAAAACGCCGTGCAGTATGCCTATCTGATTTTCGGCCAAAGTAACTCGCATCCCCCCAAGCACGCCCTGTACAAGAACCGCACAAAATGCAATCATAGCCCACCAGCGTAGTCGATCACGAGAATTGGCGAGCTTAAATAAACAATAAATGAGGACACATATGGCAACACTTGCCATTACAATAAACATGCCTTGAGTACGTACTCCCATCAGTAAAAGTGTGGCAAATATAAAAATCAAACCTGTCCTTTTAGGTTTCCCGGCGCTCTCGCTAGCCCAAATCCAAGCAGCAAGGCCCGCAGTCAAAAGACCAATAACAGATGCTAATAGTCGATGTGTGTGTTCATAGAAAATATTTCCTACCCAGTGACTAACAGGTAGAAAAAACATGTTGTAGCCATAGCTAGTTGGCCAATCAGGAACAGCTAGTCCGGCCTCTTTACTGGTAACCAAGCCCCCTAGGCCAATAAGACAAAGAGTGCCGAATGCTGTGAATACAGCCAGACGATGAATCCATGTATTCGCCAAAGCAGATTTCACTTGGAGTTAGGCTTGAGCAAAGTTTGAACAACTACAGCTAGTATCATTGGAGAATGCGCTGGGTATAATGAAACGGACACCGACTTCGCCTCCACTCACCATACCCTCTCAGCGCAGAAAATAGCATCGGAGGCTGAGTTGGGCAAGTGCTTTGTGAAACTTTTCACAAACTTGCAAAGTTTCATAATGATCTAATTGTATGTGCAATTTTGAGTGCTGTATGTGCCGCTTCAGAACCTTTATTTGTTCTAATGTGAAGACAACGCCTGCGTGCCTGGGACTCATTTTCAAGCAAAAGCACCTCGTGTATAATGGGTACACCCGTTTCTACAGCAATTTCACCAAGAAGCCGACTCACGGTCATTCCAATATGCTCTGCGTGGGTTGTCTCTCCACGCAGAATAATGCCTAAGCAAATAATAACCGGAGGTCGGTTGCGCTTTCGCCTTGCAATCTTGGCAACCGCTACGGGGATTTCAAAAGCCCCGGGTACACGAACTAGTTCAATTTCTCCTGTCCCATTTTCACTTAACACATCCAACGCGGAATCAAGCATGCCGTCGACATACTTTGCGTTAAATGCAGATGCGACAATTACGATTCGATCTAGAGCTGGTGTCTTAACTGTCTTATCTGTTCGCTTGAGCATTAAATCAAGTGCCCCATTTTGTCGCGTTTGGTTTGCAGGTAGTTTTTGTTGTGTACATTTGCTTCTACACGGATAGGGACCTGTTCGACTAGCTCAAGTCCATACCCATCAAGACCCACAACTTTTTTTGGGTTATTTGTCAAAAGTCGTATTTTCCGGATTCCCAGATCTATTAGGATTTGTGCTCCCAGTCCGTATTCACGTAAATCCATAGGGAAGCCAAGCTTGCGATTAGCTTCCACTGTATCCGAACCCTGTTCCTGGAGTTTGTAGGCATGGATTTTTGAAACAAGACCTATGCCACGTCCTTCCTGGCGCATATAGACAATCACGCCAGCTTCCGCTTCAGTCACCTGCTCCATAGCTTGATGTAACTGTGAGCCGCAGTCACAGCGCAAACTTCCGAAAACATCACCAGTCAAACACTCGCTGTGTACGCGCACGAGCACCTCATCAGCACTTTCCAGGTCACCTTTTACCATTGCCAAATGATGCTGGCCATCAATCGCCGATCGATACAGGTGTAACATCAATTCACCATACTTGGTTGGCATCTTAACAACTTCAATCTTTTCAACGAGTTTTTCACGTTGCCGCCGGTGCTTGATAAGTGCCTCTATGCTGCAAATTTTAAGATGGTGCTTCTTGGCAAAACGCTTCAACTCTGGGAGTCGAGCCATGCTTCCATCGTCACTCATAATTTCACAAATAACCCCAATGGGGCGGCAGTTAGCAAGTTGCGCCAAATCTACAGCTGCCTCAGTATGTCCAGCTCGCTGCAGCACTCCGCCCGGACAGGCACGCAGAGGGAATATGTGACCTGGCTGTGCGAGATCATCCGGAACAGCCATAGGGTCGGCCATAACCTGAATTGTTGTCGCGCGGTCTTTTGCGCTGATTCCCGTTGTGATGGACGAAGCTGCATCAACACTAACCTGAAAATCTGTGTGAAATGTTTCTTGGTTCCGAGGCACCATTCTCTCAATTCCTAGTTGACGCAATCGTTCTTCGGTTGTCGGCACGCATATAAGGCCACGTCCGTGCTTGGCCATGAAATTAATCGACTTGGCTGTTGCGTGTTCAGCAGCCATTATTAGATCGCCTTCATTTTCTCGATCTTCATCATCGACAACTATGACCATTTGACCGCAATGAATATCGGCAATCACCGACTCGACATCATCAAACTGCGATTTTGTCGTAGATTTATTTTTTATGGACGCTTTGAGAGACATAATTAACTAATAATTACCTTAGGCACTTCGGCTAGAGCATCTTCCAGTTTGTCGGGGTCTTTGCCGCCGCCACGTGCACTGGTGGCCTTGCCTCCGCCCTTGCCGCCAATGATTGGCGCGATTGCCTGGACTATATCACCTGCTTTTACCTTGCTTGAAAGGTCTTCTGGCACAGTTGCCAATAAAGATACGTTACCATTTCCAATTGTTCCCAGTACAAGCACACCATTAAATTGGCTTCTTAGTGCGTCTGCTACCAACTGCGAGAAATTGGCATCTGAATCTCCAAGGTTAGCAGTAATGAATTGCACATTGTCTACTTCTTGGGCTTTGGCGAGCAATCCCCTAGCAATGTCCTTAGCGCGACTCTGCTGAATTAACTTAAGTTTTTTATCTAACTTGTTTATCTGATCCAGCGCCTGTTCAACCTTCTGCTCTATGCTCTTAACCGGTGAATTTAACATCTCTGCCAATTCGGAAATTCGTTCCGAGTCAATACGTGCCTGTCTGGCTGAAACCAAGCCAGCTACTGCCTCAACGCGCCTAACACCAGCAGCAATCGCCGATTCACCGACAATTCGAAATAGCCCTAATTCACCTGTTGCTTTAGCATGTGTGCCTCCACAAAGTTCCATGGAGTAACCGTTTAAGTCGCCTCTATGTCCTCCGATCTGTACTACTCGCACAACATCGCTATACCTGTCTCCGAAAAACTGAAGGATGTCATCTCGGTCTCGCACCTCTTCATGTGAAACTTCTGAGGTGGAAACAACATCGTTTTCAAGAATGCGTTCATTAACCAATTGTTCTATGTCAGTAATATTTTCTGTTGATAGTGCATGACAATTAAAATCAAAAGTTAACTTTGCCGGGCCGACATATGAACCTTTTTGGGATGAAGCCGAGGAAGTCACTTCATGCAGGGCCCAATGAAAGAGATGTGTCGCTGTATGGTGTCTCTGAATAGCGATGCGATGTGATGCGTCAACGGTTAGCTCAATTTCGGCTCCTTTTTGGATGGATATATCTCCATCTAAAGAGTGCAAAAAAGCCTCGCCTATTTTTTGCGTGTCGGTGACAACGAAAGTCTGGTCGTCAGCTATTACCAACCCGGTATCCCCAACCTGACCTCCCATTTCTGCATAAAAAGGTGTGCAGTCAACGGCAATAGCAACCTGTTTTTTCTCTCTGACAACTTCCAGCACCCGAGCCATAGATGTAAGATTGTCAAACCCGATAAATTTCGTGCATAAATCGCTGCTTAGGTTTGAAACGTTAATGATCTCTTTCTTTTGAGCAGCGCGCGCACGCGCGCGCTGCTCTTCCATGAGATTGTCAAATTTTCTGTTGTCGACAGAAAGCCCGGCCTCTCGTGCCATCAATTCCGTGAGGTCTAGAGGAAAGCCGTACGTGTCATACAATTTGAAAGCAAAATCTCCTGGCAATTGTTTTGTTTTGCCAAGTCTGTTGACTTCTTCACGGAACAGTTCGATGCCGCGATCAAGTGTCTTGTTAAAGGCTTCTTCTTCAGATCGAATGGTTGATTGGACCAAATTCTTTTGTTGCACCAACTCTGGAAAAACTTTGCCCATTGTTTCAGTTAGCACATCAACCAGTTTGTAAAAAAACGGTTCCTTAAAGCCGAGCGTGCGGCCATAGCGAACGGCTCGACGGAGGATCCGTCGCAGAACATAATTGCGATCGGTATTTCCAGGTTGTATGCCGTCGGCGATTGAAAAACTTAAAGTGCGGATATGATCTCCGATCACGCGGAAGGCAATATCAATTTTTTCCTGCTTGCTGGGATTCGGCTGCGGCAAGCTGGCAGTGTATTTTTTACCGCTAAGCTTTTCTATTTCAGTAAAGATGGGGCCAAAGACATCAGTGTCATAATTGGAAACCACCTTGCTGAAATCAGTAAAATTGTTAGTAGATTGAATTACGGCTGCGACACGCTCAAAGCCCATTCCTGTGTCAACGTGTTTGGCGGTAAGCGGCTCGAAGGTGCCGTTTTGATTTGCATTATACTGAATGAACACAAGGTTCCAAATCTCAATACAGCGGGCATTGTCTGCATTTACAAGGGAACCATTTGTTTCGCCATTTCTGCTGAGATCGATATGCAATTCACTGCATGGCCCGCAGGGCCCAGTGTCTCCCATCATCCAGAAGTTGTCCTTCTTGTCTCCGTTGACAATGTGAACAGAAGGGTCGAGCTCTGCCTTGTCAAAGACTGAAGCCCAGCAATCATATGCTTCTTGATCAAACTCTCCTGGCTCACCGTGCCCAGGCTTGTAAACAGTGGCATAGAGTCGCTCCTTAGGGAACCCCCACACTCCCGTGAGTAATTCCCACGCCCACACAATGGCTTCTTCCTTAAAATATTCACCGAATGACCAATTGCCAAGCATCTCGAAGAATGTATGGTGGTATGTGTCCATGCCCACGTCTTCTAGGTCGTTGTGTTTCCCCCCAGCTCGAATGCATTTCTGAGTATCGGCGGCTCGGCCGGGTTTGTACGGGCACGTTTGTTCGCCCAGAAAAATCGGAACGAATTGGTTCATGCCTGCGTTGGTGAAAAGTAGATTTGGGGCATCGGGCATAAGACTCGCCGAGGGCACAATGGTATGCTGGCGCGCCTCAAAGAAATCAAGAAAGTCCTGCCGGATTTGCCGGCCGCTGCGTTGGGTTGATTTGCTCATTACTGCGCTGGTACGCGGTTGATAGTGTGGAAAATTTCCTGCTTGAGAACCGTGTCGTCTGCGGCCTTGATATTGTAACGGATTCGCGATTGCATGACTGGCTTGAGACCAGTTATTTCTAAAAAAATAGTTTTTTTATCTTCTGACAGTTTTATGGATTGAATTTCAATTTTATCCCCGCTGAAGACAGCCTGTTTCTTTTCACCGAGAATCTTGGAAGGGTCATGAATCGAGTAGAGCTTAGAGCCGTATTGCTGTGTCCACTGATAATTCCATTGGTCAACGGCATAGTTTTGGTCGTCCACGGCGGAAGCGACATCAAGAGGATTGGTAAATGTGATTTCGATTCCATCCTTCT
>CAYUXV010000026.1:0-5745 GCA_964448875.1 uncultured Verrucomicrobiota bacterium
TACGCTTGAGGAACAAGCTGTCTTCTGGATCACCTGGCTTGAGAGCAGCTCCAGAATCGCCGCCGGTCCGTATGCCTTGCTTGCTGTCAAGAAACAGATCTGCCTTGGCCTTGCCGTCAGAACTATGACACTCATAGCAATTGTTGACGAAGATAGGTCTAATTTTGGACTCAAAATATTCCTGTTGATCCGGCGTAATTTTGTCCTGAGCCGCGGCGCTTATGACCGTGATCATTAACAGAGTTGAGCTTATGCGGATAAGATGCCTTACCATTTTTCCCTTTCGGTTAGATTCATAGCCTATCTGCGTGTCGTATTAGGCTAGGATATCTTTAACTACACGACCACCCTCAGGAGCCTTTTGTGTTGGTTCTGTTAGCCGCATTTCGCGCCCGCCCGCCCGGAATGTTAGACGCTCGTGATCAAACCCTAGCTGGTGAAGTACCGTTGCGTGCAAATCCTTCACATGTACCTTGTTTACTGCAGCTGCGCCACCAAGTTCATCGGTTTCCCCGTAGGCCTGTCCACCTTTGATTCCGCCACCGGCCAGCCATGTGCTCATCGCACGGGCGTTGTGGCTTCTTCCATTGTTGTTATCCTGCGTGGGGCTTCGTCCAAATTCGCTAGAAAGATAGATCAACGTGGAATCAAACAGGCCACGTTCCTTCAAGTCATCCATAATTGCGCCAATGGCCGGGTCTAACTCGTCTGCATTGCGTTTGTTGCGTCCTGGGATATCGCCATGTAGATCCCACCCCCCTTGCCACACTTGCACAAACCGGACGTTGCGCTCAAGTAATCGGCGTGCGATCAGCATCTGACGTCCTTGACGATTGGCACCGTAACGCTCCTTTGTTTCATCGCTCTCGCCACTAATATCGAACGCTTCTTTTGCTTTCGTCTGCATGCGATACGCTAACTCAAACGTACTAATGCGCGCCTCAAGTTGCGCTTCTGCACGACGTTTCTGTTTATGAATCTCGTTAAGCTTTAACAAAAGATCCAGCTGTTTGCGCTGGTCGCCCATGGAAACAAATCCGCTTTTGATATTCTTTATGATTTCCTCAATTTTTGTGTTTTGAGAATTTACGTATGTGCCTTGAAGTGAGCCTGGAAGGAAGGCGCTACGGAAGTTGCCAGCGTCTGGCATGCCGCCTGGCTTCATAGCAATGAAACCGGGAAGATCCTGGTTTTCTGTGCCTAATCCGTATAAGACCCAGCTGCCAACACTTGGTCGTACGCGTTGCAGGTCGCCGGTGTTCATCAGAATACGTGCTGGGCCGTGCGCAGGCGCATCTGTATGAAGTGAACGTACTACTGCGAGATCATCTGCGTGCCGCCCGAGGTTTGGCCAAACCTCACTCAGCTCAAGGCCGCTTTGGCCGAATTTCTTGTAATCGAATTGTGGTGCCAACAAGGTGCGATTTCGGAGCTTTGTGCCGGCATTTGCTCCGCGTTTACCTTTTTTAATCAATTCTGGTTTTGGATCCCAGTTATCCAAGTGCGGCATTGCGCCCTCCATGTAGATGTGGAGAACACGTTTGGCCTTTGCCTGTGAAGGGAGTGGCGGTTTCTTGGCAGACAGTGGGTTGCCCGCTGATTGTGCGCGCGCCGTACCCGCCAGTTCTGGGTTCAGCATTGTCGCAAGTGCCAGCATGCCGAAGCCGGTGCCAAATTGATTGAGCCATTCTCGTCGTGTCTGGAATAATTCCTCTGGACGCTGACTATGGTCTGCTATGTTATAAAGGGGATAATCGAAATCATTCATGGCAATACTGTGAAGCTACATGGTTAATCCGTTCACATATTAATTTAACAGATTCTGATCAAGATGCAATCCTGCACCGATGGGAATAATGCAGGGTTGTCAATATGGCCGGGTATTGTAGCTTTCGGTATGCGTTGGGTTGCTTCCCTTTTTGTTCTATTGGCTGTTACTGGTTGTGCTTTATTACCGCCTACCAGCGCGCAGATAATGAAGGTGTTGCCACATTATCTTGATGTTGATGATCGTCACACCAAGGGTGTCACATTGACAGAACGAGACTTGTATCAAAAGGAACTGCGAGACGACCCCGAAAAAATTACTGGCATTCGATTTGACATTAAGTGGTCTGGCACCGGTCTTGACTCCGCTATCACCAAGCTTCGAGTGGAAATAAAAAGCTCCAAGGCTGGTGCGGAAACGTTGGTGATAAACCACAATGCTACTGCCGACAATCTTTCTGCAACATGGACTCCGCTCACCGTGTCACGAGCGGATTACAAGAAGCTAGGGAAAATGGAGTCATGGCGTGTTAGCCTTTGGGAGGGAGACAGCCAGGTTGCTGAGCAAAAATCCTTCCTTTGGTGATTCACCGTTGCTCACAGCTTCTTGTTCCTTCGGTGAACAACCTTGTGGTACTAATAAACAACTTCAAGCTGACCGAATTTTAAACTGTGGCAGTTTTGTTCGTGATGGTTTCGAGTTTGAGCATCTTCAACAATGGGACGTTCGAAGGTGAGCTTTCGAGACTGCACGAGGAGGGATCGGGGTCGACCGATGCCGTCGAATGACTACCTAACGACCCTGAACAAAATCCACTTGGTCTTACCTTGGATTCATAAGTCAGACAGCATCGGTGTGTTGTGACGTAATGTTTACATAAGAGTGATTGACAACCCCATCATTCTCACATGATTTTCTGTGATGACAAAATCAAGGCCAATCGTATTGATTCTTTGTACTGGCAATAGTTGTCGTAGTCACATGGCTGAGGGTATTTTGCGCGTTGCTTTAGGTGACTCACTCAAGGTCGAGAGTGCTGGTAGTGTGCCAGCTGGATATGTGCATCCATTGGCCATTCGTGTGATGAACGAAATAGATATCGATATCAGTGCACATCGATCTAAGCATCTTGATGAGTTCATGGATAAAGACGTAGAAACGGTCATTACCGTCTGTGGGAACGCAGATAATGGTTGCCCCGTTTTTCCGGGGCAAACCCACAAGCATCACTGGCCGTTCGATGACCCTGCAACTGTCGAGGGAGTGGAAGCGACTAAGCTTCAGGCTTTCCGTCGAGCGCGAGACGAGATAAGTGAAAAATTTAATGAGTATGCCTTGGCACGAAACAGCGAATGTGCCTAGTGGAACAAGGTTGCGTTAGTCACTGTCCCTCGCTTCAATTTTAGCATGTATAAATTCACTATGATCTAGGTGGATCAACCCGGCGACGCGCCGGATAAGGTGCTCCTCATATTTATCCAGATTCCCGTCAGCAAAGGCTACCTTCCACATGGCTTTTAAAATGATGTATTTTTGTTCACGGGTGCAGTGATCGTTTATGAGTTTTGTATGAGGAAACATTGATGCACTTTCTTCTACTTCTAGTTTGGCTTCGGATATCAGCTCCTCTACGGCTGAATCAGCGATTTTCAACACTTCTCTAATGGCTGTAATTGTCATCTCCATCTCCTTCGGATCATTTGCATAATCCGCTTTAGCCACCTCGATTAAAAGTGCTGCACAGGCCAGATTCAAATCAGATTGAGGGACAGGTTTTTTCGGCACATCGATGGGAGATTCCCCAAATAATTCCTGCAGCCTGCCAAATACACTCATGCGCACAGTTTACAGGATGTGAAACGGGAGAGCGAGGATCCTTCGGAATAAAGCCATAATTTCAATTAGAGGTTGCTCCTCTGTTGTTATATCACTTGAAGGATTAATTGTGGTTGCGGCAACGGCTCATCCGCGTGCTCAAATGCAGAAGATAGTCTGTTGCAGGCGGAATCAGCATTCTCTTCATTCATCGAATGTACTCTCGCCAGAATACTTCCACGCCCGAAGACTTCTCCCGGTTTGATGAGTAGATCAATGCCTACGTCAGGTTGAATGACCGAATCCTTTATCAATCGTCCGCCTCCTAGGTCACGTACAATTTGTCCCACGAGTTGTGCGTCGCATGTGGTAATAAAGCCTTCAGCCGAAGTGGTGAATTCGCGTACCACAGGAGCCGTGATGTCTTGTGTCATTTTATCGTTGAATGATTGAATATCTGCACCTTGGGCAGCAAGCAGTTCATCAAACTTTTTCCGCGGGCGGCCACTAACCATTTCTTCTTGTGCCAGTTGCTTGGCTTCAGTCTTGTTACTAGACTTTCCAGATTGGATAAGCAGCTCCGCAGCGCAAGTGCTAACCAGTTCCTCTAAATCTTCCGGTCCTCGGCAGTCTAGACAGGCGACGGCTTCCTTGACCTCTAGCCAGTTGCCAGCGGTGCGACCAAGCGGTGTATCCATACGAGTCAACAATGCGCTGGTTCTAACTCCGCATTCGCTGGCGAGTTGGACAATAGATTGCGCAAGGCCGTGTGCCTGCTCTTGATCCTTCATGAAAGCGGCTTTGCCGAATTTTACATCCATTACTAATGCGTCAATATTCTCGGCAAGTTTTTTTGAGAGGATGCTGGCGGTTATAAGCGGGATGGATGTGACTGTGCCAGTTACATCACGCAAAGCGTAGAGTGCCTTGTCGGCAGGGGCGATTTCTGAAGTTTGTCCTCCAAGTGCCACACCGATTCTCTGTACCTGCGAGACTATTTGCTCGTTAGTAAGTTGTGTGGTAAAGCCGGGTATTGATTCGAGCTTATCTAGCGTTCCTCCAGTGATCCCGAGCCCGCGCCCAGAGATCATTGGCACACGAAAACCCAGACATGCCAGTAATGGTGCCAGTGCAATAGATACCTTGTCTCCTACGCCTCCTGTGGAATGCTTGTCTACAATGGGCCTGTCATCTTCGGGAAATTTTAACACTTTGCCGGAATCGCGCATGGCTAGTGTCAAGGCTGTGATCTCGTCTGGGTTCATTCCGCGACAGCAGATTGCCATCAAGAAAGCAGACATTTGATAATCGGCGATATTACCGGCTGTGTATTCGGCAATTACCGCCCTCACCTGTTTAGGCGATAGGGCATCACCAGTACGTTTGGCTTCTATACAGGAAAGAAAATTCATGGCGCGCCTTACGCGCGCAGGTTAACCAATGAACTTTGCGGCGGCAATGGTGGCGTTATGTCCGCCGAAACCAAAGGAATTGTTAAGAGCGGCGTTTATTTCGATCTCTCTCGCCTCATTTGCTACACAGTCCAGATCGCATTCAGGGTCGGGGTGCTCATAGTTTATCGTGGGTGGAGCGATACCGGTTTCAAGCGCTTTAGCTGTGAGGATCATTTCAACCGCACCAGCTGCGCCAAGCATATGACCTGTGGCACCCTTTGTAGAGCTGACAGCCAAGTTGTCTGCATGATCCTTGAAAACCGCACGCACTGCCTGCGTTTCGCAAATGTCGCCTTGCGGCGTGCTGGTTCCGTGAGCATTAATATAATTAATATTTTCTGGATCCAAACCTGCATTGCGAAGTGCCATCCGCATGCATCGTGCTGCACCTTCCCCTTCGGGTGCCGGTGCTGTTAGATGGTTGGCATCGGCGGTATTACCATAACCGATGATTTCACAGTATATCTTCGCGCCGCGCGCGCGTGCATGCTCCAGTTCTTCCATCAAGAGTACTCCCGCACCTTCGCCCATCACGAAACCGTCGCGCTCTTTATCAAAGGGTCGGGAAGCGTGTTGAGGATCGTCGTTGCGTGTGGATAGTGCTTTCATCGCCGCAAAGCCACTCATGCCCATTGGCACAACTGCTGCTTCAGCACCGCCAGCAAAAATAGCCTGAGCGTCACCCATTTTAATAGTCCGCCACGCCTC
>CAYUXV010000027.1:0-7274 GCA_964448875.1 uncultured Verrucomicrobiota bacterium
AACCACCCGTCAATCCTGTTGCCAATCTGCCGAGTTTTGTCACCCGCTGACTCAGCTGTTTCTCAAAACTCACCATATTTACCACCTTAGGTGCCGGCAATTGGCTTTTCTGTGCCTTCCCTTGGACACTCTCCTGATTCGAATTACGCGAACATGCACACAAAACGAACAGTGAAAGTAAGATTAAGCAGAAAAACCGCATGCGGAGCTGCTGTGAGGTTTAGTTGCCGGTATCTAACGGTGAGTTAAGCACTTTGGCATCCATTGCTACTACAAACTCCATCCTTTGCGATACTTGTGATGAATAAACTTATCCGCCTCAGGGCAGTTTGTTGCCTTGAGATTTTCGGCATCCCATTCCAACTTCTTGTTACCCACGCGATGAGAGACAATTCCCAATAAGGCACTCTCTGTTAGTGGCCCCGCATAGCCAAAATGGCAAGTTGTCTGACCACCGTCCTTGCACGCCTTGATCCATTCTGCATGATGACCGATCGATTTTGGGATGAATGGCGTGGGGCGCTTGAAGTCTTTAAAATTTTCCTCAGGAATCAACACATGACCACCATAATTAGAAAAGAGCCGTCCGTTCTTGCCAATGAACATCACACCACTACCCCATTTCTTTTTCTGAGCATCTGTTAGAAAATCCGGCTTATCACCTCCCTGATACCAATGAAGCGTCACGGGAGGCTCCTTCCCTCGTGCAGGATATTCATATTTTACACGCATCTGAAGTGTTGTTCGTTCGGGGCGAGCTTTTCCGGTATGGCAATGAACCGTGTCCGGATATTTTAAATTCAACGCCCAAAATGCTAGGTCGCTGTAGTGACACCAAAAATCAGCCAACGTGCCGCCACCAAATACCCAAAAATTCCTCCATTTAAACGGTGCGTAGTCTTTCCTAAAGGGACGATACGGCAAGGGACCAAGCCACAGATCATAATCCAAATTTTCCGGCGGCACTCCCGGCTCTGAGAGCGCGATGTTTCCATACGTAGCACCGGCCCAAATGTGCACCTCATTCACCGGCCCAACCGCCCCCTTCTGCACCAGCTCCACCACTCGGCGGTAGTTTTCACCCGCATGAATCTGCGTTCCCATCTGCGTCACACTTTTGTGCTTTGCTGCTGTTTCCGCCATCGCGCGCGCCTCACTAACCGTATGCGTCAACGGTTTCTCACAATAAAGATGATGTCCGGCCTTCATGGAATTAACACCAATGACAGCATGCGTGTGATCGGGTGTGCTACAGACAACCGCATCAAGATCCTTTCTTTCGAGCATCTTGCGCCAATCAACATACGACGTGGCCTTAGGGTGGGCTTTATTGGCAACAGCAAGACGCGTGCGATCCACATCACACAGGGCTACTATATTTTCTCCGGACACACCCCGAAGATTCCCCCCGCCTCTGCCGGCCACTCCAACAACACCAATGTTTAGTTTATTATTTGCAGCTTGTGCTCTTCCAAGAAGTTGATCACAGATAAGCAATCCACTCGTTGATGCTGTTGTTTGTGCGATGAATTTTCGGCGATTCATTATTCAGTTTTCGATGTCGGTTTTGTTGTTTTGGAATCCGGAGAAGTATTAATTTCCCTAACGAAAATATTTCGAAACCAAAGGGTATTCCCATGGTTCTGCAACTCGATTGGACCAGTCCGGAAAACAGGTTGCGTTCGATCCCAAAAGTTTTCCAAAACTGTATCTTTTACGACCAATTTCCCGTTCAGGAAAACATGGACACGTTCCTCAACCATAAGGATACGGAACCGATTCCAACTGCCTGTAACATAGTCTGCACTTACAAGCGGAACATTTGGATTTCCGGGTTTCTTGTTGTTAAAAAGACCTCCGCTGCCAACAGCATTACGCTTATCATCACGTGTATCCCATATTTGTACTTGAGGAGTTCCCCGAAGGTAAATGCCACTATCACCCTTCTCCTTTATTTTCCAATCAACCAATAGTTCGAAATCCCGATAATCCTTGATTGTCGCAAGGCTTCGCCCCTTGCCGTCGAATTCCAGCATTCCATCTACAACATTCCAGTGAGCGTGCATGTTATTATTTGCTTCAGCTTGCGCTGCACGTCGATCGGCAGGCTTTAGGCTGGACCGTTTGATTGGGTTATCGTTGGGAGCCTTCATCAAGCCCTGCCAGTTGCTTAAGGACTCGCCATCAAACAAGGCTTCAAATCCTTTGGGGGGGCGGTTATTAAACTCAACATCGGGCAGTTTCTTGATGCGAATATTTCGCCATGCAACATAATCACCATGACCTAAAAAACCAATGTGACCATTGGTCCGCAACAAACCCGGATGCTTGCGCAAGGTGCCCGAATCAGTGACACTGTTAATATCAAAGTCGAGTATCCTGCGCCCATTCAACACCACCTTGACATCTCGGCCAATAACAGTGACCTCCTGTTTGTTCCATTCGCCAATCGGCTTAAGCGCGCCTCGCTTTGCAGGAGCAACCCCGTATATTGAACCGTGGTATTGCTCTGGCCGCAGGGTCGCGTTGTGTTTCTGTTCGTAGCCGATTCCGTCAAGAATTTGGAGTTCATTTCCGATGTATGCCAAGCTGCCCGCCTTCTGCGGAACGCGAATGGCTAACCCGTTGTTGGATCCAGGTTTAAGCTGAAATTCAAACCTCAAGACAAAGTCACCATAAGATTCTTCACTGAGCAAATTACCTCCACCACCTTTCGCGCAGTAAATTACCGGAAAACTCTGATTGTTTTCTGTGATGGTCTTAACCCCATACCCTTTGCCCTTGGGGTTAAGCATCACCCATCCCTTGAGTGATTTCCCATCAAAAATACTTACAAAATCCTTTTCGCTCTGAACAGACTGACATCCGCCCAACAGAAACACCACAAAACCAATTGAGGCACAGTAAAGATAGCGGCGTGTTTTGATAATTAAGCACATCATGAGTATTTTGGAGATAACGCGTGCACAAATCATTATCCCGTTCCTTAGATGCCGCAAGGTAGAAAAAGCATGCGAACTGTTAGATATTGCCAGCAGAAGAAATCGCGCGCAGTATGAAAACACGAATGAGAACACTACATTACACTTTTCTCGCCTTATTTCTAAGCCTAGCCCCGACATCTGCGGACTTAACCCCAAGCCAATCTAAACAAATCGCCTTTATAGTAAGTCGCATAATGGGGCAAATCCATTACAGGCGCACACAGCTAGACGACAAAATGTCCGGAATCTTCCTAAAAAACTATCTAAATACTTTGGATGTAAATCATATGATTTTTCTACAGTCAGATGTAGACGAATTTAACCGACGCTATGCCACAAAACTTGATGAGCTCACCAAGTCAGGCGACATCACGCCTGCGCATACCATCTTCAATCGATTTCTAAAGCGCCTAGAGGAAAGGGCGGCATTGGCAAAAAAGTACGCACAGACTAAACATGACTTCACTGTGAAAGAACGATTTCTCGCCAACCGAACCAAAGAACCTTGGCCGAAGGACGATGAAGCTGCCAATGCTTTGTGGCGAAAACGTCTGAAAATGGATTTGCTAAACTCAAGACTCAGCAAAGACCCCGAGAACATTACCCCAAAAGTAGACAAAGAATCCCGGGATAGGATCGAGAAGCGTTACGCACGTTTACTCAGTAATTTCCAAGACTATGACAAATCTGAAGTTCTCGAAACGTACCTCAGTGCGATGACCCGTGCCTACGACCCGCATTCAGATTACATGAGCCCCATTGAGGCCAAAAACTTTGACATCGGCAGCACTGAATTACAATTCTCAGGGATTGGCGCCACACTGCGAAGCGAGGAGGGACGCACACGGATTGTAAACCTAATTGCAGGCGGCCCCGCAAAGCGAGGCAATGACTTAAAGGTAAATGAAAGCATCATCGCAGTACAAAACCCTGGCGACAAAGAACCCACGAACATTATTGATATGCGTCTCAATAAGGTCGTGCAGCTAATTCGTGGAAAAAAAGGCTCCCCCGTGAAGCTGACGGTTATTCCTGCAGGAACGACTGACGAAGCCGATGCACGAATTATAACTATTGTCCGCGATGTGGTAAAACTGGCCGACCAATACGCAAAGGCCTATATCATTGAACATAGAAAGAATAATAAAATCGAGCGCCTCGGAGTGGTGCATCTCAGTTCGTTTTACAGCAAAAGTTCAAATGATGTAAAAACACTGGTTACCCGCCTTCGTAAAGAGGGGATAAACGGACTTGTTCTCGACCTTCGAAGCAATGGCGGCGGCATTCTTCCTGAAGCTGTAAATCTTGCAGGATTGTTCATTGATTCCGGCCCAGTGGTTCAAATCAGAGACAGCCTTGGTGGCAAACGCAAACTCGATGATCGCGACCCAACTGCTGTATATGATGGCCCCATGATAGTTGCTGTCAGTCACATTAGTGCCTCGGCATCGGAAATTGTTGCTGGAGCCCTCCAAGACTATGGCCGTGCCCTTATTGTTGGCGGCAAATCAACACACGGTAAAGGAACGGTGCAAACACTCATGGAACTGAAACGTTACACCCCTGGAATTAAGGATTCGGGCAGGCTAAAAGCTACAATCTCTACATTTTACCGTGTCGACGGAACCACTACTCAAATTGATGGGGTAGCATCGGATGTCGTTCTGCCTTCAGTATTTGACTACATGGAAATCGGTGAAGGCCATCTACCTAGGGCATTAGAAGCGAAACCGATAAAGGCTGCTGAATATGATCGCAGAAACATGGTCGCCCCGCACATCCGCATACTTAAGGCAAAATCAATGAACCGTGTCGCGACCAACCAAGATTTCAAATATATTAATGAAGATATAAATCGAGTAAAGGCACAACTAGCTGACCGCACCCTTTCACTAAACGAAATCGAGCGACGTGACGAACGCGCCGGAAACAAGAGGCGAAGTGAGTCACGCAAGAAAGAGAGAGCCGCACGCGTAAAACCTTTAGAAACCATATTCGAATTGTCCCTAAAGATGGCCAAGGAAAACTTACCAATTAAAATACTGGCCGAGAACAAACCTGACCCAACACCTGATACTCCAAATACAACCGGGGTTGAATTACCGAATCCTGATGCAGTAATGAACGCCAACATGAGGGAGACGCTCAATATACTTCACGACTATATCCGACTGCTTGGCGACAAAAAAGCTGTCAGTAAAATCAAATAATTGATCATGACCTGGTTCTGGGTGGCTTTGGGTGGCGCACTTGGCAGCATTGGTCGGTATGGTGTTGGAGAATTGCTTCCAGAACGTGATGGCGCGGATTTCCCAAAAGCCATATTACTTGTCAATACAGTCGGCTCCTTATTGATCGGTATATTTGCAGGCCTGTTGGTCTATGACTCACGCTGGAACCAGCCTGGTTTTAGGGAATTCCTGATCATTGGGTTTTGCGGAGGATTTACAACATTCTCAACTTTCAGCCTACAAACCTTAAAACTGCTTCATGCCCAACAATGGATTAAAGCTACCGGAAACATCACAATCTCAGTTGTGATTTGCATTTGTTGTACCTGGCTCGGCATGTGGTGCGCCCAAATGCTAAAGCCAAACCAGCCCTAACTAAAATTAAGCCTTGGCAAAACAACTCGCAACCTAGCGTGGAGATCCATCCTCTTTGAATCCCAGCACAACCTGTTTGGCCCCATCTGGTTTCCACGCTTTTTTGAAAGTCAACTTGCCCTTCTCCCATCGGGTCTCTGCTCGCATTATCCCATCGCGATACCAAGACACCATCTTTCCGTGCAATTTATTATCCGCCCAGCCTGATTCCATCATCTTGCTTCCATCAGGAAACCATCTTGTTTCCAATCCGTGTTTGATATTTTCACGATAGGTAGTTGCTGATTGTTTCTTCCCCTGGGTGTTGTAGCGATAACGAGTTTCAGAGAATATCTTTCCTCCTTTCTCCTTCACAACCTTATCGATTGTCCAGATGTCAGACCAATACCATTTACTCCTGCTTTCCTCTATTCCATTCTTATAATTAATCTGCATTATTTCACGACCAAGTTCATCAAGCTCTGTTGACAAGCCATCCACCAATCCTTTCTTAAAATTCTTCTCAGACATTTTGACCCCACTCGCATACCAACGAGAACTCGGCCCGTTTTTTTCGCCGTTTGAATAAAGGGTTGATTGCATCACCATCTCCCCCTCATACCAGATGGTTGAAAGGCCATGACGTGTGCCATTTCGCCATATTATTTGCCTCGAGCGGCCACCCTTCGTGTTCCAAAATGTTTGAGCGCCATGCAACCGACCTTTCCAATATGTTTCTTCCTGTAATTTTTTGCCGGTTCTTGAATCCACCAATCGTCCACTGAAGGGTTCGGTCTCGTTGCCGACACGAAAAAGGCCATCCTCACCCACTGTCAATAAGCCAGCCATGACAGTGCGCAATGAATGACCGCTAAAGACTACCTCATTGGGAACACCGGGGTCTCTTTCAGCACTTCCTTTACCAAACCCTTCAGACTCCGGGGTAGATCGATTGCATCCACAAACAAAGGATGCGAGAAGCAAGGCAAAGGCAAAATATTTGCGACTCAGATTCATGTTAAATTCACTTTTATCGCAAAAACTGGCACGCCCATCAGGAGTCGAACCTGAAACCTCCTGGTCCGTAGCCAGGCACTCTATCCAATTGAGCTATGGGCGCGTTCGGCGTCGATTGTATCCCACCCCGCACGCAGACAGGCAAGTCTATTTGTTGGAACGCAAATTGTTCAAGGCCCAGTCATACTCTGCATAACGTATCTTGAAGCCGCCTGCCCGAATCTTCTCCGCAATCTCTTCACTATAATAGGGCGTTACAAATTGGATAAGCTCCTCATCGCTTTTAGCAAAGTCATCGCGAAACCACTCAAAGATTTTTGACAAGTATATGATTTTGTTTTCGATATCAACCCGGTTCTTTTTAGGGTCCCTAAGAAAGCCCCGAGCCTGATCGGAAAATTGTGCCTCGAGCCGCATTGCCGTATAATGTTCGGGGCGAAGTAATGGGCAACTTTGCGCACCACATACAAGAGCAAAATGTATCTGTGGTGACTCGAATTGTTTACGTATCATTTCGTGCTCAAGCTCAGCAAGGGTATACCGACGCCCAAAAAGATCCACTGCAAGCAAGTCCCAAACCTTTGTTTTCCACGTACCGATATCTTTCACGTTGTCCACAGGTTTATGCTCCGCAATTAATCGCAACATTGATGAATTATACACATTCATAAGAAACGCTAGTCGCTCA
>CAYUXV010000028.1:0-3479 GCA_964448875.1 uncultured Verrucomicrobiota bacterium
GAAGTAGGTGTGCGCGCGGAGGATACCATTGCCAACCTCAAGATTAACCGGCTTGGGTTTGGCAAGGGTGTGAAACGCCAGTATCACACACCGGGATGTGATTTTGGCCCGGGCTATGAGAATACCCGCCAATTTGTGGCACCGGGAATTGAGGAAGTCCTCCGCAAGGGGTTAAGGTAAAGAGGCTAGTTTACTTCGTGGGGTTGCTTCGGATTTCGCACTTCGGCAACACCTTTAGCAGTTCGTCAATCGGAGCCTTGGGGAGGTCGGAGCTATATCTGAACCTTAGACGCTTTAACAATGTGAGCTTCTCCAACCCACAAAGGGATAAGCACCTTGGTCGCAATTCGATTACGAGTCGGAGATGAAATTCGAGGCTCTTGCTTCTGATTTTGGCTTAAGAGCTGATGTCCGAACCCGACCGTTTTCAATCATCTGGACGGTCCCTTTTGAGCGGTCAACAAAGGTCATCATGCCTGACATATCCGCCGCTTTCGCTTGGTAGTCATTCAACAGTTCTTTGCGAGCCCTAGTCTCAAAGCCTGCTTTTTTAAGTATGTGATTCACAACCAATCGCCAACATGGATCAGTGCAATATTTAGCATAACGTTCCGGCCGAAACTGCCCCCTGGAAAGCTGGAGATAGGCACGTTTGACCACCAAAAATTTAATCGACCATTGTGTTGCGATACGAGATGCGAAAAAATTCAAGCCCAGAAAAAATGGCGCATAGATCAAAAAAGCCCACCATTTAAATTCGAAGAAACATAAGGCAAGCCCAAACGGCACAGTCGAGACAGCAACAAGCAGCAGCGCGTAACGCTGAAAACTGAAAAACAAAACGACCGATGTCAAAGGTGTAATTATTGTACTGGACAACGATTAGTTGTTGCGAAGTATCAGGTGGCTCATGACGTACAGGTAATTCTTCAGGTCGTGATCACTGAATCCTTTGACAACATATTGTGTCACTCCAGTCCTTGTTTTAACATGAATCAAGCGAGTGTGGATGCAACAGATTTTGGACTCTTTCGACAATCCCGCTTCCATGACATCTGCGAGAGCAACAACATTGGCGCCCTTGGTTGCGGAGCATCCGCAAAAAATTTGCTGCGATGACACGGTAATGAGTCGATAGTTGGTCAAGATCATGAACATACGAATATGTCCACCAGTCAACGTGGCCATAAAGGAATTTATTATACCGACGATTTTTGCTGTTAGTGACGTTCCGACATAAAATCCGTCCGCTTGAAAGCAGTGCTGGATTTCTTCGTTTTCAAGCATCTCAACAGGTTCCATTGCTTGTTGTGCTTCAGGGACAAGTTGTATAGCCATATCTGTTACTCTGTTTTAAATGCCTTTAACTGCACCATTTCTAAACCTGACATGGTTCCATCAAATGGATTAAATACCGTTTAACACCACAAGGAAACACTTGCAA
This sequence comes from uncultured Verrucomicrobiota bacterium, assembly GCA_964448875.1. Lineage (GTDB taxonomy): Bacteria > Verrucomicrobiota > Verrucomicrobiia > Limisphaerales > UBA1100 > UBA6614. Next base: position 1,445 of record CAYUXV010000028.1, read on the forward strand.
CAGTTATAACCAAAAAACTGTAGGTCCTGAATGCGGTAAATCTTGATTACGGGACCTTAGTTCCTCATTTTGTTTTCCCCTCAAAAATGGTGAAAAGAGGTTGGCTCAGGTGCTGTGAGCCATTAGCCTCTGTCCACCCACACGCGCCGCAGGCAAAATAGTAATTCATGTTTCCGAACATCAAATTTAGCGGTGAACTGCGACCTTCACAATCTGATGTGGTCAAGATTGCCCGCGAACAACTCCAAGCAGGCGAGCGCAAGCTGCACATTGTCGCCCCACCGGGTTCAGGAAAAACTGTTACCGGGTTGTACCTTTGGGCCGAGGTTGTCAAAAAACCGGCACTGGTGCTCTCCCCCAATACCGCCATCCAATCGCAATGGGCTGCGCGTACCGATTTATTTACTGAGGATGACGGGAGAATCCCTGTACACCGGATCAGCACCGATCCGAAACAACCATCCCTGTTGTCCTCCTTTACCTATCAATCGGTCACCCTACCCACCCGGGATGATAAGACACTCGACGCGATCGCCACCGATTGCTGGATCGCCAATCTTTTGGTCCCCGAAAAGGATTTGGCCTGGTCGGCTGAGGAAGCCCAAGTATGGATTGAGAGCCTGAAGGAAAATAATTCGCAATATTACAAGGATCGTCTCGCCTATTATCGAAAGAAAATGCGCGATGAAATTTCGGTGCACGATGATGACACGTTATCGATTCTGCACAAATCTTCCCTTAAAGCGCTGGAACGTCTTAAAGACAATCAGGTGGGTTTGGTGATTCTGGATGAATGTCACCATCTGCAGGGCCATTGGGGGCGCGTTATGGCCGCGGTTAATGAGCGCCTGGGCGACCCCATCATACTGGGCCTGACGGCCACACCACCGGACCCCAAGAAGGCGGGGCCGATCGATATCGCTCGTTACAGGGAATACTTCGGGCCGGTGGATTATGAGGTGCCGGTGCCTGCAGTGGTGAAGGATGGTTTTTTGGCGCCCTATCAAGACCTCGCGTACATGGTGCGGCCACTGGGTGAAGAGCTGGAGTTCATTGCCGATGCTTCCCTCGCCCTCGATGAATTGGTGGATGAATTGTGTAATCCACCTCTCGATGAGGATGTAAAACCGGAACGCGAAAGCATGATCGATTTCACCAAGCGAATGATCAGCACCCGTGACTTTGTCATGGGTAAAGCTGAAACGTGGGAGGAATATGAAGAGCGCGCGCCAAAATTTGCCATCTCCTCCCGGTTATTCCTCATGGACCAGGAGGAGCCTTTGCCGGAGGGAGTGCCCGTCTTGATGGTGGATGCAGACAAGGCGGTTTACTGGGAAGACCAACTGCACCGCGTTGGCCCGACACTCTCATGGTATTGCCGCCATGCCCTAAGAAGATCTGACAACCAGAAAGACCATGACTTGGCCGACAAAGCCATTAGCCGACTGCGGCTACTGGGAACCCAAATCACCGAGACAGGCACCATGGCCTGCGCCTCACCCGTCTCCCGTGTCCTAGCCTATTCCCGCGCCAAGGCCCGTGCGCTCATCCCCATCCTTACTGCTGAACAAAATCACCTTGGCGATTCCATCCGTGCAGTGGTGCTTTGTGACTTTGAGAAATCCTCCGCGGTTACTGCTGAACTCAAGCATCTACTGGATGAAGAATCAGGCGGTGCCATTGCCGCATACCGAGAACTTTTGACTGATGAGGCAACCGATAAACTGAACCCGGTACTCTTGACGGGTTCTTCAGTCCTGGTCGATGACGACCTGAAAGACACGTTTGAATCGGCCGCACGCCACTGGCTGGCCAGTAACAAGTACTCGGTGGATTTTGTGTGGGAGGAAAAGGAAGGATTTTATCACCTATTGGCCAAGGGCGGCGACTGGTGTCCCCGGGTGTGGATCGCAATGATCACCGACCTGTTCCAAAAAGGTATCACGCGTTGCCTGGTGGGCACACGCGGGTTGCTAGGCGAAGGCTGGGATGCCAACAGGATCAATGTCCTTATCGACCTCACCTCAGTAACCAC
>CAYUXV010000029.1:0-6748 GCA_964448875.1 uncultured Verrucomicrobiota bacterium
AGAACAAATGAAACCCGCTTTCATAGCTTTGTTGGCTTTGTGTTTGGGGGGGTGTGGGAAGGAGGAAACACCGAAACCTCAAGCGAAGACCAAAGCGCCTTCAACATCTGCTGCGGAAGGAGCAAATAAGCCCCAGCATGAAACTCAACCTGAACCCAAGCCAAAGACTGAAACGGAAAAACTCGTCACCGTCCTCTGGACATTTGAAACGGAAGATTATGTGGAATCCTCTCATGCCATCGGGGCTGATGGCACCGTCTATGTCGGATCATATGACAAAAAGGTCTATGCGCTGGATGGAAAGACCGGAGCCAAACAATGGGAATTTGAAACTGGACGTGAGGTGTGGGCGTCTCCCTCCATCGGGACTGATGGCACTGTTTACTTCGGGTCATCTGACAACAAGATTTACGCACTGGATGGAAAAACCGGAACCAAGATATGGGAATTTGAAACAGGAGCTGAGGCGGGTTCATCCCCCGCCATCGGATAAGAAGGCACAGTTTACATCGGGTCAATTGATAAAAAGTTCTACGCACTGGATGGAAAGACCGGAATCAAGCAATGGGAATTTGAAACAGGAGGTGGAGTGGCATCCTCTCCCGCTATCGGAGCTGATGGCACTGTTTACTTCGGGTCATATGACAAAAAGGTCTACGCACTGGATGGAAAAACCGGAACCAAAATATGGGAATTTAAAACAGGAGATGAGGTGGTATCCTCCCCCGCCATCGGGGCGGATGGCACTGTTTACGTCGGGTCATACGACAAAAAGATTTACGCACTGGGGAGGACCGGAGCCAAGCAATGGGAATTTAAAACGGGAGGCAGAGTGTACTCCTCACCCGCAATCGGGACTGATGGCACCGTTTACTTCGGGTCAATTGACAAAAAGGTCTACGCACTGGATGGAAAGACCGGGACCAAGAAGTGGGAGTTTGAAATGGGAGAGTTATGGTCCTCCCCCGCCATCGGGGTCGATGGCACCGTATATATCGGTTCATTTGATAAAAAGGTCTATGCGCTGGATGGCAAGACCGGGACCAAGATATGGGAATTTGAAACGGGAGACAGGGTGACCTCCTCCCCTTCGATCGGAACTGATGGCATTATTTATATTGGGTCATATGACGGTCTAGCTTACGCGCTCAAGACCAACTGCAATAGCCTCGCCAAAAGCCCTTGGCCCATGTTTCGGCAGAATTCTCAACACACGGGTTGGGTGATGAAGAAATAGGCGACCTTCAATTGCTAGCATATGGAGAGGATGTTTGACGATATGGAAAAACATCCCAAAGATTGCCGGAGCAACCCGGAAATAAAATGAAAGTCATACCTTCAGCCTTTTTAGCCTTGTTCCTGTGCCTCTTGGGGTGCGACAAGGATCAGTCCAAGCAAACTGACAAGAAAGAAGCACCCAAGAAGAAAAAAAAGACCCGAGTGCCCGTCGAGGAGCCCTTTTCATCCCTCTGGGAATTTGCGACCGGGGCTGCAGTAACCTCGTCCCCTGCCATCGGGGATGACGGCACCGTTTACTTTGGATCAAAGGACAAGAAGATCTATGCCCTGGATGGAAAAACCGGGGCCAAAAAATGGGAGTTAGAAACGGGGGAATGGAAGGACACATTTGGCAGGGCCTGGAGCGGAGTAAATTCCTCACCGGCAATCGGTGCCGATGGGACTGTTTACTTCGGGTCAGATGACAAGAATGTTTACGCTTTGAATGGAAAAACCGGGGCCAAAAAATGGGGATTTGAAACAGGAAGTTACGTGTTGTCATCACCCGCCATCGGGTCTGATGGAACCATTTACGCAGGTTCAGGAGACAAGAAGTTATATGCCTTGGACGGAAAAACCGGCGCCAAGAAGTGGGAATTTGAAACGGGAGCAGATGTCACCTCATCCCCCGCCATTGGGACCGACGGAACTGTTTACGTTGGATCCAGGGACAACAAGTTCTACGCCCTTGACGGAGAAACAGGAGCCAAAAAATGGGAATTTGAAACAGGCAGAGAAGTCAATTCCTCCCCCGCCATCGGGAGTGATGGCACCGTTTATGTGGGATCCCGAGACAAAAAAATCTATGCCCTTGATGGAAAAACCGGAGCCAAAAAATGGGAATTTGAAACGGGGAATGCCGTGGAATCATCTCCTGCCATTGGAGAGTCTGGCACTGTCTATATTGGATCTAATGACAAAAAAATCTATGCCTTGGACGGACAAAGCGGCGCCAAGAAATGGGAATTCAGGTCGAGAGGGTTTATCTCCTCCTCTCCAACGATCGGTAAGGACGACATTATTTACTTCGGATCATGGGATAATAAAATTTATGCCTTTGACGGAAATACTGGAAAAGAACTTTGGGAAATGAAAACTGGCGGTGAAGTAAAGTCCTCCCCCGGACTCTCAGCAGACGGCAACATTTACATCGGATCAAACGACGGCACAATCTATGCCCTCAATGCAAAAAAGCAGGGCCTCGCAAAGAGTCCATGGCCCTCGCGTGGCCAAAATCTCAAACATTCCGGGCGGGTAATGGTGAAGTAGATTGCCTTTAACCAACTGCAACTTAGACGCCAAACTTCTATTTTGCGTAAGGTGAAAAGATTGTCTGCGACGACCTGAAAGGTTAAGCTGAAGGTAGAAAGGTCCACGTAATATAACAATCAATTGCCACGAGATGCAGGTATATATTAGCAGAGATGGACAGCAGATGGGCCCATACACCCTGGAACAGGTGCAGGGTTACCTGAACCAGGGAGTGCTGTTACCCGATGACCTAGCACATCACGAAGGACTCAAAGACTGGATTCCCTTATCGCAACTGATGGCCCAGATGGAGGCTCCGTCTGCCACCGTGGTGACAGGTGAAAAAAAGAAGCTCCCGATTGGAGTTGTGGTAGGAGTTATCGTGCTGACCCTTGCTGCTGTAGTTTGGTTCTTGCCTGAACCGGAAGAAGAACTGAAACCCCTTAAACCCCTTGGTAACATGAAAGGCACTGGCGCCCAAAAACAAAAAGGCAAACCCAAATTGCACGAAAGGCTTCGTTGGATATCTGAAACGGGAGGGGATGTCTATTCCTCACCAGCAATCGGAGACGATGGTACTGTCTACATTGGGTCAGCCGATCGCAGAGTTTATGCCTTGGACGGAAAGACCGGAGAAGTGAAGTGGGAATTCCAGACGGAATTTGACGTAATGTCCACACCATCGATCGGAGAAGATGGCACCATTTACATCGGTTCAGGAGACAACAAGGTCTATGCCTTAAACGGCCAAACAGGAGTCAAGAAATGGGAATTCGAGACGGGAAGTGCTGTGGGTTCCTCCCCTACCCTTGGAGAGGATGACACCGTCTATGTCGGATCAGATGACAAAAAGGTTTACGCTCTGGATGGAAAGACAGGATCGAAGAAGTGGGAGTTCGAAACAGGAGGCAAGGTCGAGTCTTCCGCTACAATCGGAACTGACGGTACTGTATACATAGGATCAGAGGACAAGAAGCTTTATGCCCTCGAAGGTCAAACCGGAGTTAAGAAATGGGAATTTAGAACGGGTAACGCGATGTTTCCAGGTGTCCACTCCTCCCCCGCAATCGGAGACGATGGCACCATCTACGTCGGATCAGAGGACAAGAAAATTTATGCCTTGGATGGAAAAACCGGTGCCAAGAAGTGGGAGTTTAAAACGGGAGGCGGAGTGCGCTCATCTCCCGCCATTGGATCCGATGGGACTGTTTATTTTGGGTCTTGGGACAAGAAGGTCTATGCCTTGGATGGAAAAACCGGTGCAAAGAAGTGGGAGTTTGAAACAGGAAGTTTTGTCGGGGTTTCCCCCGCCATTGGAGAGGATGACACCGTTTATATCGGATCTTGGGACAAGAAGGTCTACGCCTTGGACAGTCAAACAGGAGCAAGGAAATGGGAGTTTGAAACGGGAGGAGCTGTATCCTCCTCACCAGCCGTAGGAAAAGATGGCACCGTTTATATCGGGTCAGAGGACAACAAGGTCTATGCGTTCAAGAGCAAAAGCAAAGGATTAGCCAAAAGCCCTTGGCCGATGCGGGGTCAGAACCCACTGCATACAGGGCGGGCAAGAAGGTAGCCCTTCAAGGGATCAGCAAAGCGAAAATCAGGTAATTCTCAACGCTCAAACTACTTCAAAAAGCTACTTTAACTGCGGAATATTTGTATTTTTTGCGTAGATTTCACGCATATTAAGCCAGATTTGCGCTTCAAAAATTGGGTATTTCAAATAATATTTTATTATTTGGTATATTTTATTGAATAAGATGAGGTAATTCATGGACTTATTGTAAAATATAGCTTTTGGCACATATTTTGCTCTTAGAGTCCCAATAGGGCTGGTTAGTACCCAATTAATCTACGGAGCGGCCAGTTTTTAGCGAAACTGAGGTCCCTCGATAAATAGAAAGCGAGTCATGAGAACTTCAATACTTAATTCCAAAAGCAAGGGTTTTACCCTTATCGAGTTACTGGTGGTCATCGCGATCATTGGTATCCTCGCAAGCATGCTCTTGCCCGCACTGGCCAAGAGCAAAAAACGGGCACTCCGAGTCAAGTGCTTGGGCAACCTCAAGCAGATCGGCTCAGCCTTTCAGGCGTTTGCCGATGACAATAAACAGCGGCTGCCCTGGCAGTTGACCAAACAGGGTCAGGGAACACATTTCGGTGGTGATGCAGTGATGGACACAGCAACCATCTACTCCATTGCAACCATGAAAACTGGCATAGGCGACGCGCAGGTTCTGGCATCGCCCTGCGATCCGGATGCACAGGGTGGAAATGAGCTGGAACGCGTGGAATATCGCAAAAAGAATATTGCACCGTATGGAATGGCAGGCACACCTGGATTTCCAGCAGAAGTACGCCCAATTGACTGTAGTGCGTTGAGCTACTTGTTGTGCTCAGGCGCCGATGCTGGTCGTCCGACAACGGTATTAGCAGCCACCCGAAACCTGGAAGGGCTTGAGGGTCGCTGGGTTGGTGCGGACACGGATGCTGACAATGACAATGCCATATCCGGACTGGATGGTGGACAGGGTCAGTTGGCGTTAATGGATGGCAGTGCTCAGCAGTCCAGCGACGCGGACCTGGGTGCCGAGGGACTCATCACCGGTCAACATAAGCGCTATGCATCAGGTACCATCACATAGGGAACCCCGAGCACTGGAATGATCAAGTGCACGGGTGGCGTTGTCATCAAGGCACAGTATGTTCGCCTCAAGAGCGCTGGTGACTACCTGAATATTGCCGAGGTAGAGGTCATGAGCGGCGGCAAAAACGTTGCACGCTCAGGCAAGGCCAGCATGGGCAGCATGGGCTGGGGTGGTGTGGCATCACGCGGCATCGACGGCAACAAAAGCCCAAACTGGGGTGGCGGAATGTTCCACACTCAGAGAGGCGCTAGGGCATGGTGGGAAGTTGATCTTCGGGCTGAGTATTCAGTCGACGAGGTGGTTGTATATAACCGCCAAAATTGCTGCGCAAACCGTGTCGTTGGCGCAACCATTATTCTCAAGGATGGTGGCGGCAAAGAGATTGCGACTTGGGGTCCAATCACCTCAAGTGGCTACAAAATCTCTGTTGCCCCCTAAGTTAAACAGGACCTGATAACTTAAGAATATAATTGACCAAATCAATAGGCTTGGATCAAGTATAACGATACTCAAGGCAAGGTGCCCCCTTCCGGTGGAAGAGGGGCACCTTCGCCGTGTGTCACAGACCAACCAACCTGACCCCGACAAAAGGACCTACGAATGACCCCCAATAAACCAATGTTAACCTCACCGTTTCCAAACAGTATTGTTCCCAAAACCTCCAGTTGGCGGACAAGCCTGCTGCTCGCTTTTTGCTCGGTTTTCCTTCTGGCATGCGGCGGAGGATCCGGCGATTCCGCACTCGACATAGCCGTCAAAAATCTTGGAAGCGAACTGGCAAGCGAACGCATAGCGGGGCTTGATGGACTTATAGCCGCTGGAAGCAAGGCTAAAGAGCACGCAGCCAAGGCGGTTCCTCTCCTGAGCGACGACAAAGCCAAGGTGCGAGCGGCAGCTATTAGAGTGGTCGTAAAATTCAAGCACGCTACCGAGGAGGTCACGGATGCCCTGGTTTCAATTGTGGAGAATGACTCTGATATTCAATGCAAGGTCGGCAGCTTCAATGCCCTTAAGGAATTAGGGGAAGAAGACAAATTCGTAGAGGCCTGTGCAGCTGCCCTGACCAAGGGTAACGCTGAATTGAAGGAAAATGCCGCAATGGCCCTATCACAAGCTGAAAACCCGGTACCTAAAGCGCAGGATGCGCTGATTGCCGGATGCGATGACAAGAGTGCCGTTGTCAGGGAAGGTTGCGTAACAGCTCTTGGCAATCTGGGTGTTGCTGCCTCCGATGCAGCCAAGGCCAAGATTAAGGCCCTTGAAGCTGACCCTGAAGAAGGTGTTAAAGCGGCAGCCAAGGCAGCTTCGGCAAACCTCAAGTAGATTCGGGCCAAGATCGAACTACAATTTCAAATTAATTGAAAGGGGCACCCTGATAACAGTGGTGCCCCTTGGGTTTTATAATGTTCCTGGCACTACTCAGGCTTCACTTCGTGGTATTGATTCACCGCTGGCTCTTCCAAGCGTGACACCTTGCCATTTGGCCAGCGAACCTCAATAGCATCTATCTTATCTACTGTTCCCAATCCAAAATGTTTTTGATTGGAATGCTGCGAACGATGTGAATC
>CAYUXV010000030.1:0-2871 GCA_964448875.1 uncultured Verrucomicrobiota bacterium
AAACGGACGGTTCAACGTCTATCCCCTCGACGAACAGGGAATCCCCGGTAAAGCCGTCACCACGATCGACGAGGGTAAGCGGGAAGCCCATTGCGTCCTCCTTCCGCCCGACGGCAAGAACGTCTATATTCCCTACGTAAAGGGAAACCTCGCACTTCTCCAGTACGCCTACGATGGCAAAACCGGTAAAATCATCCCGCTCGAACCCAAGGACGCCAAGCCTCCTCTCGGGTCAGGACCCCGTCACATGGCTTACCACCCTACCTTGCCGATGATCTACTTCAGCAACGAACAGGGCATCGGTCTTTCAACTTACCGTAGGGAAGCGAACGGGCAACTCAAGGTCGAACAAGACATCAGCATCCTCCCTCCCGGCATGTCCAAGCTCGGCTTGAGCGCTTCCGACCTCCTGATCACTCCGGATGGGAAATTTCTCTTCGCGGGTCTGCGTGGACACCGCCAGGACTTCGACCGTATCTCCCAATACCGCGTGCTGGAGGATGGCAAGGCCGAATTCATCGGCTTAACCGAGGCCGATAAAATTCCCTGGGGACTGACACTCTCCCCGGACGGCAAGTTTCTCCTCGTTTCCGCAACCACCGGGGCCAGCCTAACCGCCTACCGCATCTCCCCAAACGGAGATCTGAAGAAGGTGGCTTCGCTGGCTTGGGATCCAGGCATGTCCGACCTGGTGGCGCGATAAACCCGACTCACCTCCCTCGGTGAAGTCTTCCTGCCTACAACTGAGTGCTAAAAATGGCGCACAGTATTCGGCACGAATCATTCCCCCCACTGTACCAAGGTGGTTCTCTACCATTAAACAATCGTGTTTTTTAAGACTCCAATTCCCTCAATACTGGCCTCAATCTGGTCGCCCTCTTTCAAGTGAACTCCCTTGGCATGCCCTACCCCAGCTGCGGTGCCCGTAGAAATAATGTCGCCCGGCTCCAAGGTCACAAAGGAGGAGATGAATTCAATCACTGCAGCCACTGGAAAAATCTGCAGGGCCGTGCTCGCATCCTGATGCACTTCTCCATTAACGGATAATTTAAGCGGCAAATTTTGAGGATCAGGAATGATTGCCGAAGAAGCAATACAGGGGCCCACCGGGCAACTGCCATCATGCCATTTGCCATGTTGCCAATCAAAAAACTTGTCACGATCACGCTCCTTACGATTCGAATTGGGTCGGAAGCCACGATCTGAAATATCATTTACTACCGTGTACCCTGCCACATAACCCAAAGCCTCCTCTTCACTCACACTCTTCGCTTTCTTTCCAATCACCACACCCAGCTCACATTCCCAATCAATGTTATCGGGCGAAACCTCTGGAATCGGGATTTTACCTCCATGATGGTTCAGTGTTGTGGAAGGCGGCTTCATGAACACGTAAGGATAGGTCTCTGCACGCTCCACCACGCTCTCCCCGCCCTCCTCAATGTGCTTGGCGTAATTCCCTGCCAAAAGCAGAAGTTTATTGGGTTTAGGAATAGGAGTTAAGATTGAAGCACCCTTAATGGTTAAATCAGATACTGCTGACACATTAATTACCAACCACTCAGCCATACGTTGAGCTACATCGTGCTGACTACCATGCGGAAAGAAGCTGAGTAGATCATCAGTCTGTTCTAATGCTTCTCCAGCAGCCTCTGCAGCAACATTCAAAGGAACAACCTGATCATCCAGAAAAAAACCGGCAGCAGCTTCACCGTACTGTTCAAACCTACAGAGTTTCATGGATTAACCCAACTATTCAGTAATTTTAGCTCTACTGAGCTTCATCAATCCCGGCAAATCACCGTACTTCACTGCCCCTGGCAAAAAGTTGGGATCACGGTAAGACTTCAAGTTGGCAAAACGAAACCGGTTATTTTCGAGGCGCACACTTTTAATGCCCTCAACCTGCGACAATGCTGCCATGGCAACCGGCTCTATACCGCCCTTGGCAACCAACATCACTTCCTGCGGTTTTTCCTCTTCAAACCCGCTTACCCAGGAAATCAAGCTCATCGCGTCATGCACGCGCCTCGCAAAAAACGTGTGGTTATAGGCAAAGCTGTACCCGGCAAATTCTCGCGGATTCTTAACAACACGGGCACTAGCCTCCGGCTTGCCTTTTTCAAGAAACTCACCCTGCCCAAATAAATCCACTCCAACAACTGAAGTACCCGCTTCCAGCATTTCCATGACTTCCTTTACCGGATTTCCTTGAGCATCAAACATCCCATCTTTTCCTTTACCATCAAGCCAGACAATCACCCGGCCATTCCACTTTTTTGTGGGGTACAATGAAACCACCGGAAGAGATTCACCATGCTCTTTAAGGCGAAGGATATCCAAAAACTCGATATAGCCATCCTGTTTAAACTCATCGATCTTTTCTCGTGTTATTTCCTTGAAAGCGGGCACCTTGCGACCGATCAAGGAACCCCACGCCAAACGCAATTGATCACCAGACATTTTCTTCACCAGTTTGGTGTCCCGATTTGCAATCCACTTGGTAAGCTTGCGCTCATAAGCGTCGCCTCCTTCGGGCTTAGGATGCTTCGCATTCCACACCGCGTGTTCCTCAATACTAAGCAACTTGAAATCCTGCTCTATAACCGGCTCCTGATGCCCCCAATTCAGGTGGCGATTAAACCAATTATACATGAGTCCGCGGGATACGTAGTTGTAGTTATGCTTAAAATGGGTGAGATCGGTGCAAACCACATTTCCTTTTTTGCCGTAAAGTGCGTAAAGCTTCTGTAGCTCAGGATACCCATCACTCATCATGGCCTTGGTCCAGTCATCAGCAGCCGTCATTCCTTGAGGCCTTGGAGCAAAGAGCGCGGCCAACTCCACGTTTCCTGTTCCTACTCGTAACAA
>CAYUXV010000031.1:0-5099 GCA_964448875.1 uncultured Verrucomicrobiota bacterium
TAGTGGGCGCTTGGGCCTAAGTGATTCTGCGCGTTTCCATACCCGTAGTGGATTACTTACTGCGAAACTACAGGCCAATTGGATTGAACTGGATTTTCCTTCGACACCTGCAGATTCCGTGGAACCTCCGCCGGGATTATCCGACCTCATTGGGAGTGTTCCAAAGTATGTTGGCCGGAGTCGATTTGACTTGTTGATCGAATTGACCGATATAGAGGAATTAAGTGAGCTCGATCCGGATTTTGTAGGCTTGAACAGTCTTCCCGTTCGCGGGTTTATTGTCACCGCCCGGTCCGATGCTTCTGAATATGATTTTTTGTCGCGATTTTTTGCGCCGGCGACCGGCGTACAGGAAGATCCCGTCACTGGCTCCGCTCATTGCACTCTTGCACCGTACTGGGCAAAGAAGCTTGGCAAAATGAATATGACTGCCTATCAAGCCTCGCAACGCGGTGGAGTCGTAAAGATGCAATTAGTCGGTGATCGTGTTCTACTACGCGGACAGGCGGTAATGATCCTGCGTGGCGAACTGGCTTAATTGGATCTCAGACTACGGTTCTTTAATTGGTCAACCAGAACGGCAATAAGTATTACTGCGCCGTAGACCACACTTTGCATATGAGCTTCCACGCCGGTGAGGTTCATGCCGTTGCGGATCACTCCAATTATGAGTGCGCCAATAAGCGTACCAAAGATTTTTCCCTGCCCCCCCGCCAGACTTGTCCCGCCGACGACGACCGCCGCGATCACCTGTAGCTCGACCAACGTGCCCGATTTAGGATCGCCTGTTATGTGAAGTGAAGCTTCCATTACCCCGCCTAAACCGGCGAGAAGACCGCATAGTGTGTATACGAAAACGAGCACCCACTTTACTGGCACACCAGAAAGACGTGCGGCTTCTAGATTCCCTCCTACAGCATAAATGTAGCGACCGATAGACGTGTGCGTCATCACAACGTGTGCGACGGCATACAATAGAAACATCAGCACCACCGAATTATGAAGGCCTAGAAAATCTTGCCCGCGCCCCAGCCAGCCAAATGCCTCATTAGCCACTGACACGGGTTCAGATTTAGACAAAATGAAGGCCAAACCTTTCGCAATGAACATAACCCCAAGTGTGACAATAAACGCAGGTATGTTGAATAGCGTAACCAGTCCACCAACACCCATACCGATAAGCGCACAAATAAAAATTCCCGCAGCAGCACCAAGGAAAAGATGAGTGGCGTTGGGCGATTCGCCTCCCAGTTGCTGGATCACCAGTGCGGTAATTACGCCGCTAAAGGCGATGAGGCTGCCGACTGAGAGATCAATACCGGCAGTGATAATGACCATAGTCATACCGATGGCAATGATAGCCACGATCGAAATCTGCTTCAAAATGTTGAGCAGGTTACTTGTTTTAAGGAACTGAGATGCCCGATAGGACGCGGGTTCACTCACCTGTGCGTTCGCCAGGCTGGAATGTTTTTCTGCCAGTTCCCTTAGGTTATCTCGACAGAAGCTTGCCATGCGGTTTTCGGCGGCAATGATATTTACTTCAACACCTGCGGTGCCCAGTTTTTCTAGGGCCTGACGGGCATCCCGAGGTTTGCCGACGACTGTTTGGACAATCGTGAATCCGGATTTCTCGAATGCATCTTTTAACGTCTCGGAAAACTCAGTTCCTTTTTCGCCCTTATGAACAAGCACAAGCACGTTGGCCTTTGGGTAATCGGCGGACACTTGTTCAGCCAAGCGTCTGGCTGCCGACGCACTGGTGGGAGAATATTCCCGGACCGTGGCCAGGCTAGCCACGATGCAGAGCAGTAACAGCACGAGCACGTTTCCATAATCGGAAAGCATTCTGCCAAAATTGATTCGTTTCATGCGGCCAAATCCTCCCGGCAAGTAGCCAATTGCATGATGTCTTCCTGCGTAGTGTTGGCCACGTCGGTGATCTCACCGGTTATACTACCCTCGCTCATCACGAGGATACGGTCACTCATGCCAAGGATTTCCGGCAACTCGGAACTGATCATCAGGATTGCTTTGCCATCGTCTGCGAGCTGATGGATGAGCTGATATATCTCGTACTTTGCCCCGACATCGATTCCACGCGTAGGTTCATCGAAAATGATCACTTCAGCGTTTCGTTGCAGCCATTTGGAGAGCACAACCTTTTGCTGGTTGCCGCCGGAAAGTGTGCGGGCTTGCTGTTCGTGATCTGCGATCTTGATCCTGATCTGTTTTACATAACTGGCAAAGGCATCGCTTTCCTCGGCACGATTGATGAGGCCTGCACATGTGAATTGCCGGAGATTGGGTAAGCCGAAATTTTCCTGCACGGTTCGTCCTAGCACAAGACCCTGCGACTTTCGGTCCTCAGTAAGCAGGCAGATGCCGTGACGAATGGCTTCACGGGGGGAAGAGATGTGAATCAGTTTTTCATCGAGCTCAACGGTGCCGGAGTCTCTACGGTCTGCGCCAAATATCAGACGGGCCGTTTCAGTCCGTCCTGCACCCACAAGCCCAGTAAGGCCGACAATTTCTCCCGCTCTCAACTCGAATGACACATTGCGTACCTTGGGGCCTCGGTTTAGGTCGTTGACTGCGAGACGTACTTCGCCGGGTTGACTTTTGTGAGGAGGGAATTCCTTGTCCAGAGTACGTCCGACCATAAGCTCAATCATCTCATCACGCTGAATGTCATCCATTGAGCGTGTGGCGACGTGGTTGCCATCTCGCAGGATAGTAATGTGATCCGCAATAGCATCGATTTCATCAAGCCTATGGCTTATGTAAATGATACCGATGCCTTGTGAGCGCAGTTCGCGCACGACTTTAAAGAGGCCTTCGACTTCACGTGGAGAAAGAGCGGCAGTAGGTTCATCCATTACAATGATACGTGCGTTCTGCGCGAGCGCTTTAGCAATCTCGACCACTTGTTGCTGAGCAATTGTCAATTCCCGGCATGGTGTTTCTGGATCGATCTTCACGCCAATTCGATCAAACAAGTCTCGGGCACGTTCCGATTCCGTATCTGATGGAATGAAGCAAATACGGCTAGGTTCCTGTCCTAGAAAAATGTTCTCTCTCGCCGACAATCCGGGCACGAGATTGAATTCCTGGTATATGATGCCGATTCCAAGGGCTTGCGCAGACTGTGGCGAGGCAATGCGTACCGTCTCCCCGTCGATTTCCACCGTGCCAAAATCAGGCAGATGCGCACCCCCAAGAATCTTTATCAACGTGCTTTTGCCTGCGCCATTTTCACCAAGCAACGCTAACACCTCGCCGCCTTGTAACTCTAAATCCACTTCGCTCAGCGCCTGTACGCCGGGAAACGACTTACTAATGCCGCGCATCCGAAGCAACGGTGGATGAGCAGCGCCCGCCATGAATTATTTCAGTTCAGGATCCTTATCCGCCTCAGCTTTGTCGTAAAGTGTAGCCGGAATCAGGATTTCCTGGTCAAAATCTTCGCCAGCCTGATACTTAACAATGAGTTTAACAATCTCCCTCCCCATCTGGTCTGGGTGCTGAATGGGGTCGGCAAAAATCCAACCGTCCTTGATCGCCTGTTTGCCATCTAGCTGGCCATCGAAGCCAATGATCTTGATTCTATCTTGACGATTGGCCTCCTTCACCGCGGTGTAGGCGCCAAGAGCCGAAGGATCATTGATGGCAAATATTGCATCAAGATCTTCATGTGCCTGAAGTGCGTCAGCTGTGGACTGGTAGCCCTTAGTGCGTTCACCGGCACCATCGAGCTCAGAAACAATAATGATTTTGCCGGTCTCACGACCCTTGTTATACGCATCGATGACCTTTTTGAAGCCACCTACTCGCAACACGCATGAGTGCCACTTCTTGGCATCAAGGACCAATACCTTACCTCCCTTGTCGCCAAGTGCCTTGATCATCGCCTGCCCCGCCAGTTCGCCACCTTGAAAATTATCGGTGCCAACATGGCCTTCGATCTCGACACCTTTTGCCGCACATTTTGCATCCACCGTAAATACTGGGATGCCTGCCTTGTTTGCCTCTTTCACTGCCGGCCCCACGGTAAGCCGGTCACACGGCACGAGTATGATCGCCGTTACCTCACGAGAGATGAAGTCGTCAATCTGGTCAGACTGTTTTTTTACATCCATATCCGGATCTACAACAATGGTCTCATAACCATTTTTTCCCGCCTCGGCCTTGATGTGATCACCAATGACCTTGAAGAACGGGTTTGATAATGTGAGCGGTGTGTAGGCGATGATACCCTTGGACTTTGCTGGGTTGGGAGATGTATTTTTTTTGGTTTGAGTTCCATTATTGCCAGTTGAGGCTGGCCCACTTTTGCTATCACCACAGCCAAGCCAGACGATCATCAGGAGTGCTGGAAAAAGGGTAAGAAATTTCTTCATAATTTATTTTGTTTGGAGGTTTATTTGAAAGCCCGATGGTTGCGATCGCCGCCACTGAGGATGTAGGCGAGTAAATCCATTACTTCATCTTCCTGCATTAAGTTAAGTAAACCCGGCGGCATGGGAGAGACTTTTGAAGGTTCAATGCTCTCGACTTGGGGGCGGTTGACATTGACCCGTTGATTGGGGTTGAACATGTCGGTATTCACCGTTACCCGATCGCCGTTCATGTTTACCACCACGCCGGTCACAATATCGCCGTTTTTCATTTTCACGATCACTGGCACGAATTGCTCGTTGATCTCCTTGCTAGGATTGATGACTTGATCCAATAAATCATGAGGGGAATAGCGACCACCAGCACCGGTGAGATCTGGGCCGGTCATCCCACCTTCATTGGCAAACCGATGACAAGCAAAACAGCCGCCTGCTGCGAACATCTTTCGACCACGGTCGAAGTCGCGGTTTTTCAAGCCCGTTGTTGCCGCCTGGCGCAACTCCTCCAGTTTCCATTCCTTCACATATTTCCTGCCGATCATTGCTGCGGCCATGATTTCAAAAGGAGATTTAATGACGGGCTTCTTTGAGAGCAAATCCTTCAGTTCTGTTTTTTGTGCAGCACTCAGGCTGGCAACGGCATCGCTACGGATAAACTCTATAAACTTGCTGAAACTTGCACCACCGCGATAGTTGGTTGCC
>CAYUXV010000032.1:0-10737 GCA_964448875.1 uncultured Verrucomicrobiota bacterium
TTGCCCCTCTTAACCGGCGCGGTCCGGTTGGGATCACGCGTGATGGTAAGTACGCTCGCGTGCCCCAGAATACCTCCGCGGCCGGTGCGCGTACGGGCGCCCTGCCGGCAGGTGTGGGCGTTTATATTTTTGATGCCGTAATGTGCTGCCAAGCGGGCGTTCAAAAAACTCTAGTCCGCGGATATGAGCTCAAGCACACTTCGGTTTCCGCGCATCACATGAGCAAAAAGCAGTTCCGTCTCCCGCCGCATGTCATCACGCAATTCTGGCGTGTAGGAAGGAAACAGCTTTCGATCCGGGCGGTACACATTGAGGTTGCGCAATTCGAGCCATTGACCGGCAAAGTTTTCCACTAAAGACTCCGCCCGCTGATCCTTCAACATGCGCGACACTTCAGCGTTCAGATTCTTTCGCAGCTGGCCTTGATTGGCGAGTTGCAGTAACTGGTCGTCCGGCAGGCTACTCCAGATGAAAAACGAAAGGCGCGAGGCGAGTTCAAACTCATTGAGCGACCGAATGGCCTTGGGGTTGTCCGGTGCGCCATCAAGTTCCCAACGGAAAATGAAATTGGGCGAAATGAGTGTGGCCATCACAGCCAGCCTCACGCCCTCCTCGAAACTCCCGCCGTCATCAATCGCCTGCTTCGCCAGGCGCATGACGCGGCCGACCTCCTCTTGCGTCACCTCGCGCCGGTAAGCACGTCGCAGAAATGGTCGAACAAAGCCCTCGGCAGCCCGGCGGCGAAGATTGCGCGGAATGGGATAGCGGAAATATTGCCGTTGAAATGCAGTGAGCCGGCTAGGGTTCATTGGCTGTCCCCTCGTCGGCACAGCCACGGCTTGCTCAGCAATCTTTTCCGAAGCCGCCAGATATTTCTCAAGCAGCAAAGGTGACATCGAGAGCACATCCCCGATATTGTCGAAGCCATGTCCGGAATCGTCCGCGGGAAAATCCTTTGCCGGCTTGAAATCGACCTTAAGCAGATCGCGAATGACGTTGTTGTACTCGGATCGATTCAGTCGCCGCACCGTCACGCGGCCGGGATCCGGCGGTGAGTTCACATAAAAGTCATCAAGAGAGTGACGAATCCATCCCGCGATTAACGCCTGTTCCTCCTTGTTCGGCCGCTTCTTGCGTCCTTCCGGCGGCATCTCATTGGAGACAACTTTCCGTGCTACCGTTTCCCACAACTTGTAAGCACGATGTACATCCGCCGGTGTTTCGAATTCTTCAAGCGACACACCCCCCTTTGCCTTGCCATTACCATGGCAAGCAAAACAGTTGTCCTTAATGAGCGGCCGGATATCTCTCTGAAACGCTTTCACTGGATCCGACGCACGCGAAGGGGCAAAAGATGCAAACATCATCAAAATGTACCCTATAGTTTTCAATCCTCGAAAAGCATGCCACACAGACGAACGAATAGGTAGAAGTGATTCAAAAAATCACGCAAAAACCTTGAGCACTAGCTGCACATGGTCAATAACGGACACTGGTCGGCCTCCTACATACAGATTCTTGTACGGATCGATGCCTCAAGCGCAGAGCATTGTTGCAAAAAAACGGCCAATGCTCAAACCGCCACCGCCATCAAATTCTGATGGAAGCCAAATGCAGTGCAGTTTTCAGACTTGCTTTACATCAGAGATTCAATGTCAGTTATAAGCTTGGAAAACAAGTCAACTACATCTGTTCGACGACTTCGATTCCAAGAACAGCGAGGCCTTCCTTCATCACCTTGGCAGTAAGATGACAAAGAATCAAACGAGATTGTTTCTCGCTTTCAGCTTTAAGCACCGGACAGGCCTCATAAAACTTGGCAAAATGGCCAGCTAATTCAAAGAGGTAGTTGCACAAATAATTAGGGCGATACTCGGTAGCAACTGATTCAAGAATTTGACCGAAATTTAAAAGATGCTTCGCGAGTGCGATTTCCTCAGAATCAGTCAAGTGAATGCTTGCAGGATCAAGTGCGCCAACTTCACCTTTTCGGAAAATGCTGCGCACACGCGTATAGACATACTGAAGGTAAGGCGCGGTGTTTCCCTGCAAAGAAAGCATCTTGTCCCAGTCAAAAATATAGTCACTCTGCCGGTTGTTAGAGAGATCAGCATACTTCAGTGCACCAATTCCAACAACACGCGCAATCTCACGACGAGTTGCCTCGTCAAGATCGGCATTCTTCTCAGTCACCACTTCATATGCGCGCTCCTCCGACTCATCCAGCAAGGTAGTCAACCGTACCGCTTCGCCACTACGAGCCTTAAACGGAGTGCGATCAGGTCCGAGAATCGAGCCAAACCAGACATGCTCCAATGCAGCCTTAGCCTTCGAATTCCAGCGACGGTAGATAGCAAATAATTGTTGGAAGTGGAGCTGTTGGCGAGCATCTGTGACATATAGAATTTCATCGGGCGACCATTCGCGGGCACGATACTGCAGTGTAGCAAGATCCGTGGTGGTGTAGTTAGCTGCACCATCACTTTTTCGAACAATGGCTGGTTGCCCTTTTAGTTTCTGGTTGTCATCAAATCTAACAACCATCGCGCCTTCGCTTTCCTCGGCTATTTTGTTTTTCTCAAGGTCGGCAATAACCGCAGTTAACTCGTTGTTGTAAAAACTCTCGCCAAGTGTGTAGTCAAACTTAATACCCAAGCGATCGTAAACGGAGTTAAACTGCTCTTCAGACAATTTAATCATCTGCATCCAAATTGCGCGGTTTTCCTCATCGCCAGACTGCAGCTTTACCAGCTCGGCACGCGCATTGTCACGAAGAGACACATCACTGTTAATGGCTTTATAGAGTCGCTCCATCTCGGCTATGGGGTCGGATTTCAGCGCAACCTTGTCCAGCTGCGTCTTCCAGCCGTACAGAAGCATGCCAAATTGAGTACCCCAATCGCCAATATGATTGTCGGTAATGACTTTGTGACCAAGCAGCCGCAAGGTGCGCGTGATAGAATCGCCTAATATAGTCGATCGGATGTGCCCGACGTGCATCGGCTTGGCTACATTAGGCGAGCTGAAGTCGATTACAATCGTACGTGGCTCTTCCGATTCAGCAAAAAACAGATGTTCACCTTCGGCTGCTGAACGCAGTTCAGCCTCAATGACGCACTTCTTTAAATGAAAGTTCAAAAAACCAGCACCGGCGATTTCCACTTTTTCACACCATTCCCCGACATCAAGATGGGCTTTAACAGCGACAGCCAATTCACGCGGATTCATTTTCCGGTGTTTGGCTAATGCCATCAGTGCGTTACTTTGGTAATCCCCAAACTTTGGGTCGCATGGCCGAACAAGTATCCGAGTGATATCGGCATCCGTCAGCTCTTTTAGAACAGCGCGCTGGATTGCTTGTTCAATGCGATGGTAAATCACGGAAATTTTATACAGATCTGCTCAATCTTATTCAGCCGACTGCTGAATTATTTCAAGCATTTCATCTTCATCTGAAGCATCCTCAAGCAATTTACGGAATTCTGGATTATGCAAACGTTTTGCAATGTTGGCGAGAGTATGAAGGTGTTTTTGAAATTGGCCCTGAGGAACAAGAAACAACACAACTAGTATGACCGGTTGATTGTCAAGAGCCTCAAAGTTGATCCCAACCTTTGAGCGACCGAGCGCACCGACCACATCATCAATCAGATCAGTCGAAGCGTGCGGGATCCCTATGCCAAAACCAATCCCGGTGCTCATGGATGCTTCACGTTTTTTTATTGCATCTAAAATTGGTTCACGATCGGACTCGCGCAACACGCCACTTTCAACAAGGTTCCCAACCATTTCATCAATGACTTCCCAGCGATCAGTCGCTTCCAATTCTGAAATGATGTTTTTGCCGTTGATAATTTCGCTTAGCTTCATATCGGTAGGCCGTTGATTTCGCTTGAATTGCCCATATATTCAAGACTGAAAAATTCCCGAAGCCTGCATCCATGCCCAACGACCCATGTCAACGAGGCTGTCACCCCACCAACCGAACACCTCAACGACCAATACGCGATCTGTCAGCAGTGACACTGCCAGCAGTAGCACTAACACATTTCCAAGGAAAATAATTACGGCCGAAAAAAGCCTCCCCTGAGAGGTAATATCTGGCTGACGTGTCTGCAAAATATGCCATGTTAATGAGACATGAAAGGCATAGGCTGCGCCAAGAAGCACGTGAAAAACTCCCAAAGGCACCACACCAGACCACCCCCCCAAACGACTGCCCAACGCATAAACACCCGCCAACGATAAAGCATAAAGCGGGAAAAAATACGGTGCCAAGGTAATAAGAAAGTTATCTTTTGTAACATAAACGTGCCCACCCTCTGCACTGACCTTCATCCCCTTGACACTTCCGCCGAAAAGCCACGCCCAAATTGCGTGTGTAAATTCATGTCCAAATACGTATATCCACATCGGTTTAGGAAGCAACATGTAGATGACCATCCAACTAACAACTCCAGCCAGAATTGGAACCCAAGCCGTATCCGCACCGCCGGCAGCGCGTAAAACTTTAATTAATGTCAAACCTGCTGCCACACACAATGGCAAGAGCAGCACCGCAGAAAAAAATTTCCAAGTTTTTGGCCTCCTCGGCACACACAAAAATAAACATGAATCAACAAAATTTGCGAGATTTGATTGGCATATATCAGACGCACAATTAACTTCCGCCTATGACACCTGATGAAGCTCTTAATATTTTCCGCAATACTGGTGCGCTTCTTGATGGGCATTTCGTTCTACGTAGCGGGCGACACAGTCGACAGTTTTTCCAATGCGCGTTGGCACTGCAACAAATGTCAGTTGTCGAAGAACTTGCAGCGTCACTCGCAGAACAGGTAAGCGAACTAAACGTGTCCACTGTCGTTGCTCCAGCAATGGGAGGGCTAGTAATTGGGCAAGAGGTAGCACGGCAGCTCGGCTCACGATTTATATTCGTAGAGAAGGAGAATAACAGCCTTGTAATGCGTCGTGGTTTTAAAATCAATGAAGACGAAAAAGTACTCATCGTTGAAGATGTCATCACCGCAGGAGGTCGCGCACGAGAGACAATTGATATTGTGCGTGCAAACGGCGGCAACATTGTGGGCCTCGCACTCATCGTCGATCGCTCGAATGGCAAAGCCGAACTTGGAGTCCCCACCTTTAGTTTGATGCAAATGGAAGTTGAGACTTTCGACCCAAAAGACCTGCCTCATGATCTCATCAATATCCCAGCGGTTCACCCCGGCAGCAAGTAACCAATGACAAACACAACCAACGATAAACTTTCCAAGGCCACATTAGGTGGAGGCTGTTTTTGGTGCCTTGAAGCAATATTCGAACATCTGCCTGGTGTCCTGAATGTTATCTCTGGATATGCTGGCGGCAAAACCGTAAACCCCACGTACCGCGAAGTATGTGAAGGGACAACCGGACACGCGGAGGTTTGTCAGATCCATTTCGACCCTAATGTGGTTTCATTCGAGAGAATACTCGAAGTGTTCTGGTTGGCGCACGATCCCACTACTCTTAACCGTCAAGGCAACGATGTGGGCACGCAATATCGTTCAGTAATTTACACTCATGACGAAACGCAGAAAGAAGCTGCTGAAAAATCAAAGGCCGATGCCGGAAAAAACTTCAATACTCCAATAATCACCGAAATCTCAACACTTCCGAAGTTTTATAAAGCCGAAGATTATCATCAGGATTATTTTGCATTAAATCCGAACCAAGGATACTGCAATGTAATAATAGCTCCAAAACTCAAACATCTCCTTGAGAAAGGTGTATTGCCCCTCAAAAAATAGCCACATTCCTTGACGAATAGGGCATTTTCACGTCTAATCGGTATATGAAGAAGCTGACATTTTTCTTTGCGCTCGTTTTGCTTTCTATTGGGTTGACTGTCAAATCGGAGCCACCGGCAGAAAAGCCAAAAGTGAAACCGGCGGAACTTGCAAATGATGTTGCCAAGGAAATTGAACGTCTTCTTCGAATAAATGTTAAAAATAAAGAAGGGAAACAGATACAACCTAACCAACTACAAAAGCTCGTTGAGAAACAACTCCAAGCACAACAACGACTGTTGCAGCAACGGGTGCCACTTAAACGCCCACTCGTACAGCCAATTCCAGGAAGAATTCCTGTCCCAAATATTCGACCTGGGATCTCATCGAGACCGAACATCCCAATGGCTCGATCTCGACCAAAGGGGGAGGCTGTGCAATTGCTTAATGGTGATGTATTAAGCGGAAAGTTTGTCGGTTACACTCCTGACAAAGGTCTCATTTGGCGTCACCCAAGCATAAAGCCAGACCTGAATGTTGACCCCCTACAGATCGCACGCGTGACTTTCGAATCAAAAAAAGTTGATAGCAAACGTCAAAACTGCCGCATAACGCTTACAAACGGAGACGAACTCTCTGGGGAACTTAACGGGTTGAACGAAAAACAACTTGCTCTGAAAACTTGGTATGGAGGCGAGCTGAAAATTAGCCGTGATGCCATCCGCACAGTAATCCCAGGTCAAGCGGTCTCTAATCTGATCTATGAGGATGAAGGAAAGAAGGATGGATGGGTTTTTTCCAACAGTAGTGCAATGTTAAACATAGCTAAATTGCCCAACGGCGCCGTGCTGCCTCCTGCTGTCCTGGAACGACGCCGTGCCCAGGCCGAGGCAGCTTCCAAAATTAAATGGGCCTATGATAATGGCATATTTCAGAGCAATGGATCGAATGCACAAATTGGACGCAACTTTGATATGACGGACCGCGTGAACATTGAGTTTGATGTTGAGTGGACAAGCTCGCTCAGCCTTTACATCAGCCTCTTCACCGACAATTTGAAGCATTATAGCCAAGGCAACTCTTACTCACTCCGCCTATCACAATCTTCATCTTACCTTTATCGCTACGAGTCTGGCCCCAATATGCGAAGGTCATCGCGTGTAGGCACAACTCATAGCTATAACATGAGAGGTCAACCGGGCAAGGCCCCTCGAGCTCACATATCGATCCGGATCGACAAACCAAAAAAATTAATCGCCTTGATAATTAACGACACAAAGATAGCAGAATGGAAAGACCCCGGAAACTTCGCCGGAAAGGGACAAGGGATATTATTTCGTTCAGGCACAACCGGAACCATGCGTTTAGCAAATATTCGTATCAGCGAATGGGATGGCAGCCTCCCGGGAAAAGTAGATATCACCGGAGGTAATTCTAAAGAAGATTTCGTCAAACTTGCAAACGAAGATACTCTCAATGGCAAACTTTTGAGCATCACTGACGGCAAAATCATCTTCTCAACCAGTTTTGCTCCCAAACTTCCAATCCCAGTAAGCCGAGTTAGTGTTATCAAGATGGCAGAAAACCCAAATATTACGAAATCTGATTCTAAAGCCGTCCGTTTAACCCTCAAGGAAAGCGGCCAAATCACCGCATTACTTAAGGAATGGAAAGATGAGAAAGTGATCCTTACCAGCCCCACATTCGGCGAAGCTACCCTTGATGCCAATGCGGTTGAATCGATAGAATTCAATATCAACCAAACTAAAGTTTCAGCCGTATCACCTGATTCTCCCACCAAATCAACTATCAACATAGACGTTAAAAATGCATTTGGTGGTGCTGGAAGACTGAACATCAATGGGGCCAGAATTGAAATCCTCCCAAGAAATGGTGGCTTCCGCTTTGAGCAAAAAATTGAACCTCAGCGCTTGGTTCCTAGAAAACGTTAAACAAGAAGACTTCATCCGTTTTGTAGGACCATGCGTAATGCATGTTTTCCACTTCATCGAAAACAACAGTTGAGATGTTTGCCCCAGACATGATCGTTTGGTAACGTTCATTTAAATGGCACACGACTCATATTGGGATTTCCTGAATTCTCTTGAAAAGGCCGACGAGCTACATCGAATCAGCCAGCCTGTCGCTACAGAATTAGAGGTCACAGAAATAGCCGATCGCGAGATGAAGAAGCCAGGTGGCGGCAAAGCATTATTGTTCGAAAAACCTACTATTAATGGCCAGCCCAGCAAGGTGCCTCTTGCAATCAACTCTTATGGAAGTAAAAAACGAACAGCGATGGCCTTAGGTGTTGAGGATGTTGAGGAAACCGCAACTAAGCTTAATAAGCTCGTTAAAGCAAAGCCACCCACCAGTTTTGGCGACGCCTTCAAACTACTAGGCACAGCCCTTGACCTCCGCCATGCACGACCTAAACGTGTGAGTGATGGGCCCTGCAAGGACGTAATCCACAGCTTTGAAGAATCTCAGAATGGCGAAAACATACAACAAATACCGACATTACTTGATCTTCCTATACAAAAATGTTGGCCTCAGGATGCTGGACGTTTTCTAACCTTGCCTTGCGTCGTTACTCATGACCCGGATACCGGCGAGCGTAACCTCGGCCTATACCGCATGCAGGTATTCGACAAACAAACCACGGCATTACACTGGCAGTTACAAAAAGTCGCTGCGAGACATGGCAGACGGTATTATGAAAAAGGAGAGCGCATGCCTGTCAGTGTATTTCTTGGGGGAGACCCTGTGTACGCATTTTGTGCAAGCGCGCCGCTACCAGACGGATTGGACGAATTGCTTCTCGCTGGCTGGCTTCGAAAAAAATCTGTGCCATTGATTAAGTGCGAGACCAACGATATTGATGTACCGGCCGATTCAGATATCGTGCTCGAAGGATATGTCGATCCCACCGAACCCCTTCGCGAAGAAGGTCCTTTTGGAGATCATACTGGATATTATACCCTGCCCGAAAAATATCCCGCATTTCACCTTACAGCCATCACGCATCGACAGAACCCCGTCTACCCTAGCACCATTGTCGGACCGCCACCAATGGAGGATTTTTACTTGGGCACAGCCAGCGTCCGCATCTTTCTGCCAATTCTTAAAATGAACTTCCCCGAGCTGGTCGACATCGCACTACCAGCCGAAGGTGCATTTCACAACCTAGTCTTCGTCAGTATTAAAAAATCCTATCCCATGCAAGCGTACAAGGTCATGCACGGCCTTTGGGGCATGGGACAAATGATGTTCTCAAAATATATCATTATAGTTGACGATGATGTGGATGTGCACAACACAAGCGACGTCCTCTTTCGCCTAGGCGCAAACACCGACCCACAACGTGACACTATCTTTACTCGAGGCCCCGCTGATGTCCTAGACCATGCGACAAATGAGATCGCTGAAGGAAGCAAGCTAGGCTTTGATGCCACAGAAAAACTCCCCGGCGAAAGTGGATTTCAAAGAGAATGGCCACCTTTGATAAAAATGGATGGCACTACAAAGAAAAAGGTGGATGAATTAATGCGTGGCATTCAAGATTCCCCGCGATGAAACCGCTCCATTTCCTATCTGCCGTATTTACCATTGGTCTCATAACGGCTTGTTCAACAACCACAGAAAACTCCCAGGAGACAAGCCTGTGGCCTGTCCATAACACGGCTCCATATTACGAGGTCGATGCCACATGGCCGAACCGCCCCGCAAACATCCCTTGGTCAGACATGCCAGGGGTGGCGATCGACAAGGATGGAAATATCTGGTGTTACACACGCACACAACCAGCTATCCAAGTATACTCACAAAAAGGCGAACTAGTAACAAGCTGGAAGACCGAAACCAATAGCACCGCTCACCAAATCAAGATCGACAAAGAAGGTAACATTTGGCTGTCGGACATAGGACTACATCTCGTGCGCAAGTTCACACCTGACGGCAAGGAGCTAATGCATATTGGCACCCCTGGCGAATCAGGCAACGACGAGACACACCTAAACAAGCCCACTGACATGGCCATCGCCTCTAACGGAGACATTTTTATTTCTGATGGTTACGGAAATGCACGCATAGTACACTGCGACAAAAACGGCAAGTTCATTAAGGCATGGGGAACGCTAGGCAATACCGACGGCCACTTTAGTATCCCGCATGCAATTGCCATTGATTCGAAGAATAATATCTATGTTGCCGACCGTAACAATGTTCGCATTCAAGTTTACAACACGGATGGCAAATTAAAAGCGTCTTGGAGAAACATCATCGTGCCATGGGGATTTTTCATCACAGAAAATGATGATATCTGGGTTTGCGGCTCCACACCAATGAAATGGCGTTTTGACCCAAAATATCCCACTGCTCCGCTCGGTTGCCCCCCAAAGGATCAAGTGTTTATGAAATTCCGACCCGATGGCAAATTACAACAGATGTGGGCCATCCCTAAGGCCACAGATGGCAAGGAGCAACCAGGCGAATTAAACTGGGTTCATTGCCTAGCCCTAGATCAGGATGGAAATATCTACTCTGGTGATATTATTGGTCAACGTATGCAAAAGTTCATTCGAAGGACCAAGTAACAACATGTATTTATGAGAAAATTAATCGCAGCGCTTCTCACTATCACGTGTTTGGCTATACCCTCAACCAAAGCAGCCAAACCGAATATTCTCGTCATATTGGTCGACGACCTCGGCTATTCGGATCTTTCTTCATTCGGTGGCAAGGACATCCGTACGCCCGCGATCGACAAACTGATGAAGTCCGGCCTGCGCTTCGATCAGTTTTATTCGAACTGCACCGTTTGTCCACCCACCCGCGCCTCATTGCTCACTGGTCGCTATCCCGATCTGGTGGGCACTCCGGGGGTCATTCGCCAATGGGCCCCGAACAGTTGGGGTTACTTCAAACCAACGGGCCCAACCTTGCCTGAACTGTTGCGCAAGGCCGG
>CAYUXV010000033.1:0-2666 GCA_964448875.1 uncultured Verrucomicrobiota bacterium
TCTTATGGCGCGGCGCCTGATTGAGGCGGGTGCACGATGCGTGACGCTGGCGTTTAGCCGATGGGATTGGCATGGGGGTAACTTTAAGCGGGGTCGCGAGGACATGCCGATGCTTGACCAGGCACTCACCGCACTCGTTGAGGATTTACACAACCGAGGAATGGACAAGGATGTCAGCGTCGTGTGCTGGGGCGAGTTTGGCCGCACGCCAAAGGTCAACGACAAGGCTGGCCGCGACCACTGGCCACGTCTGTCCACCGCTGTGCTCGCCGGAGGTTCCATGAATCACGGCCAAGTCATCGGCGCTAGCGACAAGCAGGCCGGCGAAGCCGTGGACAGGCCCGTTCACTTTGGGGATGTGTTTGCTACGCTGTATACGTCTTTGGGAATCAATATTGAGACAGCAACCATACCAGACTTGCAGGGGCGCCCGCGTTATTTGGTGGATCATGGCCGGAAGCCGCTCAAGGAATTAATCAGCTGATTTATTTCAGCGGTTTAGCCTAAACAGGGAAAGGAACAAACATGTTGAAGTTTCACGGGAATACAACCGGAGGCTTTTGTGACGGAGTTTCGCGGCGAAATTTTTTACAGGTCGGCTCTCTCGGGGTTGCAGGCCTCACTCTGCCGAATCTATTACGCGCAAAGGAAGCGGGCGCGAAGCTGAACAACAAGTCAGTCATTTGGCTATGGCTCGGGGGAGGGCCCACGCATGTGGAGACGTTTGACCCGAAGATGACCGCGCCGCGCGAGTATCGAAGCGTTACCGGCGAATGTAAAACGCCCATCCCTGGCGTGACCATTGGCGGGCCGTATCCCAAGCTGGCCAATTGCATGGACAACATGGCCATCGTTCGCTCTTTTGCCCATGGCAACAGTGGCCACGGGTCCGGCACCACGTGGGTGATGACTGGCTACAATGACCGCACAAAAATGCGGCCGTCGATAGGCTCAATTATTGCCAAGGCAAAGGGGACAGCCCATCCGGTAACAGGCCTGCCTTCGTATGTACGCATAGGCGGCATAGGCAGCGATGGCCCCGGCTGGCTAGGCACGCGCTATCAAGCGCTTAGCCCGAGCGGTCAGGCAAAAAAGAACATGGAGCTGAGCGTTGTGGAAGAGCGCTTTCAGGGCCGCCGTGGGCTTCTGGACAGCATCGACGTAATTAACCGAAAAGCGGATCGTTCTGGCCAGATGGAAGGCCTCGATGGCTTTGAGCAGCAGGCTTATGACTTGGTTCTTGGCAGCGCTAAGGATGCATTTGATATCAAGAAGGAAGACCCCAAAGTGCGTGCGCGCTATGGGAAGGGGCTTGGCGAACAGCTCTTGCTTGCTCGTCGTCTCACGGCAGCTGGTAGTCGGTTTGTAAATATCAGCTATGGTGGTTGGGATATGCACGGCAAAATCGAACGGGCCATGAAAAGCCGTTCACCACAAATGGATCAGGGTCTTTCAGCGCTTGTTGAAGACCTTGCGGAAAGCGGCCAACTCCAAGATACACTTCTTGTTGTCACAGGTGAATTTGGCCGGACGCCGAGGGTTAACAAAAACGCCGGGCGTGACCACTGGGGCCGGCTGTGTACCCTGATGATGGCTGGCGGAGGGCTAAACATGGGACAGGTCATTGGCAAATCTTCGCCCAAGCTGGAGGACCCAGCCGAGCGGCTGATCACGCCACAGGATGTCCTCGCGAGTATTTTGAAAATGTTCGGACTTGACCCGAAGATGCAATTCCTGAATCACCAGGGCCGTCCGGTATACGTTGTTGAAAACGGACGCCCCATACACGAACTCTTTTAGTTATTGAGCTGGCGGCGGCATAGTTGAAATCATGCTTAAAATAGGCGGACAAAGACACGGAGCAATGTGTGATGGAATCAGCCGTCGCGAATTTTTAAGCGTGGGGGCGCTTGGAAGTTTGACGCTGCCGCAACTGCTTGCTGCCGAGCAGGCTGCAGGCGTTGGCAAGAATCATAAAGCGGTGATAATGATTTATATGGCCGGCGCGCCGCCACATCAGGATCTCATTGATCTCAAGCCCAATGCCCCAAAGGAATATAGGGGCGAGCTTAATCCCATTTCCACAAACGTGCCAGGCATCCAGATTAGCGAGCTATTACCGAATTTGGCGAAGATTATGGATAAATGGTCGGGTATACGCTCGATTGTTGGTGCGCCGAACGGTTCGCATGATTCCTTCATGTGCTACAGTGGCCGAAAAGGGTCCACTTTTAATACGACTGGTCAGGCTGCCGGTGGCTGGCCGAGTATTGGAGCGGCTATCTCAAAATTACAGGGGCCTGCCAAGGCTGGCATCCCTCCCTTTATTGGTCTTGCCCCCAAGGCCGGACATCCACCTTATGGAGCTTCTGGCAAGCCGGGATTTTTGGGCATAGGGCATGGCCCTTTCAAGCCGACAAACCACAGCAAAGGAGACCTTATTTTGAATGGTGTTTCTAAGGACCGGCTTGGGAATCGCAAATCGTTGCTGGGAGCGTTCGATAATTTCCTGCGTGACGTGGACGCTAATGGTTATCTTGCCGGAATGGACGCCTTCACGCAGCAGGCATTGGGAGTGCTTACCAGCAGCAAGATGGCGGATGCGCTAAACTTGGAGAAAGAAGATCCAAAAATTCTAGAGAGGTATGGCAAAGGGGATTCGAAAA
>CAYUXV010000034.1:0-11984 GCA_964448875.1 uncultured Verrucomicrobiota bacterium
GCTTAGGCCATGTATTGTTCTTGTAGACAAGCGCTCGATACTATCCGTGCCAAAGGGCGACATCCCTTCCGTGGTGTCGGGAAATACGGTTTAGAGACTCAGCTTTGGCGCGCAGGCGAACAATTGCCGCCTGTAGGAGAAGATTGTCCTGCACATCGGAGTTTAGTTCAGCAAGTGGTGCTCGGCACTGACCAGCAAACTCGGCGGGAAAGGGCGGCTCACTTGTCTGCCAAATTGCGAGTTCCTTTATAGGGGTGTCACAATGAGGTTGGAGACGTACAGTGGGCAGACTGGTTTTCGCAGGACCATTCCAAATGGCGTGAAGGATTACGCGGGTAAAGGCGGGATTGGTGTGATGACCGTGGGCACGCCAATCGGAGGCTCTTGAATCAACCTCTACATCTCCTGAAATCGGATCATCACTACCTATCTTAATAACAGCACGTTGAAAATCAGGTCCTGCTTCAAAATTGCAGAAGCCCGGATGTAGCACGCGCAACGGTCGGCCAACTGTTGTTGTCAGTACATCACGATGAAGGCGTTGATGCTGCCAAACAGATTGCAGCAAACGTTCCGGAGGCGGATCCATCGGAGCATCTCGCAGTCTGGCGACAAGACCTTGACCACGACTTCGCGAATAAGAACCGGTAAGTGTTGACGTCACTCTGAATTGCGCAATGGCGTTTTTTTTGCCAAGTTATCCTGATCCGCGGCATTAGACAGCGGAAATTATGTAATGCGATTTTCGAGAATCAATATAAAGGGCAGCATAGTCAACCGTGCTTTGCTCGACAGTAGCAGATTGCTTCCAAAATCAATTTATGCGGCAGACGCCCTAAAATGCGGTCACGCCACTCAAACCATCGAGTCAGTCGTCGGCTACACTTGTCAAATCCTCAAGCAAGGTTCATAACATGAAACGAGGTGATATGTTACAATTGGCTGTGACGCCCAAAAAACGACCCGGAAATTTTATTCAACGGCGACAAGCCATGGCAGAATTAAAAGCAAGATGACAGTTGACTCCAATGACGCTCCGATGATCGAGGTGGAAGATCTCACAAAAATGTATGCAGGACGTCCCGCAATTTCAAATTTGTATTTTGAAGTAAAAAGAGGGGAAATTGTTGGGTTCCTAGGCCCTAACGGAGCTGGAAAAAGTACGACCATGCGTATTTTAGCAGGATACCTTACAGCTACTTCGGGCACGGCACGAGTAGCGGGACACGACCTCTCCGATGCATCAATTGAAGTACGAAGACGAGTTGGATACATGCCCGAGAACAATCCTTTGCCAGAAGATATGCGTGTCCGTGAGTACCTCAAATTCCGCGCAAGACTGAAAGGGCTGAACCGTGTATCGAGCCGCAACAGGGTAAACGACGTGATTGAACAATTTGAACTCGGTGAGATGTCTGGACGAATGATAGGCAACCTTTCTAAAGGATTCCGCCAACGGGTAGGGTTGGCAGATGCGTTGGTACATGAACCAGACTTGCTGATCCTTGATGAGCCAATGATCGGTCTCGATCCACATCATATAATGTCTGTGCGCGAAGTCATAAAGAAACTCGCCACAAACCATACAGTATTAATTTCATCACATATCCTCCCTGAGATGGAGGTAACGTGCAGTTGGCTACTGATGTTTTGCCGAGGACAGATTGTGGCAACAGGCACTCAGGATGACCTTCAAAAACTCATTGGTGGCAAAACTCGGGTAATAGTAGAATTAGCCGCAACGGAAGAAGATTTACGAAAGGTGTTCGATGAAATGGGAGAAGTTACACATTATTACATCTCCATGGCAGCAGGAGATTTTCGAAGGTGTGTGCTTACGATTCGCGACGGGGTTGACCTGAGACTGCCATTAGCTGACCTCGCGCATAAACGAGATTGGAATATTCGAGAGTTAACTGAGGCACGTCCCACCTTGGAGGATATATTTGTCCAAATTACCACACCTGTTGACGAAGAGGAGCCTCTGGTTTGAGAGGATTTGCAACACTTTCCAGACGCGAATTGGCAGGCTATTTCCTTTCGATCCGCGGTTACGTGATCATCGCAGGAGTGCAATTTTTGCTAGGCGCAAGCCTGCTTGTAGGGCTGGATTATTATAACAAGAAGGCAACCCATCTGCCGGTCACCGAAATGCTACCAAATTCACAGTATTTCTGGTTGATTTTGTTACTGATGGCTCCCGTAATCACGATGAGAACCTTCGCACATGAAAAATCCACCGGCACCTACGAAACGCTATTAACCACGCCCGTCAGCGACTGGTCGGTGGTAATGGCAAAATTTACCGGCGCGCTTGTGTTTTTTTTATTAACTTGGGCGCCGGCAATCATATGGCCTTTGGTTCTAGCACGGTATGTAGCAAACCTTGAACCTGTTGAGCTGGGAGCATTAGCCGGCCTGACGTTTGGTATTACATTACTGGGTGGTTTTTTTATGGCCATGGGCTGCTTTGCCTCCGCCATTACACGCAGTCAAATAATTGCTGCAATGACTAGTTTTGCCGTCGGTGCGGGCGTACTCCTGCTGGGGTTACTACCAAAATATCAATCTATGGAACCGGGTTGGCTAATGGACTTACTACAGCACATATCCATGTTTGACCACATGGGTGACTTTGCGAGTGGCACAGTTGATACGCGCCACCTAGTGTTCTATTTAAGCCTGACCGCCGTGTTCCTTTTCTTGACGGAACGCGTTATGGCCAGTCGCCGGTGGCGATAAAAAAATGAACGAGAAAAACCATGATAGTTTTTCAGCTGCCCGCCGATGGAGTGGTTGGCTAAACCTAGCTTTATGCATTGTTTCTGTGTTGGCACTGGCCGCAATGACAAATTATCTGGCACATCGTCATTACAAGCGAATCCACTGGTCTAAAAGACTGGATAACAAACTCACCGAACGCACACTTGAAGTATTGAAAGAAATTCAGAAACCAGTGCGAGTCGTAGTTTTTTTTAAACAAGATGACCCGCTTTATCGGCCGGTGATGGAATTACTGAGACAATATCGGTTGGCCAACCCAAAGATATCGCTTGAAACAGTAGATTATGAGAGGGAACGAGGACGTGCGATTAGCATCCAATCGGAATTCGAACTGTCTAAGGACGATCATAATCTGGTGATTTTTCAATCCGAAGGGCGCACATATGAAGTCCACAAGGAATCACTCATAGGCCTGAATCGAGCACAATTCCGCGGTGAACAATTGTTTACATCGAAATTGATCGCTCTAGCATCAACCAACACATTCCCGGTTTACTACCTTATCGATAACGGTGCACATGCTTTGGAAGACAAAGCAAACCCAGATGGGTATGGCTTATTCAAAAGAACATTTCAAGAAATGAATGTAGATTTACAACCACTTTCACTCTCTGATAGGCAAACCGTGCCTTCAGACTGCAAACTCCTCATTGTAGCTGGGCCAAGGACTGATTTAAGCGAACTGGAGGCTATTTATCTACGTGATTATCTTGAGAGAGGTGGTCGTGTATGGGTGATGTTTCGCCGAGAAAATCAAGGTGGACCGTTCTTAACCAGCCTCTTAGCCGATTGTGGAGTGTTTGTAGAAAACCAAAAAGCAGATGATCCTCCGAATGATTACCGACATGGGATCGTCCGGTTCAGGGTGAATATAGAAGGGGTGAAAACCGTACATCCCGCAATAAAGAAACTTTCAGCACAAAGTCTCTCCTTCAGATTGAGCCGGCCATGGGTCATTACTCCACAATTCGACCAAGCATCCATCGGGAATCAACCGGAAATTATACGACTGCTTACCACAGGCCCCAAAGGGTATAAGATTAATCCAAAAGAACCACCTGAAGTAAACAAATCGGCATTAGGTCACATATCCGTAGGGGTCGCAGTAGAAGACACAAACCCAACAAACCCAAATAGTCCGGCTATGCGACTGATGGTAATGGGAGACTCGACCTGGGCAAGTAACGGACTGATTGACAAAGATGCCAACGGATTGTTGGGAGAGCACATTGCTAATTGGTTTCTTGACCGCCCATACCTACTGACTATCGACCAACGCCGCGTTCGTAACCACCAATATTCAATAACCCGGCAAGAGCGCCGTGATTTGACCGGTTGGTTATTAGGAGCCGTGCCAGGCGGTGTACTTGGAGCAGGTCTGTTGATATGGCTACGCCGGAGATATTAATCTGCTGAAATGATCACGAGGCAAACATGGATTCTAGTGATACTAACTGGAGGCCTATTTCTGTACATCCTCGCATTCGAGCGCGATAAGCAACAATCCAAACCAGAAACCATCCCTCCAATTTTCGATTTGGATAACGCGCAAGTGCGAGCCATAGAATTACGCCGTGGAAAACGAAGAATTAGAATTGTAAACAAAGAGTCCAGATGGCTCATCGAAAGCCCCATACGCTATCCTGCACTACGAACTCGGATTACTGGATTGCTCAACGAGGCCAGAGAGCTGACGCCCTCGAACTTTATCCCTGAACCCTCAAATTTGGATCATTTGACACAGTACGGCTTAAATCCACCACGATTAAAACTTCGAGTCGAGGGCAGAACGACCAACCAAGAACTACATGTTGGCGCTCTAACACTAATGGGTGACAATGTGTATATGCGAACACCGGGCCGCACCGGAGTATTTGTGGTTCCACGTTATTTCCGAGATGACTTAACTTTTGACCTAAATCGATGGCGGAATCCGAAATTGGTACACTTTAGGCCTGATAGACAAGTGGACAATATTATCGCAAAAACGGGAGAACAAGTACAATTCGCCCTACAGCGGAATGTCACAAACAAAACATGGAAACTCACACAACCGGCACCCGCCAAACGCGCAGATGCTGACCGCATTCGACGCTTCCTAGAAACTGCCGCGAGCTGGAGGGTCACAAAATATCTCCCTGCAAACACCCCTGTTTTACCGGAAACAATGGGATTACAAAATCCATCACTCCAACTTCGATTCACAGAAGGCACGAATCAATTGGCCTCTATCGACTTTGGCGGCTCACACACAAACAACCCCGGTTTGGTGTACGCACATGACACTTTATTTGACACGCTTGTAACAATTAGTCGCACCAATACACTTGATCGCTTGTTTCAAAGCCGGGCATGGCAATTGTTTGGTGATCCCCGATTGGTTGATAATTTTGACACCAACAAAGTTGCTCGCATTGAGATAGAGGCACGATCAGGCACCGGCAAAACAATACTTCTAAACACAGGTGATAAAAACGAATGGCGAATTCAAATGCCATTTGATATGAAAGCCGATCAAAAATTAATTCAAGATCTCCTCTTAAATTTGAAAACTATGGAGGCAGATGACCTGCCCCACGATGTCGTGACCGATTACTCACCTTATCAACTCGATCAACCAGTAGCATCATTCACGATATTGAAGAAAAAGACACCTGGAACTGTTACAAATTCAGTCTTATCTCGCTTGGATTTCGGGAAGGACACAACGGAAGGTTCCACCTTTGTGCGCCGACATGATGAAAGCATGGTCTACACCACGGGGATTGCGTGGCGCAACAGATTGCCTACACGCTTCTTTAAGCTCCGAGACCGAAAGTTATTCAACGTTCTGATCAGCGATATTGAAAAAGTAACTTTGGAAATAGGGGAAATTGCAAGAGAGTATGCGCGCGACACTCAGAATATTTGGAACGGCCCAGATGGCCAAATGAATCTACAAAAAAATGCCAACATGGAATCTGCACTGAAAGCACTAGGCCAATTCCACGTAGTTGAGTGGGTAGAACGTGGGTCGAGCAAAGTTGCCAATTACGAGATCACTGAGATAACACCAAAAATTACACTACAAGTTAAACGTGGCCAAATATCGGAGAGTAGAACCTTGAAGTTCGGAAAAATTAATCAAGACGGACATAGATACACCGTTGCACTTGTGCCCCCCGATAGCGAACCTGTGATTTTTCTTTTCCCGAAAGAGGTTTATGACTCGTTAGCAAAAGTCATGAATCTACCCGAATAATTATTATTCTATCCACGACGCCGTTTGGCTTTTATCTGAGCAGCTGAGTACAGTATGGCTTGATTTAAAGCCTTCGCCTCATCCTCCGAAATATCGCCTTCTTTCAAACGCTTCTCTGCCTTGGTTCGAGCTTCCTCTGCGACAACTTCATCAATATCAGTGCTGTTGGATGCGTTATCGGTGAGGATGGACACGCGGTCACCGGTGATTTCCGCAAACCCCTCGCCCACAGCCAAAATTTCAATGGAGCTGGCCTTCTTAGCAATTAGCTCACCAGCTTGCACCTTGGTCATCAATGGAACATGGTTTGGATAAATACCTGCTTCCCCTTCGGAGCCCGGTAAGGTCACCACGTCAACCTCTTCGGAGTAGATTACGGCTTCCGGAGTGACGATCTCAAGTTGGAGCGTATCGGCCATTGATTAGTCCTGAATCTCTTCGATACCACCCTTCATGTAGAAGTTGCTCTCGGGAACTTCGTCGTGTTTGCCGTCTAGAATCTCGGCGAATCCCTTCACGGTGTCGACCACATCAACCTGTTTGCCCGGGGTACCGGTGAAGACTTCGGCTACACTGAATGGTTGTGAGAGGAAACGCTGAATCTTGCGCGCACGGAAGACAGTTTGCTTGTCTTCGGGTGATAGTTCGTCCATACCAAGAATCGCGATGATGTCTTGTAGCTCTTTATATCTCTGCAACACAGCCTGCACCCCGCGGGCAACTCGATAGTGTTCATCACCGACAATATCAGCGGTGAGTGCCAGCGAGGTAGAAGCCAACGGGTCTACCGCAGGGTAAATACCCAGTTCGGCGATGGAACGCTCGAGCACTATGGTGGCGTCGAGGTGGGCAAAAGTTGTCGCTGGCGCAGGGTCGGTCAGGTCATCTGCAGGCACATACACTGCTTGGAATGAAGTGATGGAGCCCTTCTTGGTAGAAGTAATGCGTTCCTGCAAGTCACCCATCTCAGCGGCCAACGTAGGCTGGTAGCCTACTGCTGAGGGTGTCCGTCCCAGTAGCGCACTCACCTCGGAGCCCGCCTGCGAGAAGCGAAAGACGTTGTCTACGAAGAGCAATACATCCTGATTCTTCTCGTCTCTGAAATATTCGGTCACTGCCAATGCAGATAGTGCCACTCGCAAACGCGCACCAGGCGGTTCGTTCATCTGGCCATATACCAAGCCGATTCGTGAGCCAGGCGCAAGTACCGGGAGACCATTCTCATGGTACTTGGTGTGTCCATTTTCATCTTTCTCAGTCTTGATGACGTCAGCCTCGATCATCTCATTGTAAAGGTCGTTGCCCTCGCGCGTACGCTCGCCAACGCCAGCAAACATTGAGATGCCGCCGTGCAGCTTCGCGATGTTATTAATGAGTTCCATGATGATGACCGTTTTACCCACTCCGGCACCACCGAAGGCACCGACCTTGCCGCCTTTGAGGAAAGGGCAAATCAAGTCAATCACCTTGATGCCTGTGGTTAGCACCTGTTGGGTAGTGGATTGCTCAGTCAGTGCCGGTGCTGCACGATGAATAGGGTTATAAATATCATTTCCCTCACCATCCTTGTCCGGCTGCACTGGGCCCTGCTCATCTACTGCTTCACCGGTCACATTGAATACTCTACCCATCACTCCTTCGCCTACGGGCATGCTGATGGGATTGCCCTGATCAACTAGCTCCATTCCACGCTTAAGTCCCTCAGTGGAGCTCATCGCCACGGCACGCACCCAATTGTCACCCAGATGCTGCTGCACCTCGAGTGTCAGCTTGGTGGCTTTGCCATCCACCTCAAACTCGACGGTAAGCGCGTTGTAAATGGCGGGCAGGTTAGCTGTAAACTCCGCGTCTACCACCGGTCCGATAATCTGTACAATCTTGCCTTTGTTCATGTCGTAAATTCGTTCTGTTAAATTTAATTTCCCAACGCCATTTGCGCACTGGTGATTTCCAGTAGTTCGTTGGTGATCGCGGCCTGGCGTAACTTGTTGTATTCAAGCGTGAGATCTTTGATAAGCTGATTCGCGTTATCGGTTGCGTTCTTCATCGCCACCATGCGCGCACTGTGCTCACTGGCCTTGGCCTCCAGGAGAATCTGGTGTACCTGAAAATTGATGTAATGTGGCAGCAACTCGCTCAGCACACGTCCCGCTGATGGTTCAAAAAGGAACTCCGTAGCACCTCCAGCCAACTCCGTGCTTGTCTCTTCGCCCTCCACTCCGGCCTGCACGCCTTTGATCTCTGTGATGGGCAAAAGCGTCTGCACCTCAGGTTTCTGAGTGATGGTATTAACAAAATTTGTGAAAGCGATATCCACATGATCGACCTCAGCTTTTTCAAAAAGGTCCACAGCCATCTTGGCAATGGCGCGTGCCTCACCAAAGCTCGGCGGATCGCCATATGAAAATTCTGCAACCAAGTCCCATCCTGATCGGGTAGCAAACTGAGCACCTTTGCGGCCAGCGGAAACCACGTGAGTATTTTCAGTAACAAACTCATCGGAAACTTTTCGAAGCAGATTTGTGTTCAACCCACCACAAAGACCTTTATCGGTAGTCACCAAAATCAATGCCCGTTTTTCGCCACCACGCGATTCCATAAAAGGGTGTTGAAAATCACCTGCACGCACAACCACTTCCGCCAACACGCGGTTCATTAACTCCGCGTACGGTCGACCACCGATAGCCGCCTGCTGCGCCTAGCCATCTTGGCCTGCGCCACTTTCTCCATCGCCTTAGTGATTTGGGCGGTGTTCTTGACAGACTTAATCCGTCGTCGAATGTCTCGGGTACTAGGCATTTAAATCACTGTTTATTCGCCGATTTATATTCATCCATAGCAGCCTTGAGTTCCCCCTCAAGGGCGTCGTCGAGTTTGCCTTCGGTTGTAATCTTCTTGAGAAGGTCGGCTTTACGATCCTGTAGATAGCTGGTGACGGAGTCTTGGGCCTTGTCCATATCCTCCACATTCACGTCATTGAAGTATCCATTTTGCACCGCCCACAGAATGGATACCTGCACTGGCACTGGCACTGGCTTGAACTGAGGTTGTTTGAACACCTCCACAATCCGTTTACCTAATTCGAGTTTAGCTTTGGTTGCCTCATCAAGCTCACTACCAAACTGTGCGAAAGCCGCCAGCTCACGAAACTGTGCTAGATCCAACTTCACAGTACCAGACACCTGTTTCATGGCTTTCACCTGGGCGGCTGAACCTACGCGACTGACCGATAGTCCAACCGAGATGGCCGGTCGTACACCTTGATAAAAAAGGTCCGTCTCGAGGAACAATTGGCCATCGGTGATTGAAATCACGTTGGTGGGTATGTACGCGGAAACATCACCCGCCTGCGTCTCAATGATCGGCAGCGCAGTCAACGAGCCCCCACCAGCATCCGCTGATAACCGCGCCGAACGCTCAAGCAACCGGCGGTGCAGATAGAATACATCGCCGGGATATGCCTCACGACCAGAAGGACGCTTCAATACCAACGACACCTGTCGGTATGCTACTGCGTGCTTGGAAAGGTCATCATACACGATCAACGCGTCCATGTTATTGTCCATGAACCATTCGCCCATCGCTGCCCCAGCGAACGGCGCAAGGAATTGGTTGGTAGCCGAGTCACTCGCCGTAGCAGCCACCACGATAGTGTATTCTAATGCGCCATTTTCCTCGAGATCCTGAATGACCTTGGCCACATTCGCGCGCTTCTGGACCCCAGCGACATAAATTGAATAAAGCGGCCGGAAATCAGGATCTTCGCTCTCTAGACCCTCCTTGTTAATGCGAGCGTTGTTGATAATGGCATCTACACACACCGCCGTTTTTCCAGTCTGGCGATCTCCAATGATCAGCTCCCGCTGGCCACGACCGATCGGAATCATTGCGTCCACCGCCATGATTCCTGTCTGCACGGGCTGACTGACCGACTTGCGCTTGATAATTCCAGGCGCGATTTTTTCCACTGGATAATTTTTCTCGGCAGCAATGTCACCCTTGCCGTCAATCGGTCGACCCAGCGCATCCACCACGCGACCAAGCAGTGCCTTGCCCACGGGCACGGACAGCAGCTTGCCAGTGGTCTTCACTTGGTCCCCCTCAGCGATGCCGGTGTGGTCGCCAAGGATCACGGCACCGACCTCTGTCTCCTCTAAGTTTAAAGCCAAGCCCATTACGCCTCCCCCGAAGTCGAGCATTTCGTTCATCATCGCGCCGGTGAGGCCCTCGATCTTTGCTACGCCATCACCGATCTCACGCACCACACCCACGTTCTCGCGTGCTACATCTGTCTTCGCGCCTGCAATCTGGGTTTCAATATCTTGAAGTAGGTTGCTCATATTATTTCTTCGTTATCTAATCTAAAAACTCTCGTTCAATCCGGTCAGTCGTGTTCTCACGCTGCCATCAAAAACATCATCGCCAATCTTCACGCGCATCCCACCAATGAGATCCGTATCTTCAGCAAACTCCACTGTCACCTCACTACCTTTCATGCGACCCAGATTTTCACGAACGCGTTGCTGTTGTGCTTCGCTTAAGGCCACCGCGCTTTCCACACGTGCCGTGCGACTGGCCACATCCAGTTTCACCAACCGCTGCAGCTCTTGCAAAATACCAAAGTAACCACGCGGCTTTTTGTCTATTAACAACGTCACAGTTTGCAGCACCCGATTGTCATCAAGCTGATCGTCCACTTGGCAGCACTTAAAAAGCTGCTTGGCCTCTCGACGAGATTGTTTACCGCCTTTCATCAAAAAACTTTATGCAGCCAACTCCTTGTTGGCCTCCTCAATCAACCGTTGTTGATCGTCAGCCGTCAGAACCTTCCCGCTGACTTTCGCTGTAGTTTCCACCACCAAGCGGCCGATCTCAGCCTTCAACTCAGCCATCATCTTCTCGCGATCGGCCTCGGTAGCTTCGCGCGCCTTGCGAATAATTTCCTCCGCCTGTTTTACCGCCTCCTGCGCCTTGGTCTCGCCTACTGTTTCAGCTGCGGTTCGCGCTTCATCAATCAACTCTTGCGCCTTCTGGTTGGCCTCGGACAGAATGCGATCCTTCTCATCCTGTGTGCTGGCCAATTCAGCCTTGATTTTGTCTGCATTCTCGATGCCCTCGGCAATGCGCTGCTTACGATCCTCCAAGACCTTCAGAACTGGGCCATAAGCAAACTTCTTCAAAGCAAATGCCAGCACAAGAAATGCGATGCATTGCGAAAGCAACAGCTCCCAAGTGACGCCAAATTGCTCGGGCAAACTGTCTCCTTTTGCTGCGGCCAGTAATATAAGTTTTTCCATGCTAAAAATAGGTTAGCTGGGCAGGTTACCCTGCCCAGCTGGGTTGATCTTTACGTGCCCATCTTCCCGAGGAAGATCGCAATAAACACAACACCTTCGGCCAACGCGGCAAAAATAATCGCCTGCGTCCGGATTTCGCCGGCGGCGCCGGGATTTCGCCCAGTAGCCTCGGCGGCTTTCATGCCCACCAAGCCCACGCCAATCGCAGAACCGAGGGCTGCCAGTCCAATATGAAGACTTCCACTCATTTGTTTACCTTTCGTTTTTAGTTTTCTCGATGGCCTCCACTGACGTGCATGGTCCGACCACCGAAATTATCAGTGTGCGTGTTCCTTCCCGTTGTCATCGCCATGGTGCTCACACATCAGCGCTGTAAATACGGCTGCAAGCAGGGAAAACACCAGCGCCTGCACCAGTCCCACCAGTAGCTCCAGCAGATAAAACGGTAGTACTGCCAGCCAGCCAAAATAAGGCCCGCCCAGTTTCATCACCGCTTCCAAAATATTTTCACCGGCAAACACGTTGCCGTAGAGACGAAACGTAAGCGCCACCGGCCGCACTCCAATGGAGACGATCTCGATTAGGCCCACAAAAATAAACACCAACACCAAAAACAAACCAAAGAATCCCGCGCCGTGCCCCTTTACATTGAAGATGTGGCC
>CAYUXV010000035.1:0-20011 GCA_964448875.1 uncultured Verrucomicrobiota bacterium
ACCTTGGAGTGCCGCAAGGTAACTCGTGCGCCGGTATCGGTACTCTGCTTCTATGGCCGCGTTCAATTCCAATTCCCATTGGTCGCGTAGTTCGGGTGGAATTTCATCGTGCTGCTCTAGTGGTGACGCTTCACCCAGTTCCTTTTCAATTACTATTTTAACTTCTGCCAGACGTTCCAACAAGGTGCCCAGTAATCTGTATCGCCCCGGTAAGCCTACTTGGCCCTGTCCTGCCAGTCCGGCAAAGTCGTGTAGCCACGCTGCTTCTTCCTCGCCTACAGGAACAATACCATCACCGGCACAGTTTAGCCTTTGACAGCGTGAGCGAATGGTATCCAACAAACGTTCCGGCTCTGTGGTTAGTAGTAGAAATAGTGTTTGGGATGGCGGTTCTTCGAGTGATTTTAAGAAAGCATTCGCTGCATCGTGGTTCAGTCGATCAGCACCTACAAGAATTGCCACCTTCCATTCACTTTCGGTGGCGGTCTTATAGACCAGGTCGTGGAGAACACGAGGTGGGCTTTTCGGCCGTCGTGTAATTTGGGCGATGCGAATCTGCCGAAGTTTTGATTCCGGCCGTAACATCATTACATCAGCATGGTTTCCTTCATCGATCTTGCGGCAACTCACGCAATTGTCGCAGCAGTCGTATTGTTCAAGTGGCGGTTCCATGCAATTCATGGTCTTTGCCAAATTGAGGCCGAATGACTCCAAGATGCCGAGATCTACGCCGTTCAATATATATGCATGCCCGATTCGGCCGCGTTTTATGCTCCGCTTCAGGATGTTCGCCGCATCTGTTATTGACGGGAAATCAGCCCATGCCATTTGCGGATTCTACGGCAGTCGCCTTCTCCGTCCAACCTCGTATTTACTAACAAACTGCACACAGGCAAAAATACAAGGATAAACAGGTATTTTTCGTCCAACCATAGTTGTTTGATTTTTGACTAATTTTGATTTGTAAGGTACATATGAGGTGTTGCATGTCGCTAAGATTATGAAACCTGACCGACTGTTAGTCTTTTTGCCTATTGCATCCCTGAGTTTGGGGTGTGGTGATATAGAGGGATTAGACCAGCTCGTGGTTGGTGGTGAAGAGGATCGTGCGAACAATTCAAACCTTGATTCTGTCCAGAAGAAACCTAACCCCGTAAATGGTGACCAGT
Source organism: uncultured Verrucomicrobiota bacterium (assembly GCA_964448875.1). Classification (GTDB taxonomy): domain Bacteria; phylum Verrucomicrobiota; class Verrucomicrobiia; order Limisphaerales; family UBA1100; genus UBA6614. Next base: position 1,170 of record CAYUXV010000035.1, read on the forward strand.
TAAAGAATGATCTCGTAGATTCGCCTAGCAAAGAGGCGACAGATTCGGTGGGGAAGCCGCCATTGCAATCTGAGACAAATTCTGGTGATGTCTTTCCGACGACACCCGAGAAACAGGTTACAGACGGTACTGAAAATCCTAATCCACCTAAATTGCCAGAAAACATAGTAGAGGAGGAAAATCCTGATCCTGCAGTCCAGCCTAAGAGTCCTGCAGATCAGGATCCTGTTGCTAGAAAACTTCTTAGTGATAATCCTGCGGAAAATCTTGAAGTGTTGAATATGGCACTGGAAAAATGGATTCAGGCCAAGGGCGAATTGCCTGAACGGCTGGAGCAACTGGTAATGGAAGAATTTTTGCCCATGCTGCCGATGGAGCCTGTTGGCCAAATGTTCACCATTGACCGTAAGACGAATAAGATTGTTCTAGTTCGGCAATAGTTTTTGCCTCCTCTTTGGATTGCTCTAATGACTTGGCTTTGTCAACCCGGTGGCCATGTCAAAGTTCGGCCACCAAGAATATGAAGGTGCAAGTGAGGAACGGTTTCTCCAGCGTCTGCGCCATTATTGATCACAAGCCGATAACCTTTTTCAGCGAGTCCGGTTTTGTCGGCAACTTCACGTGCCTTTAATAACAGGTGACCTAGAACTTGATGATCTTCGGGGGCCGCCTGACTAATTCGGGTGATTGGTTTTTTAGGAATAATCAGAATATGTATGGGGGCTTTTGGATTGATGTCCTTGAAAGCCAACACAAGTTCGTCTTCGTAAACGATGTCTGCTGGGATTTCTCGTGTGATGATTTTCTCGAAGAGAGTCATCAAATTATTTATAGAATCATCAACGTTAAGCGTGCCTGCTGTTGATGACTGGCAACAATATTTCGAAGGTAGTCAACAATCTGGTCATTAAGTTTTTGGCAACGGGGACTCCAGTTTTTGGCCCCCGTAAGTTTATGAACAGCGTCGCGAAGCCCCTTTACACGGAGAAGTTCCGGTTTGCCATGAAGATCCGCATGAATTTGGTTGCGAAGTGTGCAGAAAAAAACCATCTCCAAGCCCTCTCCAGCTTGGCTGGCAAGATTTTTCAGATCCGTCTCCGCATGGCGTGAAGATTCGGTGGTAGTATCATCATGAACCGGTTTTACCTTGTAACCAAAGCCACGGAGTATTCGTTCCAATGCGAATGAGAACTCACCAACGGATACAACAGTGCGTCCAAGTTCCTGCTTGAAGTAATACAATGCTGCTGCTGCTGCTTCTTCAACTATTTGTTCCTCCAGTTCCCGTGCAGCTTCACCAAGTAATTCCACGGTTACATCCTCGGCCGAGCATGGAATGGCTTCGCCGTCAGATGTTTCAAATACCAGGCAATCGGTATGTAGCTGTATCATGTTTTGTCTCCAATCTTTTGACCGCTTCTACAAAGTCATCAGCTTCTTCAAAACGCCGATAAACACTCGCGTAGCGTACATATGCTACTTGGTCTATTTCTCGTAATGCTGCCATGACGCGTTCTCCAATTTCACGTCCTGGCACCTCCTCGTGGAATTCCTGTGTTATGGTGTCGTATACCTGTTGGGTGATGTTCTCTATGGTTTGATGGCTAATTGGTCGCTTTTGGCAGGCCTTAGCGATACCTCCAAATAATTTTTCCCTAGAAAACTCTTCACGTCTTTTATCACGCTTTACTACCATTAATTGTGCATATTCTATATGCTCGTAGGTGGTGAAACGATTATTGCAACCAGTGCATTCACGTCTTCGGCGAATAACCGCTCCCTCTTTCGATGAGCGCGAGTCAATCACCTTGTCCTCAACACAATCGCATTTCGGACAGCGCATAATCCTTTTTAACCTCCTTGGCAGAAAAGCTACATATTGTAGCTGGATTGTGGGTAACACACTGTCTATTGGGTAGTCAAGACATCGAACACCTCTTCTTACTCACATTAGGAAGGCGAGTTTTTAGAAAGTGGGTGTAAAAATTTTGATTTGCGTGCGAATCATTGCGCAATCTTTGACAATCGTTTCATCATCATTTTTTCTTATGTCCGAACCTTGTCCAGCTCTGAAGATTATTTGTATTCTCATCTTACTCGCGGGAATTAACTGATTATCAGCAGCTTGTTGCCGGGAAAATCGCCCGAAGAACATGCTGACAATTTTGAACATCCCCGTATTGAGCGCGTTTTGAATGCATGAAACTTTCCATCCGCCAATGCGAAATATTCGACGTTCAGGAGCGAAACAAAAATCCAGCGGCAATGTTCCTGCCTTTGCCCGCCGCCGCGTGATTGCTCAATGGCGAGGCGTGGATCTCACAGAGCAAGAGGCTGCACGGACTGATCGCACTAAGGCTGCTGGAAACGTTCTGCCCAAAATCCTCGAATCGATGGGATTGGACCGTAAACGGTCTGAAGCCGAGATCGTCAAGGTTTGGAAACATTTGATTGATCCCGTCATCACCGCTCATGCCCAGCCCACAGGAATAAACAAGGGAACACTTTTTGTCACTGTTGACAGTAACGTCTGGCTTAGCGAAATTGTCCGTTATCGTCGAAAAGAGATATTGCAAAGTCTCCAGACTGCTTTCAGTAGAGAAATGATCGTCCGCATCTCATATCGTGTGGGCTAGTCAAGCCTAGGCATATCGGTGTTAATTCAGTCAATCAACGCTGAGTATCCTTCTCTGAAAGTGGGGTAGTGTAATTGCCACCCTAGAGCCTTTAATCGTTTGTTTTCCACGCGCTTGTTTGTTCGGGCGCGCTTGCCACCAGACGGTTTTTCTCCGATGGGTGGCATTGGCCTGCCAAGCTTTTCTGAGAGCCATTCAAAAAATTTGAATTCTGTTACCGGTTCGTTGTCAGTCGCGTTGAAAATTTCGCCTGTGGGTGCTAGTTCAAGGACTTTTAAGATAGCTCCGACTACATCGTCACGATGCAACATATTAAGCCAACGTTCGTCTTTTTCGTTGAGAACTGCCTCACCTTCCAAGAATTGGCGATATAAGAATCCTCGTTGTGGCCCATAAATTCCGGATACTCTTAGTACGATTCCATTGGCTTCACATACCATTTTTTCCGCCTCTAACAGATTTCGCCCAGTGCCACCAGTAGGCTCAGCGGGACTGTCCTCATTAACAAGAGAACCATCCACTTGTCCGTAGACACCAGTACTGCTGGTAAAGATAAATTTTTGAGGGGGACGTGTGGTCATCCAATCAATCAGGTTGCGTGTCCCATTGACAAAAACTTCCCTGTGTATTTCTGCTCCGCCTCGACTGGATGAGGTTGTATTGATAATCCAATCAAAACTTTGGAGGAGGCCGTTAAGTTGCTCTCGCTGGGTAATGTCGGCAAAGAGTGGTTGAATGCCGGCGTTTTCCAATTCCGTGCGGCTATCTTTGTTGCGACGAATCCCGTGGACCTTGTGACCAAGTCGGATCAAGGCCTCTCCCAATGTTTTCCCCACATAACCACAACCTATTATCAGTACGCGCATGACTTAATCCAGATTAGCTTTCTCTAGTGCCCCAGTTGCAAAAATGATCGGATACAATTTTTCAAAGTACCACAATTTTGCAAAATAAAACCCTATCGGAGTTGGGTTTGTCCAAATCTCCGACTCGAGTTGGTTAAGCAACCAATTCGTGCCTCGATCTAGAGCGGCCTGAACATTTGCACTATCTTCTCCCTTTTCATTGCCTATGCCTAACAATGCCTCAAGAGCTAGGCTGGTTTCTTCGATTGAGGCCGGGCCATTTTCATATCCACTCCAGGCACCGTCTTCACGTTGCAGATGCAATAGACAGTTCCGTGCTCCTCTTTGTCTCATTGCCCCCCCAGGCTGAGTAAGTTGTGCTTCTTCGTTGAGTGCCATGGCCACCTTGGCGGTGCCGTAGGTCCAGTTGATCTCACCTGGTGCATGCTGATTGCCGAACCACAGTGGTGACCACCCATGTGGGCCATCGGTTTTGGCGAGAAATTGAGTTGCCCGGCAATACGCATCATCAATTCTGGTTTGTAACTCAGGCAAATCCTCCCGCCAAGCTTGCCAAGCGCGCATGGTATGAGCAGTGAGATCAGCACTGCTGCGATCAAAAGGTAAATTCGTCCAACCACGACAAAAGGTTGGCATGCCCCCATCACGGTTTTGTAGATCAAGTAGCCAGTTGATGCCCATTTGCCCCGCTTCACGGCAATCTCCCCCAAGATACTTCAAGGCAATTAACGCACCGGGAGTGTCATCCGCATCGGGTACGCCGCCGGGTAAATCAGTCCACGCCCAGCCACCGGGTGCGGCATTGGTATAAGGATGCACTTCACGATATTGCTGCGCCAAGAGCCAATCTTGGATTTTGGCGCGCTCGTTGTCTGTGAGAAGTTCACGGACAGAGTCACCCAACGCATTGACAGACAAAGTAGTGACCCAAGTGGCTAAATTGGTATCAATAGGCCAGCTGCCATCCGGGCGCACGGATTGTTTTAAAAACTCCACCCCCTTCGTCACTACAGGATGCCTTGCCATTCCACTGCCGGCTAGGCTCATGGTGACAAAACTCGTCAGAGGCGTGGCCTCAAGAAAGCCTCCATTGGGAGGCTGAATCTTCTCCAGTACCGACAAGGTCTTTCCTCGTGTGGTGCCGCGTAAGAGCCGCGTGATGGGGTTGAGCGTCGGCCGATGCACATGCCGGGCCTGTCCGATGGCTATTAGCGCGGGCAATGCATAGCTGACCACCGGCAGTCGTAGCGCAGCAAACCATCTTTGCGGAAAAGCCGCCAATTCGAATGGTAATTGCGACACGTGTTCCCAACTCATTTTTCCGGCCAAAGCACAATGGGTGAGTATGGGAATGGAAAAGGTTCGATCCTTGCCGTAACGTCGGATGATGGCTGGAGCAAGGTGATTCGAATCGACGCCTCCCGCTGTCTTCTCGAGCCAGGCATCGGCGCGTTTTACAACATCGTGAAATTTATCACCTTCATCAAACACAGCCCAGCACAGCGTGGTAGTGGAGATGTTGGACAAGCTCTTGACCGTATCACCCCATCCACCGTCGTCATTGGCATTGTCCGCCAGCCATTTCAGGCCGCCGTCGATAAGAGTCTGATGATTCGTTTTCGTCTCGTGCTGGACAATACGCAAAGCATTAACTGCCGTAGCGGTGGCTAGCGCGCTACTGGACAATTCACCCGACCAATGCCCTTCCAAGTTGCGCGTTTGTAAAAGGGTTGCGCGTGCTTTATCGCGAGCAGTATGCAGTCTTGTGGAATCGATACTCACGGAGCTTCGGATTTAGAACGTTTCTCCTTGAAGAAATTCTGCAAGAGCGCGCGGCAATCCTCCTCAAGCATACCAGGGGTGATATCGCAGGTGTGATTCAGTGATGGGAATTGCAGTAGGTTCAGCGCGCCGCCGGCCGCTCCTCCCTTGGGATCTGCCGCCCCGAAGACCACCCGATCCAGCCGGCAGTGTACGATGGCACCAGCGCACATTGGGCACGGCTCTTTGGTCACATAGAGCGTGCAGCCATTCAAACGCCAATCACCCACGGCAGCTTCGGCGGCGGTCAATGCCAGCATTTCTGCATGTGCAGTGGCGTCTTTTAGTGATTCCACCCGATTAAAGTCGTGAGCAATTACGCGGCCTTCACACACCACCACCGCGCCTATCGGCACCTCGTCTGCCTCGTATGCACGTATTGCCTGCCGCAACGCCTCCCGCATGAAATGGGCGTCGCTGTGGAGATCAATGATTGGCTCCTTTTCAGACATGGCGCGATTCCTCCAATGTCCAATCTTGTAGCCCGCTCGAATGACAGTGACAATGGGCGGCAAAAAAACCGCGGCGATGTTTCCAGAACAGGGGCCAAATTTGTTCGCGGTCGGTTTGCGGCAGGGGTAGTTCATCCAGTTCGCCACGAGCAACGAACTGAAAAACACCTTCCGCATTTTCCGGTGGCAGCTTGATCAGCGGCTTTTCAATCTCAAACAAAAACATCAGCCAATGGGCTTGGTTCTCGTAACCGTGCTCACTAACCATCCCGACGAGACGACAATCGGTCGGAGTCAAATCAAGCCCAATCTCTTCGTGCGCTTCGCGACAGGCACATGCGTAGGGTGATTCACCCTTATCCTCGCGAAGCTTGCCCCCCGGAGGACTGAATAGCCCGAGATTGGGCTCGCGGCGGCGTTCCATTAAAAGTACGCGCCCGTCCTCGTGAAAGCAGTACAGCAGCGTGGCAATACGATGCGGCAGAGACATGAACGCAGTGAATCAGCCGGTTTCAGCAAATCCCAGCAAAAACCGAATCACCGTTTTGGTTGGGCTGAAACGGTTTGGCTTACCACACGCAGCAATGACTGGTTACCTGACGCATCCTGACCGAGTTCCCAGATCATCACGCCCGCAAAATTCCGTTGTAGTGCATATGCGGTTTTGCGGCGAATAGTGGCTGCTCCGTTAAAATGAAAGCCACCGGCTAAATCGACAGAGGGCTTGGGGCGATGACGCTGGATAATTTCTGCATAAGTAGCTGCTGTGCCCTGCGTGTTACGACCATAAAACGGCAGGCCAAGGACAATCTTGGCCTTGGGCACTCGTTGGGTTTCCCAGCTATGCAAATCTTTCAGTGCCCCGGCGTAAGGTGCGTGGGGGGTGCCTTGGTCATAGGCCATTACATGGAAACGATCGACGAACGGAATCGTCTCTGGCTTGATATACTTACCCCAGCCGGCTACCGCTGCAGTAAGCCAAAGCCGATGCGGCACGAAGGCGCGCTTCAACTCAACGAGCAGCTTCTGGTAGTTAGCTATTTCCGTCGCGCTCTTAGGGTGTTCCCAGTCAATATCCGAGCCCTGCAATTTGTGGGTGCGGACAAACGTTGTGAGATTGCGGACAAACGTCCCTCTAGCCTGCGCATTGGCGGTCATGGGAGCAAAACCGCCGGATAAATTCCAACCTCCTACACAAATGTGTACACGTGTGTTTTTCGCATGGGCACTTTGAGTGAGTTTTTTCAAAACCGCCGGTCTCACACTCGTAGTATTCAGTGAGCCATCGGCCTTTGGGGAGATGGAAAAGTAAATAATGTCGGTGAGTTGCTCAACCGGCAGCTTGTCGATGGTGCCTGAACGATAATGCGGCAGGTAGCCAACCACCACCGGCTTGGCGGCCTGAAGAACGGACATGACGGCAAATAGAACCAACAAAACCAATCTGGGGAGGGTGAACAGCAACATTATTCTCCGATAATTTTGACCAGCAAACGCTTGCGTCGGCGGCCGTCGAATTCACCGTAGAAAATCTGTTCCCACGGCCCGAAATGTAGTCGTCCCTTGGTGATGGCTACCACCACCTCGCGTCCCATTACCTGTCTCTTGAGATGTGCGTCAGCATTGTCCTCACCGGTATTATTGTGTTGGTAATGCTCGATGGGTTCATGCGGGGCAATTTCCTCCAGCCAGCGTTCGTAGTCCTCATGGAGACCCGGTTCGTCGTCATTGATGAATACACTAGCCGTGATGTGCATGGCGTTAACGAGGCACAAACCCTCCTGTACGCCGCTTGCTCGCAAGAGGTCTTCGACTTGCGGTGTAATGTTGATAAACGCCCGCCGCGTGGGGACATCGAACCAAAGTTCCTCAGTGTGCGATTTCATGGCCGCCATGTTCGGGGTGAATCTTGACCGTGTACCGAAGCGCTGGATTACGCAAGCTCCGCCGCCACGAGGTCACCCACCTCAGCTGTTGAGTAGCCCATCCTACCGGCGGCAAGAGTGTCTATTTTTTCGCGAACCACCTTGATAACCGCCGCCTCAATGGCTGCTGCTGCATCCGTCTCACCCAAGTGTTCAAGCATCATTTGGCCCGAACAGATAGCTGCCAACGGGTTAATCACGCCCTGACCGGTGTATTTGGGTGCACTTCCGCCAATAGGCTCGAACATGCTTGCGCCTTCAGGATTAATGTTGCCGCCCGCGGCGATTCCCATGCCGCCCTGCACCATGGCACCAAGATCGGTGATGATGTCGCCGAACATGTTGTCGGTTACAATCACATCAAACCATTCCGGGTTCTTTACGAACCACATAGTGGTGGCGTCAACATGCGCATAATCACGTTTGATATCGGAATAGTCGGCTTCTCCTATTTCATGAAAAGCGCGCTCCCAAAGGTCAAACGCATAGGTTAACACATTGGTTTTTCCACAGAGCGTCAACGTTTTCTCCTTATTGCGCTTCTGCGTGTACTCAAAAGCATAGCGCAGGCAGCGCTCTACGCCTCGCCGTGTATTGATGCTCTCTTGTACGGCGATCTCATTTGGGGTACCTTTGAAAACGAAGCCACCTGAACCCGTGTATAGGCCTTCGTTATTCTCACGCACCACCACAAAATCAACATCCTCCGCCGTTTTGTCCTTGAGCGGACAGAAACGGTCATCATAGAGCTTCACGGGCCGCAGATTGATGTACTGTTCCAGTTCAAATCGCAATCGTAGTAGGATGCCTTTTTCCAGAATGCCCGGGGCCACGTCCGGATGTCCGATGGCGCCCAGCAGGATGGCGGGGTATTTCCGGAATTCATCTACTGCACTTTCGGGGAGAGCCTCGTTGGTCTTAAGGTAGCGCTCGCCGCCAATATCATAATCAGTAAAGTTGAGCTTGAATCCGAACTTTTCGGCAGCGATCTCAAGCACCTTGATGTTTTCAGCGGTTACTTCTGGCCCTGTGCCGTCACCGCCCATAACTGCAATGTCATAACTGTTCATGAATTTATTTTACCCGACATTTCAGCTGGATGCGAAATGCGGAGAGAGCGCATCCTAATGGTTTGGTGTTTGGTTTCAATGGATTTTTTCTAAGTAAAAATGCTGGTGTATAACCGCTACTTGTGACGTGCATGTGTACCGGATTAGCCTTTAAGGCATGAGGAGGTTATTCTTTGTCCAATGGTTTTTGGCTTGTGCTGCGTGGTTTGCTGCTGACAAACCGGACCATCCCAAACTGCATGGGGCGTTGAATGCATATTTGTTAGCAAACAAACAGGCTTACTTCGGCGCGGCTCCGTTTGAGCCGAGTCTGCCCACGGAGTACCGTGCCGAGCTTGTTGATTTGAACGCTGACGGCTCAAAGGAAGCACTGGTGCTAATGCTAGGCAGTTATTGGGGCGGTACAGGCGGGCAAACGATGTTTATTTTTAAGGGTGGACCCAATGGATTCAATTTTGTTTCGAAGATGACAGGTGTGCGTGGCCCCATGCAAGGGTCGCTCTGTGTTATGAAATCAAAATCAAATGGCTGGCGCGATATTGCAGTACGGGTTTCAGGTGGTGGAGCACAACAAAAGTATGCGGCAATGAAGTTTGATGGGCGTAAATACCCACTCAACCCTACTTCTGTTGCGGTTATGGCGGATTGGCCAGGGAGCGATTTCGTGCTCATCTCGGGCGATGCCACAGCCAAGGCACTGGCCTCGGGCGCATGTTATTTTACTGGTATCCTTGGAAAAACCATGAGAGTGCAAATGGCGCTGAGTGTGGAGAAGGGTCTGGTTAAGGGGAGTTACTACTACGAGAAGTACGGTACGCCCATTGAACTCGAGGGAACATTAAGCGGCGCGCGTTTGCATTTGTCAGAATACGGCAAAAACAAAAAGGCATCGGCTACTTTGAAGATGTTGGTGGATGTGCGAAGTGGTATCGTAAGCGGTCAATGGATACGTGCAGATGACAAAAAAATGTTTCCACTCCGTCTGCTTCGAGTGGCGACTTCGGTGCGGCGCCACGTAGATACAGTTAATAAATCAAATCTGGACACCGAATTCCCAAATATCGCTACCGGCATGCCGACAGTCGCTCTCCAGTCATATAACTCCATCATATCCAAAACATTTCTTAAACGTTTTCAGGAAGCCACGCGAGAGTTTAGGGAAATTGAAGCCGATGAGCGTCCATACACATACAATGACTCCGCTGACATAAAATATTTTTCGACTGACCTCATCAGCATACTGGGATCCAACTATGATTACACTGGCGGCGCGCACGGCAACTTCTACAACTTCGGTGTGAATCTGTGGAGTCGGGAGGGTCACATCCAGGAATTAAAACTCTCAGATTTATTTTCTGCTGGAACCCGTTGGAAAAGCGTCTTGGGACGATATCTCAAACAAGCATTGACCAAGCGCGAGGCACATTGGGTGATGGACGGCAGCGTGAAGGAATCAGACCTTGCTGATCACCAAACCTTTACTATATCTCCCGCTGGCGTGGAATTTCACTTCGGACCCTATGACGTGGGTCCATATGCGCAAGGGGATTTTCACGTCGTAGTGCCTTATGCCATCTTGCGCTCTTACCTACACAAAACGGGTCCCTTGATACGATGGGTAAAGTAGGAACAATTCTCACTTTTCTGATAATATGCAGAAACCCGTTGACCCCTCCTGCCCTGCGTGCCTACCTTTGCCTCTGAACCCCTAACTATTAGGATATACAGACTTATGAGTAATATTGTTCCTCTTATCAGTTCCGGCACCAAAGGCCCATTGGGTGTACTGCACCTGCCGCGCTTGTGGCAAAAGGTGAGCCTTGAGGCCGCTGGCAAAATCGCTGACGGTTATCCGGGCATCGGTGCGGGCTATGACAGCATGGTGATCGCGGGTCTGGGCCTCGAAGCCGAAGCAGTGCGCGGTTATATCACCAACGACAAGCCGACCTACACTCAGTTTGAGGCATGGATCACGGCACAGGATGGCGCGAAGCTTGATGCAGAATCAATTGGAGCGCTAAACGATTCTATCGCCGGTTACAACCACGATGCCGACACAAAGGCGGGCATTCTTTCGGCTTGTGGCATCAGCGAAGGTCCAGATGATGCGGTCAGTCTGAACAACCTTGACGACTGGCAGGAATTCCACGCTGCTGAGATTGCAGGTTAATCAGAAAATATAATTATCGGCGGCGTTCGAAAGAGCGCCGTTTTTTTGTATTCTACAATACCCGATTCATAGCGCGTCCGAGCCGTGCGATCCCGAGCTCGATGTTCTTTATGCTCTCGCTCCCGAAGCTAAGGCGCATTTCGTGGTTGGGCTTACGACGGGTAGTATCGTCTACATAGCAGAGGTTTCCGGGGACATAGATGACTTTGTGGCGCAAAGCAGATTTAAACAAAGCGGACTGTAGATCGGTCTTTATTCTTCCAGGTATTCGAACCCAAACATAGAGGCCGCCAGTAGGCATTTCCCATTCTACACTCTTGGGGAGGTGCCGTCTGATTGCACGGACCATGGAGGCCGCTTTTTTGGCATAGCGTTGGCGAAGGGTTATTAAGTGCTTCTTGTAGGCATCACTCGTGATGGCCCGTGTGATGAGTTGCTGGAGGAGATTGGTGGTGCCGAAGTCGTGATTGCCTTTTACACGCAACGCAGCGATTAATAGAGGACCCGGCAGTAGGCCGTAGCCGATGCGGATACCGGTTGCAAAGGGTTTGCTGTAAGTGCTTGTGTAAATGACGCGGTTTGCCGCGCGATCCATCGTGAGTGAGCTGACGGTGTCTTTACCTGCAAAGCGGAGTTCTCGGTAGGCGGCGTCTTCAATTAGGTAGATGCGATGTCCTGCAGCCTTTTCGTAACTTCGCAGTAGTTTTAGGGCAGCAGCTTTCTTGGTGGCAGCGGTGGTGATGCCGGTGGGGTTACTATGGTAGCTTACAAGGTACAGTGCCTTGAGGCGTGGCAATTCGCCTGAGGTTTTTAATGATTCCAGTGTTTCTTTCAAGTGGACGAGATTGATGCCGTCAGATTCCAGTCGAATACCTCGCCCGCGTATGCCGTGGCTCTGCATGATGCCGAGGTAAACGAAATACGAGGGATCTTCAACCAGCACAATGTCGCCCGGATCGAATAGGATTTCCGTGAGAATATAGAGTAACTGCTGCGATCCGTGGGTAATCATCATGCGGTTCGGCTGATAAGCCTTGGCCTTGACTGATTGGCCGTCGAGTTTGGCTAGGTGGCGTGCGGTGAGGGTGCGCAGCTTTTCATCTCCAACCGTAGTGCCGTATTGAAGCGGAGGCTGGCCAGCATTACCGCGCAGCATGGTTTTCATAATCTCCCGCGTCTCTGCAACGGGCAGAGAAGGGTTATCCGTGAACCCCGCTGCCAGGGAGATGAGCCCTGGGCGCACGAGGGCTTCCCGCATTAGCCACGTAACTGGGGGCTCTGGAGTGCGCAGGCCGAGTTGTGAAAGCGCGTTCAACGTTCCGTAGCATGCGACAAAGCCTGAGGCGGTGCGAGGGAATATGAAGTCATTCTCGACGCCCTCGCCCTCGCGGCGTAATTTCCCTTCGTGTCGATTTCACCTTATACAATCGCAGACCGAGAGTTTTCCTCCCGCCTGATTTTGGGTACGGGTAAGTTTGCCTCACCAGAGTTAATGAGGGACTCCTTGGAGGCAAGTGGTGCAGAGATGGTGACGGTGGCACTGCGCCGGGCGGATTTGAGTGGAAGGAAAGATCCGTCTGCGAACATCCTTGAATTTATTGATTCCGATAAATTTCTTCTTCTGCCCAATACAAGTGGTGCAGTGAATGCGGATGAAGCCGTGCGCCTGGCACGTTTATCGGCAGCGGCGGGTTTGCCCAAATGGATAAAGTTAGAGATTCATCCAGATCCACGTTATTTGCTTCCCGACCCTGTGGAAACGTTGACTGCAGCGGAACAGTTGGTGAACGAAGGATTCACCGTGTTGCCATACATTAATGCTGATCCTGTTATCGCCAAGCGTCTGCAAGAAGTTGGCTGTGCGACCGTGATGCCTCTGGGTGCACCGATTGGTAGTAACCGCGGTTTAGCGACGCGCGACCAGATTCGTATTATTCTCGATCAGGCTACTGTACCGGTGGTGGTGGATGCCGGTCTTGGGGCGCCCAGCCACGCAGCCGAGGCCATGGAACTTGGCGCAGACGCAATTCTCGTCAACACCGCAATCGCTGTAAACAATGATCCTTGCCGTATGGCAAAGGCATTTGCAAAGGCGGTGGAGGCCGGTCGGATGGCGTATGAAATTGGGCTTGGAGAGATGAGCCAAGAAGCGAAGGCGACGAGCCCATTAACAGCTTTTCTGGATGAGTAACGAAATCCTCATGACCAATTTAGCAAAGAGTCTATTGCTGAAATCGGTGAAGGTAATGGTGTGGATGGCCTGCCCAATGCGGTGGATTGGACTTTGAACGACGCGTGAAAATCATTGGTATTATCCCTGCACGTTATGCGTCAACACGCTTTCCAGGCAAACCGATCCATCCCATCGCGGGCAAGCCGCTGGTGCAGCATGTGGTGGAGCGTTGTCGCGAGGCAAAATTGCTGTCTGACGTGATTTTAGCGACAGACGATGAGCGTATTGCAGAAGTAGCCAAGGAATTCTGTACGGTGGAGATGACACAGAAAGATCATCCAAGTGGCACCGACCGTATCGCAGAGGTGGCTGCAAGGCGGGATTGTGATGCTGTAGTGAATGTGCAGGGCGATGAGCCGCTCATCGAGCCGACGGTTATTGATGCTGTGGCAGACGCATTGGCAGTCTCAGAAATGACCACCGCTGCCACGCCTGTGAACAACATTACGGATTATTCTGACCCTAACACCGTAAAAGTCGTTGTCAGTGCCGCAAGCTACGCTCTATATTTCTCGCGACGCACAATTCCGTTTGCGCGTGACTTATCCGAGGAAAGCCCCGAACAACAGCTTGCGGCTTTCCCGTATTTGAAACATTTGGGCATTTACGGGTACCAATGTGATACGTTGCGGCGAATGGTGACATTCGAACCCTCTCCGCTGGAACAATCTGAACGGTTGGAGCAATTACGGGCTTTGGAAAACGGAATTGCCATTATGGTCTGCCAAGTGGATTATGACGCCGTCGGCGTAGATGTGCCGGAGGACGTAGTGCGGGTGGAGGCGTTGCTACAGAAATGAAGTACATTTTTTTAACGGGCGGTGTGGTAAGTTCCTTGGGTAAGGGGTTGACGGCTGCCTCTCTCGGTACGCTACTTGAGAGTCGCGGTCTTCAGGTGGCACTTCAAAAGTTTGACCCTTACCTCAACGTTGATCCCGGGACCATGAGCCCTTTCCAGCATGGGGAGGTGTACGTGCTGGACGATGGTGCGGAGACGGATCTTGACCTTGGTCATTACGAGCGCTTTACGGACTCAAACTTAACACGATTCAACAACCTTACCAGCGGCCAAGTATACCAGACCGTTCTGGAGAAAGAGAGGCGTGGCGACTACCTCGGCAAGACAGTACAGGTTATCCCGCACGTCACAGACGAGATTAAAAATCGCATTCACCTCGTGCGCGAGAAAAGTGACGCGGATGTTATCATCACGGAGATTGGTGGCACCACAGGTGACATAGAGGGACTGCCGTTCTTGGAAGCCATCCGTGAGTTTGCGCTGGAGGTAGGGCGAGAGAACGCCATGTTCGTTCATGTCACCTACGTACCGTTCATAAAGGCTGCGGGGGAACTGAAGACCAAGCCCACCCAACAGTCGGTCGCCAAGCTGCGTGAGATTGGCATTGCGCCGGACATACTCGTGGCTCGCACGGAAAAACCGCTAGAGGACGATCTCCGTGCAAAAATCTCTATGTTTTGTAACGTGCCTGTTGAGGCGGTCATTGAGGAAATTGATGTCGATCATTCCATTTACGAAGTGCCAATCATGCTGCAGCGCGAGGGCATGGACGAACTCATCTGCCGCCGCCTTGGTCTTGAGACTAACGAACCCGATATGGCACGCTGGAAGAAGGTTCTTCGTCGCCTGTGTGAGCCCAAGCATCATGTAAAAATCGGGGTGGTTGGCAAATATATCGATTTGCAGGACGCTTATAAAAGCGTCTACGAAGCCGTCACTCACGGTGGCGGAGCGAATGACTGTGGCGTGGAGATTGTGCGCGTGGACTCTGAGGCTATTGAGAATAACGGGGGTGTTAAAAGCCTCGACGGTCTATCTGGCGTGCTCGTGCCTGGCGGATTTGGTGAGCGTGGCATAGAAGGAAAAATCCGCGCTGCACAGTACGCTCGGGAAAACGGTGTGCCCTACCTTGGCCTTTGTTTGGGTATGCAAATTGCCTCAATCGAATTTGCCCGCAACGCTCTCGGCCTGGAAAATGCGCACTCAGCGGAGTTTGAACCTGGCTCACCTCACCCTATTATTGCGCTGCTTGATGAGCAGAAACAGGTAACCAAGATGGGGGGCACCATGCGGCTTGGCGCGCAGCCCTGTAAATTAAAGAAGGGCAGCCGTGCAGCCGGCCTTTACGATGAAGACGAAATCAGTGAACGTCATCGGCACCGCTATGAATTCAATAACGACTATCGTGAACAGTTTGAGAATGCCGGCTTCGTCTTCAGTGGTACTTCACCCGATGGGAATCTCGTGGAACTGGTTGAACTAAAGGATCATCCCTTCTACATGGCCAGTCAATTTCACCCAGAGTTCCTGAGCAAGCCACATCGCCCCCATCCGCTCTTTGCTGGCTTTATCAAGGCCGCCCACGAACATGCCACGACCAACGGCAACTAGCCGTGACCTACCCTGAGGCCATCCAGTGGCTTTATGACCTTCGTGTTTTCGGAGCTAAGCTTGGCCTCGAAAACCCGCGACGCCTTGCCGAACAGGCGGGCAATCCTCAGGATCGATTGCGCATCATTCATGTCGCTGGCACCAACGGAAAAGGCTCTGTTTGTGCCATGCTCGAGAGCATCTATCGTCACGCTGGATATAAGACCGGCCTTTTTACTTCGCCGCACCTCATTAGTTTTCGAGAGCGTATGCAGGTCAATCGGCAACTTATAAGCGAAGAAGAAATCATCCGCTTGACCGTCCAAATCCGCTCGCTTCTACATGACTGGTCGCGTGAAGGCCACCCGACTTTTTTTGAGGTCATCACCGTGATGGCTCTTCAGCACTTTGACGAAAATAAGTGTGATGTGGTGCTACTCGAAACCGGCCTAGGAGGTCGACTCGATGCCACCAATATCGTTACTCCCATTGCCGCCGTCATCACTCCTGTTGACAAAGACCACCAGCAATGGCTCGGTGCCACACTCGAACAAATAGCTGCCGAAAAATCTGGTATCATCAAGCTTGGCCGACCCGTCTTTTGCGCTGCCCAGAAGTCCGAGGCTCAAGCCGTCATAAAATCAACCGCTGAAGAACGGAATGCTCAATTTACCCTTGCTGATACACGGATGACTCTGCCGGCTCTTAAACTACACGGTGAACATCAGAAACAAAATGCCGCTCTTGCCGCAACCGTTGTCAAATCGCTGACCGATTATTTACCGATTGAGGAGGTTGTTATTCGCGACGGACTTGCACAAGTGCAATGGCCAGCTCGTGCGCAGTTATGGAGCGATGGAAAACATCGATTCATCTTTGACGCCGCTCATAATCCCGCGAGTATGCGCACACTTGCTGACCTTCTCCGAAAAAATCATATCGGTGAGCTTCCAGCAATCCTGTTAGGTATGTCCGATGAAAAAAATTGGCGCGAAATGTGTCGACTCATCGCTCCTTTGGCTGGCCGTGTAATAGCGGTCCCCACTAGTAGTCAAAAAGCCGTTTCTCCCGAAGAGATTGCCAAGGTTTGCAGTAAATTCTGTGAGACGTCGACCGCTGAGTCAGTGGAAAAAGGCCTAGAACTTCTGGCGGATGAGTCTTTTGTTGTGGTGGCAGGTTCGATTTATCTGGCAGGCGAGGTCATGGAACGCTTGAATGTCTCTTCGCAATCCGAATCCAATGAACGAGATCTCAATGAATGGGTCATGGCGACTTAGCGGCTTGGCAATACTGGTGGTGTTTGGCATGGCATGCGTTACACAGCAAGTTTCCTCAGGTAAACTCTTGCCCGATGGGCGTGTGATATATCCGAAAACAAAAACGGTCGACCAAGTGGACGTATTGCATGGCGAGAAGGTGTCTGACCCTTACCGCTGGCTTGAGGATACTGATTCCTCCAAGACGCGCGAATGGGTGAGGGCGCAGAACGAATTGACTTTCGACTATCTTGCCACCATCCCAGAACGCGACAACATTCGTAGACGACTAAAAAAACTTTGGAATTACGAGCGATTTGGCGTACCTGTGAAACGCGGCAGCCGGTATTTTTACAAGCGCAACGATGGCCTTCAGAACCAGAGTTTGTTGTATGTGACAGATTCGCTCGACAATCCCGGCCGTGTGCTGCTGGATCCCAATACCCTCTCAAAGGACGGTACGGTTGCATTGAGCCGATGGTCGGTGAGCGATGATGGCAAGCACCTTGCTTACAGCACCTCTGTCGCCGGCTCAGATTGGCAGGAATGGCGTGTGCGCAATGTTGACACCGGTCGCAACCTCAATGATCACCTACGCTGGGTAAAGTTCTCCAATGCGGAGTGGCGCCGTGATGGCAGCGGATTTTTTTACAGCCGCTACGATCCGCCCAAGTCTGGCAAAAAGATGTCGGGCATCAATCTGAACCAGAAACTTTATTTCCATCGGATTGGCACATCGCAGTCGACTGATGAACTTGTATATCACAATTCGGATAATCCGAAATGGGGATACGGCGCGTCGGTGACGGAGGATGATCGCTACCTTATTATCACTATATGGCAGGGTACAGCTCGCCGAAACCGGGTCTACTACAGGGATCTTGAGTCCGTTGACACCGATATGGTGAAGTTATTCGACAAGTTTGATGCGGACTACAGCTTTATTGGCAATGACGACAAGTTGTTTTATTTCCAAACGAACCTTGATGCCCCGCGTGGACGAGTCATTGCCGTGGAAATCGGAAAGCCCGACAAGATAAGGGAGGTCATCCCGCAAGCTGCTGAAACCCTACGCTGGGCAAGCCGCTTGAACAACCAACTCATCGCCAACTATCTGAAGGACGCGCACAGTCAGGTGAAGGTTTTTTCACTGGATGGCAAAATGAAGCGCGAGATATCGCTCCCGGGCATTGGTTCTGCCAGTGGTTTTAGAGGGCGTAGTGATGCTACGGAAACGTTTTATTCGTTTCGTAGTTTCACTGATCCTGGGACGATTCATCAACTTGACCTTCGGTCAGGCAAAGACTCAGTATTTCGAAAACCAAAAGTGGACTTTAACCCTGCGGACTATGTAACGCGTCAGGTATTTTATGTCAGCAGGGACGGAACACGCGTGCCGATGTTCATCTCCCACAAGCGCGGGCTGACGCGTGATGGCAGTCACCCCTGCCTGTTATACGGCTACGGAGGTTTTAACATCAGTCTTACGCCAAATTTTTCAGTACAAAATCTAGTATGGATGGAACTAGGTGGTGTGTACGCCGTGCCCAATCTTCGGGGTGGTGGTGAATATGGAGAGGATTGGCACAAGGCCGGTACGAAGTTGAACAAGCAGAATGTGTTTGACGATTTCATAGCAGCTGCTGAGTGGCTGCAGGCCAATCTCTACACGCGTGCTGATCGATTGGCGATCGCCGGTGGCAGCAACGGTGGTTTGTTGGTGGGAGCCTGCATGACACAGCGACCTGAGTTGTTCGGCGCGACGCTGCCGGCTGTGGGGGTGATGGACATGCTGCGTTTCCACAAATTTACCATAGGCTGGGCGTGGACCAGCGATTTCGGTTCGCCTGATGATAAAGAGGAATTCAAGGCAATACGCGCCTACTCGCCATACCACAATTTAAAGGATGGCACAGCATACCCCGCGACGCTGGTGACTACGGCGGACCATGACGATCGAGTGGTCCCTGGTCACAGTTATAAGTTCGCCGCCCGCCTGCAGGCATCTCAATGCGGTGATTCAC
>CAYUXV010000036.1:0-6466 GCA_964448875.1 uncultured Verrucomicrobiota bacterium
GCCCTCATTCGGCTAAGGCTTTTCAATCATGAAACCCATCTTCCTAGCTTTGTTGACTTTCTGCCTGTGCCTCTCTGCAACTGGGGCAGACAGGAAGCCGCCGGATATTGTTGTAATTATGGCTGATGACGCGGGGTATTCAGATTTCGGTTGTTACGGCGGTGAGATTGAGACGCCGGTGTTGGACAAGCTGGCTGCCAATGGGTTGCGTTTTTCCCAATTTTACAATACCGGCCGCTGCTGTCCCTCGCGCGCGGCACTGTTAACTGGGGTGTACCAACATCAGGCGGGCATGGGGCATATGACCAAGGATCGAGGCATTCCCAGCTATCGCGGCACGATCCTACCCAATGTGCCGACTTTGGCCGAACGCCTCAAGAAGGGCGGTTACCGTACCATGATGACTGGCAAGTGGCACCTGGGCACGGAGCAAAAGCAGTCACCCACTGCCCGCGGGTTTGATCGCTTTTATGGCACACACAATTTTATCGATTCCTATTTCACGGTACTCAAGCACTGCCCGGTATTTCTCGATGACAAGGAAGTCCTGTCCGGTACCGAGAAACCGGTCAATCATCTGCACCCGGATCAGGAATGGTATACCACCGATGTCTTTACCGATTACGCGCTGCATTTCATAGATGAATCCTTCAAGCAACACGCCGATAAGCCGCTTTTCCTGTATCTGGCACACAACGCTCCTCATTTTCCGCTGCATGCCAGAGAAGAGGATACCAAGAAATACCGTGGGCGATTTCGGGATGTGGGTTGGGATAAACTTCGCCAAAAACGTTATGAGCGGATGGTGTAGCTGGGGTTAATTAAAAAGGACTGGGCTCTTTCCCCGTTTGATGTGCCCAAGTGGGAAACCTACGATGAGAAGCTGCGTGATGAACTGGATTTCAAGATGGCGCTCTACTCAGCCATCATTGACCGGATGGACCAGAATATTGGCCGGATCGTGGAGAAACTTAAATCGGCTGGCCGGTTGGATAACACGCTGTTTATGTTCATGGTCGATAATGGGGTGCCCGGCACGGGCGTGCACGATTGGCGTGGGCTTTTTGCCAAGAGCGGGAAACACCCTGAAACACGCGTGGATAATTATGCAGAGTGGGGCAGGAGGGGAGGCTGGTCCTCCAGTTCCGGTCGCGGTTGGGCCAACCTGAGTAATGCTCCCTTCCGCATGTACAAGCGCTATACCCACGAGGGCGGCGTGGCGACGCCCCTGATTGTCCACTGGCCGGCTGGGGTGAAAGCCAAGGGGGCATTGCGCCACGCGCCCAGTCACCTGATTGATATTGCGCCCACCTGCCTTGCTGCAGCGGGGTTGGAAGGTAGGGGAATAGAAGGGGAAAGCTTACTGCCCGTATTTGCCAGGGATCAAAAAAAGGAGCGGACACTCTTTTGGGAGCATGAAGGAAATCGGGCCGTGCGAAAGGGTGATTACAAGCTGGTAGCGATGCACAACACCCCGTGGGAATTGTATGACATGAGTAAGGACCGCAGTGAACTCAATAATCTTGCTAGTGCCATGCCCAAAAAATCTGAAGAGTTGCGAAGCGCTTGGGAAGATTGGGCCAAGCGCGTTGGTGCAAAGCCTTGGGATGAAGTAAATGTGAAAAAGAAAAAAAAGAAGAAATGAAGAATCAAATCGCAGTTTTACTTTGTTTGTTTGTGCTGGTGGGGTGTGGGGACAGTAAGGAGGAGGCAGCACCCAAGACTCAGCCAAAGTTAGAGGCAAAGAAGACAGAGCAGCCCAAAGCCGCTCTCAACTAACTCATTGCCGACCCTATTGTTGAGAAGGAGATTCGCCAATTACTCGAAAAACCAACAGGTAAACTCACCAAGGAGGATTTGGAGAAGGTGACGAATTTGGCACTTAATAGCAATAAACTGACCAATATTAATGACCTGGAGAAGCTAGTGCAATTGGAGGTGCTGTATCTTCAAAACAATCAACTGACCTCAGTGAAGGCTCTGAAGAATCTCACGCAGATGGTATTCCTGCATCTCAACACCACAAAACTGACCTCTGTAAAGGCTCTGGAGAAGCTCACGGAGTTAGAGGGGTTGCATCTACAAGGCAAAAAATTGACCGAAGTGAAAGGCATGGAGAAGCTCACGCACTTAAAGGAGCTGCGTCTCAATGGCAATAAACTATCCGATGTGAAGGGCCTTGAGAAGCTTGCACAGTTGAAGAAGCTGGAACTCGCCGCCAACCCCGCTCTCACCAAGGCTCAGATTGCTGAACTGCAGAAGGCGTTGCCGAAGTGCATAATCCAACACAATGCCAAGTAGTGAAAATGAAAGAATGGTGGAGCCAAGGAGGATCGAACTCCTGACCTCGTGAATGCCATTCACGCGCTCTACCATCTGATCTATGGCCACAAGTGAGCGGCGAGTATGCGAATGCCGCTGCCAAGCGTCAAAGAATTTCTCCTAAAGACCCAGTATCTTGCGGCCCTCTTCGTTGATCATCGATTGATGCCAAGGCGGGTCCCAAACGATCTCGACGCTGGCTTCTTCTACATCCCTGAGTTGTAGAATTTTTTGTTGCGCGTCAGCAGCAATTGATGGGCCCATTCCGCAACCAGGGGCTGTCAGAGTCATCTTTACCGCGACCTTGCAGCCACCATCTTCGATCGGTTCCACCACCGTGTCGTACACCAAGCCGAGGTCAACGATGTTCACGGGAATTTCAGGGTCATAGCAGGTCTTTAGGACCGCGGTGACCGATTCAGTGTCCGCCGGGCCATCGGAAATTTCTCCTTCTGTTTCTGCATTCTCAAATCCCAGCGCGTCCGCATCGTGTGCTCCAATACGGCAGAGCATGGTTCCCGCGCGAACGGTGTATGTGCCGCCAAGTGTTTGGGTGATATCTACAATGGCGCCTTTGCCTAGTGTTACCTTTGTTCCCTCGGGAATTTGGATTGCCTCGCAATCTCGGGATAATGTTTTGCTGTCGATTGTTTGCATGCGAATAAGATGTTCCTAAACTTTTCGTTGGCAATGGTTCGCCAAAACCATGTAATTGGCAAGTGACATCAAAGGCCTGGCAGAATCTGTTTCGAGAGACGGCTGATGCTCGCCGTGCGCAATCTTCCTTTGAGATATTGCCGCCCGCTGCCGTCAAGGGAATGAAAGTTGAGGATGCTAAAATGCTGGCGGCAGTTTTGGGCGGCTCCGAGTGTATACCCCAGTGGCTGGTGGCACATCCGGAATGGCTGGAGATTTTTGACTCGAATGCATTAAAGCGCACACGCCGACTGGCAGGTTTACAGCGGGAGTTGAATCAACTCCTGAAAAGACAGAAGGATGTTGATGCTCTCGCTGTAATTCGTAGATTTAAACAACGGGAAATGGTGCGAATCGCTACCCGGGATTTGGCCAGGTTAGCCGATGTTTCAGAGATCACTGCTGAACTCTCACACGTTGCGGATGTTTCACTTGGAGCAATGTTGAATATTTGCCATGAGCGATTACGAACAAAGTTTGGTTCCCCATGGCATATTGGCGGTGATGGCATATGGTGCGAAACGCCGTTTTCACTGATTGGACTTGGGAAACTCGGGGGGCATGAACTGAACTACAGCAGTGATGTAGATGTGATGCTCGTTTATGAGGATGAAGGGCATGTGTTCAAGGACAGACCGAAGGGCAGGGGAGCGAGTTCGAATTTGTCTTCACATGAATATTTTAATCGGCTTGTTGAAAATCTCATCGCTGAAGTTGGGGGGGCGACTGATGACGGTATGTTGTACCGTATTGATTTCCGATTGCGGCCGGAGGGTGAGTCCGGGCCATTGTCTCGATCTGTGGAGAGTTACGAGAATTATTACGCTCAATGGGGTGAATTATGGGAACGATTGATGCTGATCAAGGCGCGTCCGATTGCAGGTGACGCTGAGCTGGGTGCTGAATTTACTGAAACAATACATCCTTTTCGTTTTCCGCGTTCGCTTAGCGAATCTGCATTATCGGAAATAGGTCATCTCAAGCGCCTTATCGAGGAACAGGTTGTGCGCGAGGGCGAATTGGATCGTGATGTGAAACTTGGACGTGGCGGGATACGAGAGGTTGAGTTTATTGTTCAGGCTTTACAGTTGTTACATGGAGGGCGCCAGCCTTTCCTGCAGGGTTCACAGACACTTCCCATGCTCAAACGTCTGGCAGATTACGATCTCTTGCCTGAATCCGAGACGGATGTTTTGTCAGCTGCATATATCTTCCTTCGAGAAGTGGAACACCGCTTGCAGATGGAAAATAATTTGCAAACACACACTATCCCCAAAGATCGTTCCTCTCGTGATCGACTTGCCCACTTAATGAATTCTACTAGTGCAGCAGAATTTGGCCGTAAAACAGCTGATCATATGCGGCGGGTGCGAAAGGTTTTTGATCGCTTAAAAAAGAACAAGACTACGGATGTGGTTCGCGTATTGCCGGAGGAAGTAACTGGCCACGAAGAAGAATGGGAAGCGGTCCTAACGGCACATGGTTTCCGTGATGTAAGTCAGGCGATGGCGCATTTGAGGGAATTTATTGAAGGTCCGGAGCATACGCACGTGGCTGCACACACGAGTCGTGTAGCAATGGATCTAGTGCGTACATTCCTGACAAAATGTCCTCAATCACAACGAGGCAAAACGGTTTTTCCCAGGAAGGCTTTGTCAGACCCTGACCGTGTGCTAACAAGAATTGATAGTTTCGTCAGTGCCTATGGATCACGAAGCATGCTTTATGAGGCATGGTTTGCCAATCGGCCACAGTTCGAATTGTTGTTACTGGTTTTTGATCGTAGTGAATTTCTAGCAGAAACGGCCATCCAGTCTCCAGATCTGATTGATGAAATTGAACTGACGGGCCAGATGAATCGTCGCAAGAGCGTTGGCCAAATCCACCTGGAGTTAAGTTACGGTCGTAATGATCCGGATCAATCCTTGTGGATTCGCAAATATTTTCGTGCTGAGCAAATGCGCATTGGCCTCAGGGACATCCTTGGATTAAATGATTTTGAGGCAACCTGTGATGAATTGTCCGCCCTTGCGGATGCATGTTTGCAATATGCTCTCGATGTTGTAATGCGCAGGCATCGGATGAAAAATCCACCTTTCTCCATTATTGGGCTTGGAAAACTCGGTGGAAAGGAAATCAATTTTGGTAGCGATCTGGATATAATATTTGTTGCTGCCAGCAAAACCAGGCAACTGGAGCGACTTGCCAATTTGGCAACAGAGCTGATCAAGCTTTTAAGCGAGCGAACTGTTGACGGCATAACGTTCCAGACAGATGCACGCCTGCGACCTGAAGGACGGGATGGTTTGCTTGTGAACGACCTCGCTGCCCATGAGAACTATTACCGCACGCGCGGTGAGTTATGGGAGCTGCAAACCCTTAGTCGCGCGCGCCATATCACAGGAGATCAAAAAACCGGCAGCGCTTTTGAGGTTTTTGCGGCAAAGATAAGTGATTTTATGCGCCCAAGTCTTCCCCTTAGCGCTTATAGTGATGACTGGAAAAATCAAATATGTGAGATGAGGCAAATTACCGAATCCGAGCGGACTCCTGTTGGCCTTGAAGAATTTGCTATAAAAACGGGTCCGGGGGGATTGATGGATGTCGAGTTTATCAGCCAGGTCATATGCCTCGCTGAAGGATGGCATGAGCCGAACACCTTGCGTGTCCTTGAGCGTGCATCGCAATCAAAGCTGATTGCAAAAAAACAACTTACAAAACTTGTTGGAAGCTATAGGGAGTTGCGTCAGCTTGAGCATATCCTCCGCAGATGGAGTTATGAGGGGGAAGTGCTTTTGCCTGATGATGAGGATGCGCTATACAGAGTTTCTGTTCGTTACGGGATTCCAGGTGCTGAAAAGCTGCTTACAGAAGTGACCGGCTGGCGGAAGAATGTCCGCGAGGTTTTCGATGAATTTTTTGGCAAATAAACTGAGGGACAAAATGCGCGCACGGGAGTAGATTAGTGTAAGTTGCAAATCAAATTCTTTTGGTCTGGATTGCCAAGTTTAGCGAGATGCGTTATCGTCAGGCATGAAATTGCTTCCCTGCTTCATTGTAGTCGTTGGGCTGTTCCTTGGGGTTCCACTTGATGCTGACATTGCGGATAATAAGGAGCGCAATGCCAAGTTCGAAAAGGAATTGTCCGGCGTTAAATTTATCGGTCAATTCACGGTTGATGGCCAGGAAGGGGTGCCGGCAAAAGAGGAGTACACAATTCTTAGCGTGAAGAAATTGGAGGCTGGTGACCTTTGGCTGTTTAAGGCACGGGTTAAGTATGGAAAGACTGATATTACATTACCAATGCCACTACCGGTAAAGTGGGCCGGCGATAAACCGGTCATCGCCATGGATAACGTTAAAATCATCGGGTTGGGAACTTTCAGTTCGCATGTGGTTATTGATGGCAATCGGTATGCTGGCACGTGGCAACACGGCAAGGTGGGGG
>CAYUXV010000037.1:0-5417 GCA_964448875.1 uncultured Verrucomicrobiota bacterium
CATGACAGGCATCGGCCGGACACCGTTATCGTAAAAGGCCACGATGTGGGAATCGCCTTTTCCTTTAAGCTCAACCTCTCCATTTCCATCGACCACCGCCACGCTCTCATCATTGGTGTCAAAACGGGTAAAGCCGGTTACATCCTCAACCGTACCATCCTTCCAGTGGGCTAAGACCTTAAGCTGGATCGTGTCGCCCGGCTTTTTACCAACAAACTCCTTGGGGAAAATTTCCAGCCGATCAAAATCTCCGGTTTCCTCCACATCCAATTCGGCTCCCTCTAGAATCCACTTGAGCATCACGTTGTGCTCCCAACTGCCTTTCTCGTAAATCTCACCGCCTTTATGCTTCACTTGCTTCATGGGTTTCTGCAGAAAGAGACTTTTTTCCGGTTGATCAGGATTGATTCGAATTCGGTTCTCCTTATCAGCGGTGATTGCCTTGTGGTCCTTGGCAAAGTCGTAGCCGAAGAGGCTTAACTGACAATCCCCGCGACCTTGGAAAGATCCGTGGCACTCGCGGCCACTACAACCCAGCTTGCTCGCCAATGGCACGACGTGACGTCGAAAGCTTGGGCTTTCGGCCTATTCCGTCTCTCCACCAAACCGTTGCTGCGCCGTTGACAGCTTCTCCTTGGCAATAGCCGGCAAGCACAATGCCGAACAGGCAAACACGATACTCAGATTACTAGTCCTCATCATAAAAATTAACTTCCAGTTACTGGCCGCACTCCCGGCCGCCAATAAATTTTCTATTAGTCATTCAACTTTATTCAGCCTGAGTCTAATCAGACCAAAGAACCAACGGAATCAATGGCTTCAAATAGACGACGAAATATAACTGAAAGTTGCCTCGAATAGAAGAATTTTAGAACTTCCTTAAAATTGCTCGATTTGGCCTAAAACCTGCGATTGTTCATCTGTTTTAGCGATAGCTAAAATCAAGCTGTGCCACACCGACCACAGTTTGTCGGAATTCCCGAGCAAGCTGCCGAAGAATCCGCCGACTGGCCACCGGCAGCAAAAGTGGAAAGTTTCTTCTCCAGCTGTTGCGACCCGCATTCCGGACATTGCTCGCCCTGCCAATCCCGCGACCGGACCAATAGCTCGCTATCCTTCCCGCACCCTTTGCAGTTGAATTCGTAAATCGGCATGTCGTTAGGTTAAACCAGTCTACTTGCGCCGCAAGATGATTTCCTTGCCGTACTCGGTAAGGATCAACTTGTCGCCCTCAATGCGATAGGTTGATTTCATCACACGCTGTTTGAGGATAGCTGTTGTTTTCTTCGCGGTTCGCGTGAGGGTATCGCCTTCAATCTGCCAGTTGAATGGCTCATTTGCTGTGCCCAGACGCACCGAGCCGGTGCCATCCTCCTTGAATGTGAAAACCCGCATTCCCCCGACCAAGTTGCCCATGCCACCAGTGATGTCGCTGGAATCCGCGTTGCCGTCGTTCGATTCCATCTGCCATTGCCCGACGATTGGATCCTGATTGCCACACGCTAAAAAAAGAGTGAGGATTGACAGGTTCCACAAAGCTTTCATCGTAGCCAATTTAGCACTTTAGGTTTCTCATATGTCGTCAATCTGTCAATCGAATGGGGATTCGCGCTATCACCGTTCATTCATTGAATGCCTTTGGCCGGTCCATGGACTCAACGCAGGCCTGCCGAAGAGCTTCAGGACCAACAATATGCGCACCGATCGCACCGGATGCGGTGTCCAGAAAAAGCACAAAATTCAGTTGTCCGTCTAGTTGCCCGTGCTCCCGAGCGCATTTACGGCCGATGCCCAGTGGGGTCACCATCTCCTTCCCGAGCATTTTTTCGAAGTCGAATTTCAGCATGGGGTCGTAGGCACGGTGAATCAGTTCACTGCAGACGATTTTGTCGTCAGTAAAAAAATCGAAACTGAAATCATACGCACGCCCGGCATAACCAAAAGCCTTGAGGATGGCCGTTTTTCTCTGCTCCTTCGTAAGATTCGGCCGCATGGCCACCACGTAGTCAGCCTTCATCGAATGTTCAGCAGCATAAAAACCCACACCTTCACTAACGGCCTCCAAGACCACGCGCTGATGACCGTCTTCGGGTACCACGTATTGCTTCCAGTTCACGCCGGCGTTCGTTTTATCGATTCCCAACTCCTCGAGTTGTTTCGGTGTTCCCACGTACATCGCTGCGTGTGGCCAAAAGCCGGGGAGGAAGGCATTGGAAAGATACCAATTGCGTCTTATTAGTAGGATGTCACCCGGCTGTAATGTTTTAACAGCCGCGCCAATGTGGGCATCGGTGATGAATGCCTTGCGGCTTACCATCCGGGTATCGCCAACAATGGTGGATACGATCTCCTGTACCTTGTACAGCGGCTCATTGGCGTCACGCAACAGCCGCCGTTTGATGCGCGAGAACCACGCACGCGTCGGGCTTAGGCCCGCTTTATGAATGTTTCTCGTGCTATCGTCAATGCGTTCCACCAGCCAATCGAAATCACCCGCCACAAATACTTCCTCCCTTCGCCAGTCCGCACGTTTTTCGGCGAAACGTCGGCCGTACATTGTAAACATGTTCATGTGCTCCTGCGAAGTCACACTGTGGTAAACATTCTCAAACATCTCCTCCTTTAGTCGGCCTGGGTCGGCCTCGTTTAGTTTCTCGCGAGCTAGAGAATCATCGACAAATTCCTTCACAAAATATCGGCCCGACTCCAGCATGGTCGCCCCTGCGCAACAACCCAGCAAATAGGCACGCGCACGCAGCTGGTCATCATTTATTTCCCGATAGCCTAAATAAAGCGCCACCATTTGCGTGAGTCGGCTGCGGTATTTGAGATACCGATGGAATAGCTCGCGTAGCTTGTCGGTTTCGCGCGGATCATAAATAGAACGTTTTTCTTTGCTCATCATTTTGGCAGTGTTGCTATGCCACTTCTGGATCTCACCTGGGTTTTTTTCACCACGCCCCACCAATGCGTCCAAGCTATGGGCGATTTCGCGCAGCTCTCGATGGTCAACGTTGATCTGCTGTTTCACCTCGTCCTTGGACATTCCGGCTAGCGCAGACGGCATATTGTCAAACGGACTCGGCGGCGGCACTGAGATTTGCCCCACATAAAACGCACCCGCCACAACCACAAGTTGCGCCGTTATCGACAGCGCGGTCTTGAACCAAGGCGCAATCGCTCGCGGATTGGCCGGACGCGTACGCATCCAGCGGGTTATAAGAACACCTGAGCCGATCAATGTGCCCAAGGCTGACAATGCCACCAATGTCGACCACCAGGTCGGAAATGTTGCAATTGGGTTGGGTCGGAACGACAGTCCCGTTAACATTAGGCCAAGGAGCGCGGTGAAGCCCAGTGTTGTTCGACCCGAATTCCATTCCCATCTCGCCCCCGCGCGCCACAGCACCTGCAATAACCCCAGGCAGATCGCTACTACTACTGTGCCCCACCAGAGACGCCAGCCCAATATCGATGAATGAACACGCCATGTTTCCGACCACACAAGCATCTGGAAAAACACTTGTGAGGCCGCTACAAAAGTCAACGAGGCAAAGCCGAGTAACGTCAGGTCACGCTCCGGCGGATGGCACATTCGAGCAAAAGCCGCTCCGCCTCCAATGCCGAATGCGCAAAACACCAATTGCCCCTGCAATGGCATAAATTTTCCCAGCGCAAACCCCACCAGCATCAATAACCCCATCACGAGAAATGCACTCCATTGAATCAGGCGATATTGTGGGCGAAGTCTTCCGACAAAATCCGTCATAGACATGACGTAATATAACCGAATTTTGTCTTAAAAACCAAGCCTCAACAAACCTGTAAGAGGTCCTCGTTAAGCTGCTGAGCTTGCCAACGCCTAGACAATCTTCAAACTTCGTCACGTGAAGTTCTGCCTAAATACCAGCACCATCAAGCCACAGCCGTTGCTACGGAAAATCGAATTGGCCGCCGCGGCCGGTTATGATGGCATCGAGCTTTGGATTAATGACATCTACGACCATATTGGCCGAGGCGGCGAAGTCGGAGAGGTAGAGAAAGCGCTGGCCGACAATGGATTAATTGTCCCAAGCGTCATCGCCATTCGGCAATGGGGTGATATGGACGGCTGGGAGTATCAGCTTGTGAAGGACGAGGCGCGCCGGCGCTTTGCGCTAGGCGCACGCCTCGGCGCGCCGTATATCGTCGCCACGCCGCCCATGGAATTGGAGCGTCAGGATCACCTGCCTGAACGTTATCGAGACTTGTTGGAGATCGGACGTGTGGAGGGGATCAAGCCAACGTTCGAGTACATCAGCTTTTTTAAGAGCGTCTACAACCTTGCTGACGCCTGGCGCATTGTGCAGGAAACAGACGATGCTGACTCGTCAATCATCCTCGATGCCTTCCATAACTGGAATAGTAATTCCTCCCTAGATGATCTTCGTGTTATCCCTGTCGAGAAAATCAGCCATTATCACATTGATGATGCCCATCCCGACAAGCCCGCTACCACACAGAAAGATCCTGATCGGGTTATGCTCGGTAAAGGCCAGGTTGATCTCGCCGCGGAGATTGCTGTCCTAAGAGAGAAGGGCTACGACAGCACCATGAGCTTGGAGTTGTTCAGCGCTGAATTGTGGGAGCAGGACCCGCTGAAAGTAATCTCCACCGGCTTGGAGCGGATGAAAGCGTTGTGGGGTTCCTGACTACTTGAAATAGTACATCATGAACACCGCACAAGCCGCAAGGAGGCCGGCCCAGAGGCGATCATCTTTCAGTGGGTTGCGTGCTTCACCTTGAGCGGCAGATTGCAGGAGGCCTTTGATTAGGGAATCCATGAACATCAGCAGCGTCCAGCCCGCGGCAGCAACACCTGCGAATACTGGCGTGAGCATGCCGCCCAGCATGGCGGCGGCCAGCATGGCGTAGACGGCCAGTGTCCCGCCGAGTTTGATCACGAAGTAGCGGAATTCGCCGGGCTGGAACAGGCCAAGGCCTTCCCACGTGAACTCGGCCTTTTCCTTGTCCGGTTGCGTCATGAGACTCACGATGATGTGAACTACGAATGAGATGACGGCAGCGATGAATACGCTGTGCTTAAAGTTGAGCTTTTCACCAAAGGTCTTGATTACAGCCTCGCTGGCGATGTGCGGGTAGAGGTATGGCAGGCCGTAGGAAAATGCGACGCCGAAAAAAATAGCCGCCAATCCTCCGGCACCCGTGGCGCGTTTCCAGCACATACCGAGCAAGAAGGCAACCACTACACCTGCCACAAGTTTCGACTGGTGGGAGGCGATTTGTAAAAAGAAGCTGTCCTCGGAGTTGGGGTCCATCGTGAAGATGGTAAGCAGCGCGGCTGCGATGAGAAAGATCAGCACCCACAAGCGGCCGGTTGAGATGAGTTTCTTTTCTGGAGCGTCAGGGTTAATGTA
>CAYUXV010000038.1:0-5405 GCA_964448875.1 uncultured Verrucomicrobiota bacterium
GCGCGAGTGACAAGCATGGCGCGGTACCCACCGATCGCCCCGTGTCCATTGCCGACTTTGCGGCCACCGTTTATCACGCCCTGGGCCTTGACCCGAAAGCGAAATTCACCGCCCAAGGCCGCCAGATGGCAATGCTTCCCGAAGGCACCGTTGTCAGGGAGTTGTTCTAGCTCTTTCGCAACCATCAACACCAGTATGATCATGGCTTCAACAGCGCTGGTTCTGAGTGCGCCTTCAGACCGCTCTCTCAAATGGAGAATCAACTGGTCATTTCAGAGTTTGAACGGATGTAACGGTAGGCGTAAGGTGACCGGCGTGAAGCACTTCCTTTTGATGGTTGCCATGGTGACGTTGGTGGGGTGTGGGAAGACAGAAGGTCCCGCAAAGTCTGGTGAAAACAACTCCTCCACCAAAAAAGAAACGCCGACCAAGGCCACTGACAAAAATAGCACCACAGCAAACTCTCAACCCAACGATTCATCTAATCCCGTTGCTGGCAGAGAACTAACACCCGCAGAAAGAAAGCTGGTTGGGACATATATGTCAGACCAGCAAACTATCCGACGAGACACCTTGAGGAAGGCAATAACAATAATCTTATTAAATAGTGGCAAAGCTGAAAGCTGGAGTCAGTTTCGCATTGACCCCGAGACAGGCGGATATATTTACGACACAGAACCACTTGTCGGCAAGTGGAGGATTGAGGGGAAAGAACTTCATATCACAGGTGAAATTGGAGGAGTTGCAAAAATTAATCCCAATGGCAGCTTAACTGGCGTTGCAGAAATAAATAAGAACGGGGAACGGCGCACCTTTAATGAATCAGAACAACCCACATTCATAAAGGTTAGGACACAGATAAGCGCTAAGACGCTACAATGGACCTTTGGCGCGGGGGGAAGGGATATTGCCGCATGGAAGGGGCAAAGTGCACAAAGTGTTTGGGATGTTTTTGGCAAACCAGCCATTGCCAAACCCTACGGCCAAGGGGGTGGTGCATGGACCTTTACAGGCATGGATATCACCGATGCACAGGGCAAAAAACACACCTCAGTTACCTTTATCATGTTCAACGGCGCGGTTGCCACGGTTCAATTGAACACACCCTAACCCCTTGAGCAGGCGCGTACCGCTTTTCAGGCTGTACTCGCGCCAAGCCATTCCAAATATCGTTTGCTGTCTGCTTCAATAGGCAGCACCACAAATTCCGGCGTGTCATAGGGGTGTGCTGCAAGCACCTGTTCTTCCAATGCCTTGAGCCTGGCCTTCGCTGTTTTCATCACCAGCAGCACTTCTGCATCCCGGCATACCTTGCCTTCCCACCAGTAATGCGATTCCACATCCCTTACAATATTCACGCAGGCAGCCAGGCGCTGCTCAAGTACAAGCTTGGCCAGTTTGCGCGCCACGGTGATCTTGGGCGCAGTCACCAGCACAACACGGTATTTGTCGCTTCTAGTCATGGCAGAATTGATTGCCTCGGGAGCCTTTCGGGTCGAGGCAAAAAATCCTTTCGCGCGAGGGAGCTTTGACTAATGCTTTGTCGCGATGAACCAGATTGACCTTTCAGGACGCAACGCAGTCGTCACCGGCGGTGCACGCGGCATTGGCTATGCCATCAGCCAGCGGCTACTGCAATCTGGCGCAGATGTTTGTATCTGGGACGTGGACGCCGATGCGGCCACTGAGGCGGTCAAGGAACTTTCCGAACACGGCAACGTCATCACGCAGACTGTGGAGCTGACCGATGCCGATTCCGTGCAGGCCACCACAGATGCCACGCTGGCCGAGCTAGGCTCCATCGACATCCTTTGCAACAACGCCGGCATCGCGGGTGGCAATTATAAGACTTGGGAGTATCCCGTGGAGGAATTTCGCCGCGTGATCGACGTGGACCTGAATGGCGTCTTTCTTTGCTGCCGCGCCGTGGTGCCGCACATGCGCGAGCATGGCTGGGGGCGCATCATCAACACCGCCTCCATCGCCGGCAAGGAGGGCAACCCCAACGCCAGTGCCTACAGTGCCGCCAAGGCAGGTGTCATTGGCTTGACCAAAAGCCTCGGCAAGGAGTTGGCACAAGACGGTGTACTGGTGAACTGCTTTACGCCCGCTGTCATCCAAACCGACATTTTAAAGCAGGTCAACCAGCAGCATATCGACTATATGCTGAGCAAAATCCCGATGGGCCGCTTTGGCGAGGTTGACGAGGCCGCCGCGCTGGTCACGTGGCTCGCCAGTGAGGATTGCTCCTTTACAACCGGCGCTGTGTTCGACCTTTCCGGCGGCCGGGCAACCTATTGATAAAAATGGATCGTGCTGAAGCCAGTGAAAAGATCAAGAGCCACTGCGCAGCCATTGCGCAGGAGATGATGCACGTCAATCCAGCGGTCAACGCGCTTGATGACGAGGAAACCCAGACGGCCATCTACGAGGCCAGCTATGAACTCACCAAGCAACTGGAGATCATCAAGAAGCGCGTAATCAAGCTGGAACGCGGCAGCGGTGCTTCGGCCGACGAATCTACGGAGCTATAAATGGACGGTGGCGACTGGGCTGTGCGCGGTACCGCGTGGCTAGCGCTGGCCGGTTATTTTATCGGGGCATTCCTGCTACTGCGCGGCAATACGCGCCTCGCGAAATGGGTCTGGGGAGCTGGGTGCGATTTTAACTGTCTGCATATCCTCGCTGCGTTCCACTTTACCCACAGCTGGAGCCATACCGCCGCCGTCGAGCATGTGGCCCACCAAAGCGAGTCGGTCATCGGCACCCCCTTCGGCGCAGGTATCTGGTTTAACTACGTCTTGACAACGTTGTGGATAATCGACGCCTCTTGGCTATGGTGGAATCCTGAATCCTACGCCAAGCGCGCTAAATGGATCGCAAGAAGCATCCACGGATTTCTATTTTTTATCGTGGTAAATGCCGCAATTGTATTTGCGCCTGATATGGTACGGTGGCCAAGTGCCGTGGCCTGTGCTGCCCTGGTTTATTTCTGGTTCACCAACCCAGTACGTGGGCAAAAACAAGCGGCGTCACAATCGTTGCATCGCTCTCAATGACGTAACTGGGAGTGTCTACATCCAGTTTGCCCCAGGTAATTTTTTCATTGGGGATTGCGCCAGAGTAGCTGCCGTAACTGGTGGTGGAGTCGCTGATTTGACAAAAGTACGCCCACTTGCGTACATCAGATCGCTTCACGTCCTGTTCGAGCAGGGGCACAACACAGATGGGAAAGTCACCAGCGATGCCGCCAGCGATCTGAAAAAACCCCAACGGTGACTCGGGCGTCGTTTCCTCATACCAACGCGCCAGTTCGACCATGTACTCGATGCCACTTTTCATCATTTGGGCATTGTTTATTTTACCTACGATGATTTCTCCGGCAAACATGTTGCCCATTGTGCTGTCCTCCCAGCCGGGCACGAAAAGCGGCAGGTTCTTTTGCGCTGCAGCGAGCATCCAACTGTGCGCAGGATCAATCTGATAGAACTCCTCAAGTTCTCCACTCAACAGTAATTCATATAAAAACTCATGTGGAAACTTTCGTTCTCCGGCATCATAAGCTGCATTCCAACGTGGAAGAATCTTGGATTCCAGTCGCCGCATGGCTTCCCCCTCAGGGATACACGTGTCGGTGACGCGGTTGAGATTGCGATCAAGCAGTTCCTTTTCCTGTTGCGGGGTAAGATCCCGGTAGTTGGGGATACGTTCGAAGTGATCGTGCGCAACGAGATTGTACAAATCCTCCTCAAGATTTGCGCCCGTACAGGAAATGCCGTGTATTTTCTCCTGCCGAATCATCTCGGCCAGAGAGATGCCCAACTCGGCGGTACTCATAGCGCCGGCCATGGCCAGAAACATCCGGCCTCCCTCATCAAGGAGCTTCACATAACCATCAGCCGCATCCACCAGTGTTGCCGCATTGAAATGGCGGTAATGCTGCCGGATGAAATGACTGATGGGACCACTCATGTCTCGTCTCCCAAGAACGCCGTATGTAATGCGCGTGTGGCCTCCTCGCCCTTGGCACCTTCAACCACGACGGATATCTTTATCTCACTGGTCGAAATCATCTCAATGTTTACACCCGAGCCAGCCAGAGTCTCAAACACCTTTGCTGCAACGCCCGAATGAGTCCGCATACCCACACCCACCACGGAAACCTTCGCGATATCCTCATCGGCAATAACCTCTGCAAACTTCACCTCGGCCTGCAATTCGCCAATAACCTTCTGCGCCTTAGCCAAATCGGGCTTGTCGGCGGTGAACGACAAATCCGTCGACGGAGTTGCTGTACCGTGGCTTATGTTCTGCACGATCATGTCGATATTGATGGCCGCCTTTGCGAGTGAGCTGAACACGCGGGCCGCCATGCCGGGTTGATCAGGCACACCCACAAGCGTCACTTTCGCCTGATTTTTATCCAACGCTACACCGCGGATGACCACGGCCTCCATACTGTCAGTTTCTTCAGTCACAATGGTTCCAGGATTGTTGTTTAAACTCGAGCGCACTTCAAACTTCACATTAAATTTTTTGGCAAACTCCACGGAGCGGCTTTGCATCACCTTGGCACCCGTTGCCGCCATCTCCAACATCTCGTCATAGGAAATCTCATCCAGCTTGCGCGCATCCGGCACGATTCGAGGATCAGCGGTGTAGACTCCATCAACATCCGTGTAAATCTGGCACAGGTCTGCCTTTAATGCCGATGCTAATGCGATAGCCGTCAAATCCGAGCCTCCCCGCCCCAGCGTGGTGATTCGTCCGTCCGATGTTTGCCCCTGAAATCCAGCCACAATGACCACATTGCCTTCATCCAACATCGTATGCACCTGCTTTGGAGTGATGTTGCGAATCTTTGCCTTCGAGTGGACGCCGTCGGTCACGATCCCTGCCTGTGCACCCGTCAACGAAACCGCCGGCAAATCCAGCGAATGTAACGCCATCGCCAGCAATGCGATTGTCGTTTGCTCGCCCGTTGCCAGCAACATGTCCATCTCCCGCTCGTTTGGTAGCGGGTTGATTTCGCTCGCCAACCTGATGAGGGTGTCGGTCACCCCGCCCATCGCGGAGACAACCGTCACCACCTGGTCCCCGCGCAGCCGGTACTTGCCGACGCGCGAAGCCACATTCTTG
Source organism: uncultured Verrucomicrobiota bacterium (assembly GCA_964448875.1). Taxonomy (GTDB): domain Bacteria; phylum Verrucomicrobiota; class Verrucomicrobiia; order Limisphaerales; family UBA1100; genus UBA6614. The sequence continues at coordinate 5,140 of CAYUXV010000038.1, forward strand.
ATGCGATCCGTATCCTTGACGGATGTGCCGCCGAATTTCTGTACTATCAGGGCCATGAGATCACATGCCAATTGCGGCCTTCACCGCATCCAAGTCCGCCGGCAATGTCACAGGTTCCACCCCGGCATTCTCAATTGCATTATCAGGATCCTTCAACCCGTGCCCGGTCATGGTCGCGACAACGAGGCTGCCCGCAGGAATCGCGCCCTCATTTTGACTGCGAATCACACCCGCCAAAGCTGCGGCTGAGGCTGGTTCCACGAAAA